>DASQKC010000189.1:0-5556 GCA_035630755.1 Actinomycetota bacterium | reverse complement strand
GCCTGTCCTACGTCGGGGTGGCCGCCGCCTCAGCGATCGTGCTGGGCGGGGTGGGCGCGGTGGCGGCGCTCCTGCTCGGCCAGGGCCGCAAGAGCGCGATCCCGTTCGGCCCCTACCTCGCTGCCGGAGCCGTGGTGGCGGCGTTCTGGGGTCCGCAGATCGCCGCCTGGTACGGCAGGACCCTGGGGCTCGGCACCGCGTCCTGACCGCCGAGGGAGAACTCCGCTGAGGGTGTTTGACTTGCCTATGTGCCTGGTGTTCCCTGAGCGGGCTTCAGTGCACTTCTGTGCTCTGTGATGAACATGTTGAACATCTTCCCCATGATCAACACGAACCACACACCGGACGGCGGGCGATGAGCGCCGGCGAGGCCAGGGCCGCCATCGGCGGCTCCGGTTCCTTGCTGACCGTGGCCGAGGTCGCCGCGGCCATGCGCGTGTCGACGATGACCGTGTACCGCCTGATCAAGGGCGGCGACCTGCCGGCGGTCCGCGTCGGCCACAACTACCGGATCCGCGGCGCGGACGTCGATCGGTACCTGGCGGGCCGCGCCGTGCACGTGGAGGGCATCTGATGGCGCGCGGCCGCATCGGTCTGGACATCGGGTCCACCGCCGTGCGTGCCGCCGAGCTCAGCGCCGGGTCGACACCCACCGTGATCCGCGCCGCACAGGTCCCGCTCGCGCCGGGCGCCGTGGAGAACGGCGAGGTGCGCGAGCCCGAGGCCGTGGCCGAGGCTCTGCGCCAGCTCTGGCAACAGGGCGGGTTCAAGAGCCGTCAGGTCTTCTTGGGGGTCGGGAACCAGCGGGTCGTCGTGCGCGAGATCGCCCTGCCGTACCTGCCCGAGAAGGAGCTGCGCGCATCGCTCGGGTTCCAGGTGCAGGAGTTCATCCCGATGTCGGTCGACGAGGCGGTCCTCGACTACGATCCGATCGGCGAGTTCGAGCAGGACGATCGGCGCATGCTGCGGATGCTCCTCGTCGCGGCGCAGCGGGTCATGGTGGACCAGATCGTGGCCTCGGTGACGGCGGCCAAGCTCGAGCCGATGGGTCTGGACCTCGTGCCGTTCGCGCTCGTGCGCGCCGTGGGGACGCCGGACGTGACGCTCGCCCTCGAGGAGACCGGCGACGAGGCCGTGATCGACATCGGCTCGCACGTCACGAACATCGTGGTCCACGCTCGGGGGACGACACGGTTCGTCCGGATCCTCCCCTCGGGCGGACGCGATATCACGGTGGCGATCGCGCGGGCCGTCGGGATCGAGGACGACGCGGCCGAGCGGCTCAAGCGCGGCCTCGACCTCGAGGACGAGCCCGAGGGACCGGGCCCCGAGGACGTCCGCGAGGTCGCGCTGCAGCGGGCCGGGTCGTTCGTGGACGAGATCCGCTCCTCGCTCGAGTTCTACACGGCGCAGACCCGGGACGCCCGGATCGGGCGCGTCCTCATCACCGGCGGCGGGTCGCGCCTCGAGGGGCTCCTCGACCTCATGCGGCAGCGGATCCCCGTGCCGGTCGACACCGGCCGGGTGTTCGAGCACGTGCCCTCGCAGCTCGCCCTCTCCGAGGCGGCGACCGCGGAGGCCGAGCCCGTGCTCGCGATCGCCGTCGGCCTCGCGATCGAGGGGAGGGAGGCGTGAGCCAGGTCAACCTGCTCCCTCCCGACATCCTCCAGCGGCAGGGGACGCGCAAGCTGGCGACGACGATCGTGGTCGGCGGCCTCGTGCT
The DNA here is from genome assembly GCA_035630755.1 of Actinomycetota bacterium. Classification (GTDB taxonomy): domain Bacteria; phylum Actinomycetota; class UBA4738; order UBA4738; family HRBIN12; genus AC-51. Next base: position 3,833 of record DASQKC010000189.1, on the reverse strand, counting down.
CCTCGGCCTGATCCTCGCGTTCTACCTGCTGCAGGCGAACCGGCTCGCCGGCGTCAACGACGACATCGAGGCCCAGGAGCGCACGAACACCTCCATCGAACAGGAGATCGATGCGCTCGAGCCCTTCGCCGACCTCCAGGTCGAGGCGGACCAGGCCGTCGAGATGCTGCGCAACGCCTACGCCGGCGAGATGTCGTTCTCGCAGGCGCTCATGGACATGTCCCGGATCACGCCTTCGGACTCGTACCTGCAGAGCCTCGCCGTCGGGCTGGAGTCGCCCACGGTGGACGGCGACGTCACCTTCGTCGGCACGCTGGCGTTCAACGCGCAGGCCATCGGGATCGACACGGTGGCCCTGTGGATCTCGCGCGTGGAGGAGATCGAGGGCTGGGTGAACCCGTGGATCGCGACCGTCGAGACCACCGACAGCTCGCTCGACATCCGGACCTTCCCGGTCAACGCCGATCTCACGTCCGAAGCGCTCACGGCGCGGGGACGCGGCGACATGGGGGACACCGGTGGGTAGCCGGCGCGCCCCGCTGCTGGCGGCGATCGGCGTGGTCGCGCTCGCGCTGCTGATGTTCGTGTTCCTCGTGCTGCCGAAGATGGGGGAGGTCACCGAGGCGCAGGACGAGCTGTCGGTGGCCGAGGGCCGGGAGCAGACGCTGCTCGCCCAACGCCAGGCCCTGGAGGTCGCCGAGGCGGAGGCGCCCGAGAACGAGGCCACGATCGCGGAGGTGCAGAGCGCGATCCCCGAGGTGGCGGACGAGGCCGGTTTGATGATCCTGCTCCAGAACGCGGCGGATACCGCGGGGCTCGAGGTCTCGCAGTTCTCGATCAGCGAGCCCGTGTTCAACCCCGAGAGCGGGCTGTCCGCGATGACCATCTCGGTGAGCGCCGAGGGCACCTACTTCCAGATCGCGGACTTCCTCTACAACATCGAGACCCTGCCGCGGGCGGCGAAGGTCCTGAACACGGACCTCAGCCCGTCGACGGCGTCCACGACGGGGAGCCCGACGCTCGCGCTCGGCGCCACGATGGAGGCTTACACGAGCGACGCCAACCCGGATCTGCCGGGGCCACAGACCGAGAGCGCCTCCGGGGAGGAGGACGAGTAATGCCCCTCTCCGACCGCGACAAACGGACCCTGCGGATCGGCGGCATCGTGGCCGGCGTGCTCCTCGTCGGCGTGCTCGCGATGAGCCTCCTCTCGGGTGGTGACGAGGAGCTTCCGCCCACGACGGCGACCCGGCCCGACGTGACGGTATCCCCCTCCACGACGCCCACGACGGACGAGCCGCTGCCCCCCGCGCCGGTCTTCACGGGGCGCGACCCGTTCTCGGCACCGCCCGGGTTCAACGTGACGACGAGCGGGACCACCACCACCCCGGGCGGGACCACCACCACCCCGGGCGGCACGACCACCACCCCGGGCGGCACGAACCCGCCGACCCAGCCGGGCAATGGGTCCTCGACCAACGTGGCGGGGCACCAGGTCGTCCTCCTCGACGTGTTCGCCGTGAGCGGGGTCGGGGCCGTCCAGGTGGAGGTCGACGGCCAGGTCTACAACGTGACGGTCGGCGAGGAGTTCGGCCCGGGGAGCAACTTCGAGCTCCGATCGACCTCGGGCAACTGTGCGTCGTTCCGGTACGGGGACGAGTCGTTCACGCTCTGCGTCACGCCCGAGAAGTAGCGACGCGGGGTCGGGATCCGGCGGGCCGCCCACGGGGGGAGCGGTCGCCGGACAGCGAGGGCGGTCCCGCGAGGGGCCGCCCTCGCATCATCGGCGGGCGCCGAGAGGCCGTTGCCTATGATGGGCGCCATGGTCCGCATCCTCACCGCCGGCGAGTCGCATGGCCGCGGCCTGGCGACGATCGTCGAGGGGTTGCCGGCAGGGATCCCGGTCACCCGCGCGCTCGTGGAACGCGACCTGGCGCGCCGGCGCCACGGCCACGGGCGGGGCGGACGCCAACGCTTCGAGGCCGACGCCTTCGAGCTCCTGGCGGGGGTGAGGCACGGCCGGACGATCGGCGCGCCCATCGCCATCACGATCCCCAACCTGGAGTTCGACACGAAGTACGCGACCCTGATGGCGCCCGAGGGAGCCATCGGCGAGGACGAGAAGCTGACGCGACCCCGCCCCGGCCACGCGGACCTCGTCGGGGCGCTCAAGTACGGCTTCGACGACGTCCGTGACGTCCTGGAGCGCGCGAGCGCGCGGGAGACCGCCGCGCGCGTCGCCGCCGGCGCCATCTGCCGGTCCTTCCTGTCAGAGCTCGGCGTGCAGGTGCTCTCCCACGTGGTCCGCATCGGGACGGTCCGCGCCACCGGGAAACCCCCGGTCCCCGAGGACATGGGGCGGGTCGACCGGTCGCCGGTCCGGTGCGCCGACCCGGCCGCGAGCCGGCGGATGGTCGAGGAGATCGACCGGGTCCGTCGCGCGAAGGACTCCCTCGGCGGGGTCTTCGAGGTCCTCGCCTACGGCGTCCCGGTCGGGGTGGGGTCCTACGTCCACTTCGATCGCAAGCTCGACGCCCGCCTGGCCGCCGCCCTGATGTCGATCCAGTCCGTGAAGGGCGTGGAGGTCGGCGACGGGTTCGCCACGGCCGCACGCGTCGGATCGAAAGCGCACGACGAGATCGTGCCGGCCGCGGGGGGCGGCACGCGGCGGCGGACCGCCCGCGCGGGCGGGATCGAGGGCGGCATGGCGACCGGCCAGCCCATCCGGCTGCGGGCCGCGATGAAGCCGTTCTCCACGGTCCCCAAGCCCCTGCGGACGGTCGACCTGCGCACCGGGGAGCCCGCGACCGCGATCACCCAGCGGACGGACGCGTGCGCCGTGCCCGCCGGCGGGGTCGTCGGCGAGGCGGTCGTGGCCCACGTCCTGGCCGACGCCGTGCTCGAGAAGTTCGGCGGCGACTCGGTGGGGGAGACCCGCGCGAACATGGATCGGTACCTCGAGGGGCTCCCGTGATCGTCTACCTAGTGGGGATGCCCGGGTCGGGGAAGTCGACCGTGGGGGCCGAACTCGCCGGCCGGTTCGGGGTGCCGTTCGTGGATCTGGATGCGGAGGTCGAACGGACGACCGGGCGCACCGTCGCGACGATCTTCGCCGAGGACGGCGAGGCGGCGTTCCGCGCGCTGGAGGCGCGCGCCCTCCTCGCGGCCTCGGCGCAGGACCCCTCGGTGGTGGCGTGCGGCGGGGGTGTGGTCCTGGAACCCGCGAACCGGATCGTGCTGCGGAACACGGGGATCGCCGTGTTCCTCGACGTCGGCGTGGACCGCATCCGCGAGCGCGTCACCCCCGGCGCCGACCGCCCGTTGATAAGGGAGGACGGCGACCTCGAGCGCCTCCTCGCCGCGCGTGAGCCCCTCTACCGCGAGTTCGCGGCCCACGTCGTCGACGGGGAGGGGCCGCCGGGCGAGGTCGCCGACGCGATCGTGGAGGAGCTCCGTTGGAGCGCGTGACCGTCCCGATCCCCGGGCGGTCGTACGAGGTGGTGGTCGGCGCGGGGCTCATCGTCCGCGCCGACGAGGTCCTGCCCGATCTCCCCGGCGTGGAACGCGCGTTCGTCGTCGCGGACCGCGCGGTCGCGGCGTGGTCCGGCCCGCTCGAGGAGGCCCTGGGGCGACGGGGCATCAAGACGGTCGGTCTGACGGTCCCGTCCGGGGAGGACGCGAAGACCCTGCAGGTGTACGGGACGCTGCTGCACCAGCTCGCGGGGCAAGAGGCCCATCGGGGCGACCTGATCGTCGCGCTCGGCGGCGGGACGGTGGGCGATCTCGCCGGCTTCGTCGCCGCCACGTACATGCGCGGCGTGCCCGTCGTGCAG
>DASQKC010000188.1:0-10824 GCA_035630755.1 Actinomycetota bacterium | reverse complement strand
TTCATCGGCACGATCACCGGGATCGAGGATCCGGCCGACCGCGTGGAGGGGTCGGTGGCGGCGGCGATCTGGGGCGCGGCGCACGGCGCCGGCGCGGTGCGCGTCCACGACGTCGCGGCCACCGTCCGGGCGCTCGCCGTGACGGATGCGATCGCGAGGGGTCGGACATGATCGTGACCGAGGAGGGCCCGCCCGACGCCGACGCGGTCGTCCTGCTGCACGGTTGGCCCGGCGGGGTCCACACGTGGCGGCGGCTCGCGCCGCTGCTCGCGACCCGGTTCCGGGTGCTGACGCCGATGCTCGGCGGGACGGACCCGGTGGGCCACGCCGCCGACGTGCGGGCGGCGCTCGCCGAGCGCGGGGTCACGCGGTTCGCGCTCGTCGGACACGGGCACGGCGGCGCCGTCGCGCAGCTCGTGGCGGACGGGGACCCGGGCACCGAGGGGCTCGTGTTGATCGACAGCGTGGCCTTCGACGTAGCGCCGCCCCGCGACCTCGACGCGCGGACGTTCGTCGAGCGCGGGTCGGTCGAGATCGCGGACCTGCCCGCCGCCGACCTCGACGCCTACGCCGCCGCGCCGGCGACGCCCCCCGACCCCGTGGACCTGACGCCGCTCACCGACGGGATGGCGTCGTGGGACTTCCCGGTGTTCCTGCTCTGGGGCGAGGAGGATCCGTACGTGCCGATGGCCGTCGCGGAGCGGCTCACCGACGCGTGCCCCGGCGCCACGCTCGGGGTCGTGCCCGACAGCGGGCACTTCCTGCTCGACGACGCCTTCGACCCGGTGGGCGTGATGATCCTCGAGTACCTACGGGCGCGGTACCAGGGCGCGCCGCACGGGCACGAGGGCGTCGTGACGTTGCAGCTCGAGCGGCGACCTCCCTGGGTCGACCTCGCCCCGTACGAGGAGGACGATGTCGAGCCCGGGCCGCCGGCCCGCGAGCAGGAGGTGGGACCCGACGCATGAGCCGCGCGCGGCTGTTCCTGACGGGGATCCGGGCCGAGGGGCGCCACGGCGCCCGGCCGGGCGAGAAGGACGACCCCCAGCCCTTCGTCGTCGACCTCGATCTCACCGTCGAGGTCGGCGAGGACACGATCGACGGGACCGCGGACTACCGGCTCGTGTCCGAGCGGGTCCGTGGCGTCGTCGCCAGCGGGTCGTTCGACCTCATCGAGGCGATGGCGGTCGCGATCGCGGACGCGTGTCTGACGTACGAGCGCGTCGTGCGGGCGAGCGTGGTCGTCCACAAACCGAATGCGGCCGCGAGGCTGGGGATCGACGGCGTGGCGGCCGCGGTCACCCGGCCGGAGGACGAGTGACCGTCGTGACCTTGGGCCTGGGCGCGAACCTCGGCGACCGCCTCACCGCCCTGCAGGCGGCGGTCGACCGCCTCGCCGCCCACGGCGTCCGCGTGACCGCCAGCTCGCGCGTCTGGCAGACCGCGCCGGTGGGCGGCCCCGAGGACCAACCCCCGTACCTCAACGCGGTCGTCCGGGCATCGACGGACGGAGACCCCGCGGACGTGCTCGCCGCGGCGCAGGCCGTCGAGGCCGAGCTGGGGCGCACCCGGGAGGTGCGGTGGGGCCCCCGCACGATCGACGTCGACGTGCTCCTCGTGGACGGCGTGATCTCCGACGATCCCGCGCTGACCATCCCGCACCCGCGGCTGACCGAGCGCGCCTTCGTCGTCCTGCCGCTGCTCGAGCTCGATCCCGACGGGACGCTCCCGGACGGGCGTCGCCTCGTCGACCTGCCGGCGCCGGCCGGCGAGGCGTACCCGGTCGCCCCACCGCTGAGGCTCCCGTGAAGACGATCGACAAGGTCTGCCTGCGCTGCGACTGGGAGGGCGAGACGAGCGCGCGGGTCTGCCCGACGTGCGGCACGGAGCTCTGGCTCCCGAACCGTCCGCGCGACGAGCGGGCGCGGCGCGGACCCCTCGCGTGGTGGCGTGGTCGTCGCCGCGCCCGCGGCCCCGAGGCCGCGGTGGCCGCCGCCGCGCCCGAGGTGGCCCCGATCGAGACGGCGCCGCTGCCGTCGCACCCCGAGATCGCGCGCGAGGGGTCGCCCGAAGAAGTGGGCGGGCCGCGCGAACGGCGCGGGGCGTTCATCACCGCCGCCGCCGTGCTCGTCGCCGCGCTCGTCGCGATCGGCTTCCTCCGCGCCGGGGCGCCGGCGGCGGTCGACCCCGCCGCGCGGGCCGTGGGTGGCCGCCTCGTGTACGCGATCACGGACGACGCGGACCCGCAGTTCTGGCGGATCTGGATCTACGACCTCTCGGCGGGCACGTACACGCGTGGTCCGCAGCTCGCCGAGCCCCGCTGGCTTGCCCGCGCCACCGAGGTGTCGCCCGACGCCATCGCGAGCGTCTCCGAGCGTGACGACGGCGAGTCGGCGGACCTGCTGCGATTCCTCGGCCCGGACGACGAGGCGGTGTCGATGATCCAGGGCGACCACGTCGCGTGGGCGCCGTACGGCGAGACCGCGGTGGCGGCGACCCACCGCGGCGGGTGCGACGGCTTCGAGGTCACCGCGTGGGATCCCGTGCTCGCGCGAGAGACGCGGCGGAGCGTCCCCGAGTCGTGCGCCGACCTGAGCTCCGTGGTCGCCACCACCCTGTACGACTACCTCTCGATCAGCGAGGACGACCGGTCCAGCGTCGTCCAGATCGTCGACGGCACCTTCGTGCCGCTCGAGGAGGGGTACACGGCGATCGGCGCGAGCGGACGTGACCTCTACGTCGTCCCGTCATCCGTCGGCCCCGACGGACCCGTCCTCGAGGTGCTCACGGGCACGCCGCCGAACGGGTCCATCCACCGGGTCGGTGGTCCGCAGGATCCGTTCATCTTCGAGCGGCTCCTGTCGTGGGGCGCCGGCCCGGCCGGCGACCTCGTCCTCGGCACCTACGGCGGCGTGCGCGGCGTCTACCAGATCCCGGAGTACCGCGACGGGAACGCCGTCCGTCCGGTGCTGACCTTCGAGACGCTCGCCCGCGACGTGGGAGCCACCGCGACGCTCGACGGGTCGGTCGTCGTGTCGGTCGACGGGCGGCTGTTCGTGGTCCGCGACGAGGCGGTGACCGAGATGGCCCTCCCCGACGACGCCCCGGCTCCCGGCCCGATGATCCTCTGGCTCCCGCCCGAGGAGGCCCCCGAACCCTCGGCATCGGTCGCGCCCTCGCTCGCGTCGCAGGTCGTCCCGTGAGGATCGCCGTGGTGGGGGCCGGGCGGGCCGGGACCGCCGTGGCCGTCCGGTGGCGCGCGGCCGGCCACGAGATCGTGGCGGCGAGCGGCGGCGACGCCACGCCCGACCGCGCCGCGCTGCACCTGCCAGGGGTGCCGGTCGTGCCCGCGCGTGCGGCCGCCCGCGAGGCCGAGGTCACCGTGCTCGGCGTCCCCGACGATCGGATCGCCCAGGTCGCCGACTCGTTGTCCGGCGCGATCCCCGACCGCGCGTGGATCGCGCACCTCGCCGGCGCGGCGGGGCTCGACGCGCTGGCCGGCGCGGGCGCGCGCCGGCTCGCCATCCACCCGCTGCAGACGCTCCCCGACGTCGAGCGGGCGGTGGCCCGGCTCGAGGGGTGCACCGTCGCGGTCGGCGCCGACGACGAGGAGGGGTTCGCCCTCGGGGAGCGCCTCGCGCGCGACCTGGGCGGCGTGCCGTTCCGCCTCACGGAGGCTGCGCGGCCGCTCTATCACGCCGCCGCCGTGCTCGGATCGAACGACGTGGTCGCGCTGTCCGCGCTCGCGCTGGCCGCCTTCGAGCGCGCGGGCGTCCCCGATCCCGCGGCCGCCCTCGCGCCGCTGCAGACCGCCACGGTCGAGAACGTCGCCACCGTGGGTCCGGGCGCCGCGCTCACCGGGCCGGCCGTGCGCGGGGACGCCGGGACGATCGAGGCGAACCTCACGGCGCTCGCCGCCTCGGTGCCCGACGCCGTGGGTCCCTACGTCGCCGTTGCCCGCGCCGCGCTCGACCTGGCGGTGGCCTCCGGGCGCCTGGGCCCGGAGGGACGCGCGGCCGTCGAGGAGGTCCTCGCGCGGTGGACGTGATCCGCGGCGCGGCGGCGTGCCGCGCGCACACCGATGCATGGCGCGCGGAGGGCGCCTCGGTCGGGCTCGTCACCACGATGGGGGCGCTCCACGCCGGGCACGACTCGCTGGTGCGCCGCGCGAGGGCCCAATGCGATCGCGTGCTCGCCACGATCTTCGTGAACCCGCGCCAGTTCGGCGCGAGCGAGGACTACGACCGCTACCCGCGCGACGAGACCGCCGACCTGGCGCGGTGCGAGCGCGCCGGCGTCGACGCCGTGTGGGCGCCCCCGGTCGACGAGGTCTACCCGCCGGGCGTCGACCTCCCGTCGCCCGACCCCGGGCCGGTCGGCGACACGTTCGAGGGCGCCGAGCGTCCCGGCCACTTCGGGGGCGTCCTGCAGGTGGTGCACCGGCTGTTCGACGTCGCCGGCCCCAGCACGGCGTACTTCGGCCAGAAGGACGCCCAGCAGCTCTTCCTGATCCGCCGGATGGTCGGCCAGATCGATCGCCTGGCCACCGAGATCACGATCGAGGGCTGCCCCACGATCCGGGAGCCCGACGGTCTCGCGGTGAGCTCGCGCAACACGTACCTGTCGCCGGAGGAGCGCGACCAGGCCGGATGCCTGTTCCTCGCCCTCGGGGAGGCGGCCGAGGCGGCGCGGGGCGGCGCGGAGGACCCGGCCGTGCTCGTGGCGCTGATGGCGCGCGAGATCGGCGCGACGCCCCTCGCGCGGCTCGTGTACGCGGCCGTCGTGGACGACGCCACGTTCGAACCGGCGGCCACGCTCGCGGCCGGACGACCGGCGCGCGCGATCGTCTCCGCCGCGTTCCCGAGCGCGCGCCTCATCGACAACCTCGCGCTGCCGGAGCCGGCGTGAGGGCCCCGCCGCCGGACCGGGGGACGATCCTGGCCGCGGTGATGCCCGATCTCCTCGCCGTCGGCGCCGTGGAGGATGACCCGGGCGAGACCCAGGGCACGATCGGCACGATCGTGGCCGAGGGAGACGGCGTCCTCGCGGGCCACCCGGTCGCGGCCGAGATCTGCGGCCGGCTCGGCGTCCGCTGCCGGCGTCTCGTGGACGACGGCGCGGCGATCGCGGGGACCACGTCCGTGGCCGAGGTGGGCGGCGCGATCGCCGCGGTGCGCGCGGCCGCCCCGCCCGCCGTGGCCTGGCTCACCCGCCTCACCGCCGTCGCCTCCGGCGGCCGCGTCCCCGAGCCCGGCCATCCCCTCGACGCCTACGCCGCAGGGTTGTCGGCGCCCGACGCGGCGAGGGAAGGTACACCGTCGTTCCGCCTGGTCATCGAGGGAGAGGGCTAGATCGCGCCGTGTTGCTCACCGCCGACGTCGGCAACACCGAGATCGTCCTCGGCGTGTTCGCGGGCCACGATCTGCGGCACACCTGGCGGCTGTCCACGCGTCCCGAGCGCACTTCCGACGAGCTCGCGCTGCAGCTCGCCGGGTTCCTCGAGCACCGCGACCTCGACCTGCGGTCCGACGTCACGGGGTTCTGCATCGCCAGCGTCGTGCCCGACGTCACGTCGTCGCTCCGCGAGATGGCGGCGGCGTACCTGCCCTTCGAGCCCGTGATCGTGGGGCCGGGCACGAAGACGGGCGTCCCGGTCCTCACCGACAACCCGCGCGAGGTCGGCGCCGACCGCGTCGTGAACACGCTCGCCGCGTTCAGCCGGTTCGGCGGCCCCGCGGTCGTCGTCGATTTCGGAACCGGCACGAACTTCGATGTCGTCTCGGAGGCCGGCGAGTTCCTCGGCGGCGTCATCGCCCCCGGGCTGCAGATCAGCGCCGGCGCCCTGTTCGGCCGGACCGCGCGGCTCACGCGGGTGGACCTGCAGCCGCCGCGCTCCCCGGTCGGCAAGAGCACGGTCGAGGCGATCCAGTCGGGCCTGCTGTACGGCACGGCGGGCGAGGTCGACGCGATCGTCACCCGCATCCGCGGGGAGCTCGGCGCGCCCGACGCCACCACGGTCGCCACCGGCGGACTCGCCCCCGTCGTGATCCCGCACTGCACGACGATCGACCACCACGAGCCCTGGCTCACCCTCGAGGGCCTGCGCCTCGTCTACGAACGGAACGCCGATGGCTGAGGACGTGGAGCCGCGAGGCCGCGAGGCCGAGGTCCTCGCCGCCCGTCGTGCCAGCCTCGAACGCCTAGGCCGGGACCGGGCGTTCGCGATCACGCTCGCCGACGTGCTCGGGGTCGAGGCGCCCGACCGCACCGGCGAGATCCGCGCCGCGCATCCCGGCCTCCCCGCCGACCACCGCACCGACGACGTCCGCACGGTGGCGGGTCGCGTGATGCTGAAGCGCGACATGGGCAAGCTCGTGTTCGCCACGATCCGCGACCGCGACGGCGACATCCAGGTCGTGTGCACGCAGGCCGACACCGAGGCGTTCGACGATCTCGCCGAGGTCGACCTCGGCGACATCGTCGGCGTGACCGGCGTCGTCGGGACCACCCGCAAGGGCGAGCTGAGCGTGTTCGCGACGCGATGGGCGATGCTCACGAAGTCGCTGCGGCCCCTGCCCGAGAAGTGGCACGGCCTGCAGGATCCCGACCTGCAGCAGCGACGCCGGTACCTGCACCTGCTGGCCGACGAGGCGCCCCGCCGGGCGTTCCTCGCGCGCGCCGCGGTCCTGCGGACGGTGCGCCGCGTGCTCGACGATCGCGGCTTCACCGAGTTCGAGGGGCCGATGCTCCAGCTCGTGGCCGGCGGCGCGAACGCCCGTCCGTTCACCACGCACCACCACGCGCTCGACATCGACATGAAGCTGCGGATCAGCCTGGAGCTGTACCTCAAGCGGATGCTGGTGGGCGGTGCCGAGCGGGTGTTCGAGCTCGGTCGCAACTTCCGCAACGAGGGCATCGACCGCGACCACAACCCCGAGTTCACGATGCTCGAGGCCTACCAGGCCTACGGCGACTACCACACGATGATGGAACTCTCCGAGGCCCTCGTGGTCGCGAGCGCCCTCGCGGTGAACCCGATCTACGGCCGCGACCCCGACGACCTCACGGTGACGATCGACGGCCGCGCGATCGACCTGACGCCGCCGTTCGAGCGGTTGGCGATCCTCGATGCCGTGAGCGCCGTCACCGGCGAGGCGATCACGCTCGAGCACCAGGACCTCCCCGGCGTGGCTGCCCGCCACGACGTGCCGATCGACCCGGCGTTCGGTCCCGGCAAGATCGTGCAGGAGCTGTTCGAGAAGCTCGTGGAGGGGACGATCGAGCGCCCGACGTTCGTTTGCGATTTCCCCCGCGAGATCTCCCCGCTCGCGCGCCCCCACCGTGACCAGCCCGGCCTGACCGAGCACTTCGACCTGATCGTCGGCGGTGTGGAGCTCGTGACCGCTTTCAGCGAGCTCACCGACCCCGACGAGCAGCGCGCCCGGTTCGAGCTCCAGCAGCAGATGAAGGGGATCCTCGGCGACGAGGTCCACCCGATGGACGAGGAGTTCCTGCGCGCCCTCGAGCACGGCATGCCGCCGACCGGCGGCCTGGGGATCGGCATCGACCGCCTCCTGCTGGTGCTGACCGGCGCCGACACCCTGCGCGACCTGATCATGTACCCGGCCCACCGGCCCGAGGGCGGGTAGCGCCGCACCCGACCTCGCGCTAGGCTCCGGACGCCCGGGGGCAACCGAGAGGGGGCACGAGTCCATGGCCGTCACCGTCGATCAGCTCCGCGAGGTCGCGCTCTTCTCCGAGCTCGACGACGAGACCCTCGACAGGATCGTGCTCCAGGGTCGCGAGGTCGAGTGGCGCGCCGGCCAGACGGTCATCAAGGAGGAGGACCGCAAGGGCGAGGTCTTCCACCTGATCCTCACCGGCACCGCGGACGTCAGCGCGCACGGCACGCCGGTGGCCAAGGCCGGCCCCGGCGAGTACTTCGGCGAGCTCTCCCTCCTGGACGGGAAGCCCCGCTCGGCACAGGTCGCCGCCGAGACGGATCTGGTCACGTTCTCGATCGCGTCCTGGCACTTCGAGCGGCTCATGGACGAGCAGCCCGCTCTGCGGCGCCAGATGGTCATGGCGCTCTGCGACCGGATCCGGTCGCTCACCGAAGCGCTGTCGATGTAGCGAGCCGCTCAGACGGCGCCGGCGGCCTCGTGGAGGAGCCCGACGAGGTCCCGCAACCCCGATCCCTTCGGCAAGAAGCCGCGCGCGCCCGCCTCCCGCGCCTGACGCTCGGAGCCCGCGTCGGGGTTGGCCGTGAGGATCACCACGGGGACGCCCGGGTCGGTCTCGTGGATCCGCCGCATCGCGCCGATGCCGTCCAGGTCGGGCATCGACAGGTCCATCACGATCGCGTCCGGGCGCAGGCGCGCCGCCTCGTCACAGGCCTCCCGCCCGCCCCGGGCCTGTCCGGCGACCTCGATGTCGGCCTCCATCGACAGGGCCGAGGACAGCGCGGAACGGAACGACGGGTGGTCGTCCACGATCAGCACGCGCACGGTCGACGTCGTCGCGGGGCTCATACATCTGGTGTACCGCACACCGCGCTGAGCCACGCGTCTCGGCCGGGGGATCTTCGTGTGGTCCTTCCGTGCCATGCGCCTTGACCGACCGTTGGACTCAGGCCGCCGGGCGAACCGTCCGAGGACTCCTTGTATGGGTGCGACGTGCGGATCGACCTTCCTGGCGTATCGGGGGCCGCGGGTATACTCGGCTCCAGGAGGCGCTGGGGCAGGATCACGATCCGCACCCGAGCGCCTCACGTACCTCAGGGGGAGGACGTGGTCCATGGATCCCAGGGGAACGACGCGACACGGGCTGCGGCCCGGGGGGTGACGGATGTTCGAGCGGTTCACGGATCGCGCCAGGCGCGTGGTGGTCCTCGCCCAAGAAGAAGCGAGGATGCTCAACCACAACTACATCGGCACCGAGCACATCCTGCTCGGCCTCATCCACGAAGGTGAAGGCGTCGCGGCCAAGGCGCTCGAGTCCCTCAACATCTCGCTCGAGGCCGTCCGCCAGCAGGTGGAAGAGATCATCGGCCAGGGCCAGGCGGCGCCGACCGGTCACATCCCCTTCACGCCCCGTGCCAAGAAGGTCCTCGAGCTGTCGCTGCGCGAAGCGCTGCAGCTCGGTCACAACTACATCGGCACCGAGCACATCCTCCTCGGCCTGATCCGCGAGGGCGAGGGCGTCGCGGCGCAGGTCCTGCAGAAGCTCGGCGCCGACCTGAACCGCGTCCGTCAGACCGTCATCCAGCTGCTGTCGGGCTACACCGGCGGCAAGGGCGAGCAGGTCGCCGCCGGCCCCGGCAGCCAGGAGACCCAGGGCGGTTCCGCGGTCCTCGACCAGTTCGGCCGGAACTACACGCAGCTCGCCCGCGAGGGCAAGCTCGACCCGGTCATCGGGCGGGAGCGCGAGATAGAGCGCGTCATGCAGGTGCTGTCGCGCCGCACGAAGAACAACCCCGTGCTGATCGGCGACCCGGGCGTCGGCAAGACCGCCGTGGTCGAGGGCCTGTCGCAGGCCATCGTGAAGGGCGAGGTGCCCGAGACGCTCAAGGGCAAGCAGATCTACACGCTCGACCTCGGCGCGCTCGTCGCCGGCTCCCGCTACCGCGGTGACTTCGAGGAGCGCCTCAAGAAGGTGCTGAAGGAGATCAAGAGCCGCGGCGACATCGTGCTGTTCATCGACGAGCTGCACACGCTCGTCGGCGCCGGCGCGGCCGAGGGCGCGATCGACGCCGCGTCGATCCTCAAGCCGATGCTCGCACGCGGCGAGCTCCAGACGATCGGCGCCACGACGCGCGACGAATACCGCAAGCACCTCGAGAAGGACGCGGCCCTCGAGCGTCGGTTCCAGCCGATCGACGTCTCGGAGCCGACCGTCCCGCACACGATCGACATCCTCAAGGGGCTGCGCGACCGCTACGAGGCCCACCACCGTGTCACCTACACCGACGACGCCATCGTCGCGGCGGCGAACCTCGCCGACCGCTACATCTCCGACCGCCAGCTCCCAGACAAGGCCATCGACCTCATCGACGAGGCCGGCTCTCGCATGCGCATCCGCCGCATGACCGCGCCGCCCGACGTCCGCGAGCTCGACGAGAAGATCGCCGAGGTCCGGCTCAAGAAGGAGTCGGCGATCGACGGTCAGGACTTCGAGCTCGCGGCCTCGCTCCGCGACGAGGAGCGCCAACTGCAGGAGGAGCGCGCCCGCCGCGAGGAGAACTGGAAGGCTGGCGAGATGGACGTCCTGTCCGAGATCGACGAGGAGGAGATCGCCGAGGTCCTCTCGCTCTGGACCGGCATCCCGGTCTTCAAGCTGACCGAGGAGGAGACCGAGAAGCTGCTGCGCATGGAGGACGAGCTCCACCGGCGGATCATCAGTCAGCAGGAGGCCATCTCCGCCGTGTCGCGCGCGATGCGCCGGACCCGGAGCGGTCTGAAGGACCCCCGCCGGCCCTCGGGCTCGTTCATCTTCCTCGGCCCCTCGGGCGTCGGGAAGACCGAGCTGTCGAAGGCCCTCGCCGAGTTCCTGTTCGGGGACGAGGACGCGTTGATCCAGCTCGACATGTCCGAGTACATGGAGAAGCACACGGTGTCGCGCCTGATCGGCTCGCCCCCGGGCTACGTGGGGTACGAGGAGGGTGGCCAGCTCACCGAGGCCGTCCGCCGCAAGCCGTTCAGCGTGATCCTGTTCGACGAGATCGAGAAGGCGCACCCCGACGTGTTCAACACGCTCCTGCAGATCCTGGAGGACGGGCGCCTGACGGACTCGCAGGGTCACCAGGTCGACTTCAAGAACACGATC
>DASQKC010000187.1:0-2093 GCA_035630755.1 Actinomycetota bacterium | reverse complement strand
CCACAGACGCCGGTCGAACAGCACCGCGTCGCCCGCGTGGGCGAGAACGGGGACCGAGCCGCGCACGTCGTCAACGTGGTCACGCGGCGGTTCGATCGCGTTGGCCACGTGAGAGCCCGGGACGACCGCGAAGTTCCCGCGGCCGGGTTCGGAGACGTCGGTGAGGAAGTACGCGACCTTGACCGACAGACGCGGGCGCGGAGACGTCTCGAGATCGCGGTTGACGACGCCGCCGTCCTGGTGCCACATCCAGGGTCGCGCGATGTCCGGCGGCTCCGGCGGGTGCACGTCGAGATGGCAGTGGTACATGAAGATGCCGGGCCCGAGCGTGTCCACGACGTGCGGCAGCGTGGCCGGGTGATCGATCATCTCGAGGAACGCCGCGTCCCGGCCGCAGAACGCAAGCAGGTGCAATGGTCCACCCTCGTCTCCGCGTTCGGCGCGGTACACCCGGTCGACGGCGGCCGTGAGCCGCTCGACCTCGTCCGAGGCGAGCGCTCCTTCGATCAGCACGAAGCCGTCGCGCTCGAAGGTCTCTCGCAACGCCGAACGCTCGCCGGCCTGCTCGTGGTCGACCCTCATGTGGACAGCAGACCGGGGAGCAGGCCCGGCGGTTCCCGCGGCGGTGCCGTCCGAGGCCGCCGGCGGCCGGCCGGCTGCGGTGCTACTCGGCGATCTCGACCCGCTCCAAGACGACATCGCTCGCCGGCCGGTCCTGTCCGCGGGTCGGGGTGCGAGAGATCGCCTGGACCACGTCGTACCCCTCGGTGACCTCGCCGAAGATCGTGTGCTTGCCGGTCAGCCACTTGGTCGGCGTGACGGTGACGAAGAACTGGCTCCCGTTGGTGTCGGGACCGGCGTTGGCCATCGCGAGGAGCCCGGGACGGTCGAACCTCGGCCCGTCCGGCGGGCACTCGTCCTCGAACCGGTACCCGGGCCCGCCCGTGCCGGTTCCCGTCGGATCTCCGCCCTGGATCATGAAGTCCTGGATGACCCGATGGAAGATCGTCCCGTCGTACAGCGGCCGGGTCGAGCGGGTACCGTCCCGAGGGTCGGTCCACTCCTTCGAGCATTTGGCCAGGTCGAGGAAGTTGGCCACGGTCTTGGGCGCGTGCTCGGGCATCAGGCGGACGGTGAACGAACCCAGGGAGGTGACGAAGGTCGCTTCGGTCATCTGGAGGCCTCTTGCCGGCGGAGCGGGCAGTCTACCCGCCTGCCCGGGCCGCCGGATCGCGCGGGATCAGGCCGAAGCCGAACCGGTGCCGCCCAGCTGCTCGACCAGCTCCACGGGCGTGGTCACGGGGAGCCGGCACCGGAAGTGCTCGCACACGTACGCGGTCGCGTGGCCGTTGCGCTGGGGGCGATCCCGCAGCAGCGCCACTCGCTCGCTGGAGGCGTGGTCTCCGGGCGAGGACACGGCGAGCACGTGATTGGGGAGGAACCGGTTCACGGTGACCTCGGCGACGAGCGCGCGGGTCTCCGCGGATCCGGGGTCGCCGACGATCGCCACCTCCTTGACCGGAGACAGGTACGCGTCGAGGGCGCACAGCGCGTGACCGAACCCGCTCGGGGCCCCCGCCACCTGGTCGCGGACCAGGCGGAGCGCGCCCACACCGGTGTTCTCGTATCCCGTCTCGCCGGTCAGGTGCGCGAGCCGTTGCAGCACGTCCGCGGCGAGCGAGTTGCCGCTGGGAACGGCGTTGTCCGAGATCTCCTTCGGACGCACGACGAGCGCTTCAGCGTCGCGCCCGGTCTGGAAGAACCCGCCGCGCTCCTCGTCGTGGAACAGACGCACCAGCTCGTCAGCCAGCGCTCGCGCCTGCTCGAACCATCGGAGCTCGAAGGTCGTCTCGTACAGGACGAGGCATGCGTCCGCCATCGCCGCGTGGTCGTCGGCGAAGGCGGGTCTGCCGGCCCGACCGTTCCGCCACGATCGCAGCAGCCGCCCCGGATCGTCCCGCAGGTGCGTGAGGACGAAGTCCGCGGCGCGGACGGCGGCGTCCACGTACTCGATCTCGCCGAACGCCCGCCCTGCCTCCGCCAGGGCGGCGATCGCCAGGCCGTTCCACGCGGCCAGGATCTTGTCGTCGGTC
>DASQKC010000186.1:0-4354 GCA_035630755.1 Actinomycetota bacterium | reverse complement strand
GCCGATCGCGATGCTCGCGTGCGCCCGGATCGGGGCGGCGCACTCGGTCGTGTTCGGTGGGTTCAGCGCCGAGTCGCTCCGCGACCGGATCAACGACGCCGAGGCGAAGGTGTTGATCACCGCCGACGGCGCCTGGCGGCGCGGCTCGGTGGTGCCGCTGAAGGCCAACGCCGACGAGGCGCTCGCCGAGTGTCCCACGGTCGAGCACGTCATCACCGTGCAGCGGTGCGGGAACGAGCACGCGTTCGTCGAGGGCCGCGACCACTGGTACCACGACCTCGTGGCCGACCAGCCCGCCACGTGCGAGCCCGAGCCCATGGCCGCCGAAGACCTGCTGTACCTGCTCTACACGAGCGGCACGACCGGCAAGCCCAAGGGCATCGCGCACACGACCGGCGGCTACATGACGCAGGTCACCGCGACGCACCGGATGATCTTCGACATCCACGACGACGACGTGTACTGGTGCGCGGCGGACTGCGGCTGGGTGACCGGGCACTCCTACATCGTGTACGGGCCGCTCGCGAACCACACCACGGGGGTGATGTACGAGGGGGCGCCGGACTGGCCGGACAAGGACCGCTGGTGGGCGATCATCGAGCGGTACGGCGTCACGATCCTCTATACGGCACCCACGGCGATCCGCGCGTTCATGCGATGGGGGACCTCGTTCCCCGAACAGCACGACATGTCCTCGCTCCGGCTCCTGGGTTCGGTCGGCGAGCCGATCAACCCGGAGGCGTGGGTGTGGTACTGGAAGGTGATCGGGACCGAGCGGTGCCCGATCGTCGACACCTGGTGGCAGACCGAGACGGGCGCGATCATGATCACGCCGCTCCCCGGCATCACCACGCTGAAGCCCGGATCGGCGACCCACCCGTTCCCGGGGATCCGGCCCGACATCGTGGACGAGCGCGGCGAGAGCGTGGGGCTCGGCGGCGGCGGGTACCTGATCATCCGGCAGCCGTGGCCCGCGATCGCGCGCACGATCTGGGGCGATCCGGACCGCTACGTCGAGACGTACTTCGGCCGCTTCGGTCCCGAGACCTACGTCGCCGGCGACGGCGCGCACCGCGACGTCGACGGCTACTTCTGGCTGTTGGGCCGCATCGACGACGTGATGAACGTGGCGGGCCACCGGCTCTCGACGTTCGAGATCGAGTCGGCCCTCGTCGACGACGAGCGCGTGGCCGAGGCGGCGGTCGTCTCGAAGCCGCACGAGATCAAGGGCGAGGGGATCGTCGCGTTCGTGACGCTGAAGACGGGCGTGGAGGGCGACGAGGTCATGTTGCAGGAGTTGCGCGAGCACGTCGCCAAGGTGATCGGTCCCATCGCCAAGCCCGACGAGATCATCTTCACCCCCGACCTCCCGAAGACGCGGTCGGGCAAGATCATGCGGCGGCTGCTGCGCGACGTGGCCCGCGGCAACACGCTCGGCGACGTCACCACGCTGGCGAACGCCGAGATCGTCGAGCAGATCCACGAGCAGGTCGCCTCGGGGGCCGAGGAGTGAGCAAGCTCTTCGACTCGGGACCGCTCCTCGACGGCCCGGCCGCGGTGTTCTTCGCCGAGCAGCGCGCCGTGACGCTCGCGACGGTGAACCCCGACGGCACGCCGCACATCGCGCCGGTCTCGCCCGTCCTCGACCTGGACCGGATCGTCTTCGCCACCGAGGGGAACACCGTGAAGGTGCGCAACCTGTGGGGCAACGACGCGGTCGCCTTCTCGGCCGACGCCTACGACGAGGACTGGTCGAAGCTGCGGTCGGTGATCGTGTTCGGCCGCGCCCAGATCATCGAGCGGGGCTTCGAGTGGGAGCGGGCCCGGAACCTCCTCTACGAGAAGTACCCGCAGTACCCGACCGAGGCGCCGATCGAGGAGGGGTCGACGGTGATCGTCGACGTTCGGCCCGACCGGATCGTGACGTGGGGGTTCTAGCGGCTCACGCGTGCCGCGCGAAGAAGTCCAGCACCCGGCGCATGTGCTCGACCTGCTGATCCATGCGGTTCGCGTGGTGGCCGGCGCCGTACGTGTGCACCTCGACCTCGGTCCCGTTCGCACGGACGGCCTCGACCCACGGGGTCACGCCCTCGATCGGACAGCGGGGGTCGTGCTCGCCGGCCACGACGATCGTCGGGGTCCGCACGGCGCCGACGTAGGTCATCGGGTCGCTCCGCGCGTACGCCTCGGGGACGTCGGCGGGGGAACCGCCGTACACGGCGTCGTCCCACGCGCGCAGCTCGGGCGCGCACGCCCAGTGGGCCGCGACGAAGTCACCGGCGGGGATGCCCGCGAAGATCGCCCGGAACCGGTCGGGGTGCACCCCCGCGTGGAAACACGCGAGGCATCCGCCCCACGACCACCCGCTCCAGTAGACGCGGTCGGGATCGGCGACGCCGGCGGTGATGAGGTGGTCGAGCGTGGCGATGATGTCCTCGCTCTCGGTCCAGCACACGTTGCCGATCAGCGCCTCGCGGTGCGCGGCGCCGTACCCGGTGGATCCCCGGTAGTTCGGTGAGGCCACGGCGTACCCGGCGTCCAGGAACGCGAGGAGCTCCGGGTCCCACGCCGGCCGCTCGTGCCATTCCGGACCGCCGTGGACGTTCATGACGAGCGGGAACGGTCCCTCGCCCTCGGGCGTCATGAGCAAGACATGGATCCGGTCGCCGTGCGCGTTGGTGACCCAGACGTCGCGGACGGCCCGTCCGGGCGGCGCCGGGACGTCGGGGGCCCGGATGACCGGCGCGCCCGCGGCGTCCACCGTGGCCGGCGCCGCGGTGCCGTCGCCCGCGTGGAGCCAGATCGCGCCGTCGGGACGCAGGCCCGCGCCGGCGATGTCCCCGAGCGGATCGGCGAGGAGCTCGGTCGCGCCGGTCTCGGTGTCGAGCCGGTGCAGCTGCGCGCGGGCCTCGAACTCGTGGCGGACCAGGAGGTGGCGGCCGTCCGGGAACCACGCCACCGGGAACACGTCACCGGGCAGGTCGACCGCGAGGTCGCGGCGCTCGCCCGCCCGCCATACGGAGGGGCGCGCCCGGTCCCCGAGCTCGTTCGCGAACGCGTAGGCCGCGCCGTCGTCCGACCACGGCCCGGCCTCGACACGTCGTGGCCGGTCGTCGAACGAGGCGACCTCCCGGTCGGCGTCCTCTAGGTCGAGCAGGCGCAGGGCGGGCCGCAGGACGTCGCCGTGGTCGGTGTGGAGCAGGACGAGGTACCGCCCGTCGGGGGAGATACCGCCGTCCGAGGGGTCCCAGCCGCCGCCGACCCCGAGGGCGGTGTCCGCCCGCTGCATCAGGCGGGCACTGCCGTCGGGCTCGACGACGTGCACCTGGTAGTCGCCGTCCACCTCGAGCCCGACCGCCGCCCGCCCGGTCCGCGCCATCGCCATGCCCATCGACCATCCGGTGGGCAGGCGGGGGAACAGGGAGGCCCTCGCCCCGCCCTCGAAGGGCTGCGCCAGCCACCGCCCGGTCTCGGCGCCCGAGTCGTCCTGGAACCACGCGATCCGCCCGTCGGGCAGGACGCGGACCTCCTCGACGCCGACCAGCTCGTCGCTGACCTGGCGCCACGAGCCGGTGGCCAGATCGTGCGCCCAGGCCTGCCAGGAGCCCCCGCGGTTCGAGACCAGGGCGAGGCGGCCGGGCGCCTCCCGATCCCAGGCGGGGAAGCCCAGGCGGGTGGCCGTGTAGCGGGCGATCCAGGTCGGGACGTCGGACATCGGGGCGGGATCCTACCCGTGCGGGAGGCCCCTGGGCTTGCCACTTCCGTGAAGCCGCAGCTACCATCGTTAGCACTCGCACCTATCGAGTGCTAACAGTCGTCAGCATCGGCTGAGAACACAGACCAAGGGAGGTCGCACCGGATGGCACCGAAGCTCATCGCGTTCGACGAAGACGCGCGGCGTGCGCTCGAGCGTGGGATGGACCAGCTCGCGAACGCCGTGAAGATCACGCTCGGGCCCAAGGGCCGCAACGTCGTACTCGAGAAGAAGTGGGGCGCCCCCACGATCACGAACGACGGCGTCTCGATCGCCAAGGAGATCGAGCTCGATGACCCGTTGGAGAAGATCGGGGCCGAGCTCGTGAAGGAAGTCGCGAAGAAGACCGACGACGTCGCGGGCGACGGGACCACGACGGCCACCGTCCTCGCGCAGGCGATCGTCAAGGAAGGCCTGCGCAACGTCGCGGCCGGCGCCAACCCGATGTCGCTGAAGCGCGGCATCGAGCAGGCCGTCGAGCGCGCCGTCGAGCGCATCCAGACGGTCGCCAAGGACGTCGACTCCAAGGAGGAGATCGCCCAGGTCGGCGCCATCTCCGCCGCCGACCCCGAGATCGGCGAGAAGATCGCCGAGGCGGTC
>DASQKC010000185.1:0-8331 GCA_035630755.1 Actinomycetota bacterium | reverse complement strand
GCGGGTCGGGCTCTCGGTGTGCGAGGACGCCTGGCAACCGGGGATGCCGTGGGAGGACTACGGGCGGGACGTCCCGGTCATCCTCAACATCAACGGCTCGCCGTACCACCGGGGCAAGGTCCATGAGCGCGAGGAGGTGCTCCGCGGACGCGCCGCCGAGACGGGCGCCTGGCTCGTCTACGTCAACACCGTGGGCGGCCAGGACGAGCTCGTCTTCGACGGCGGGTCCCTCGTGATGGCGCCGGACG
Source organism: Actinomycetota bacterium (assembly GCA_035630755.1). GTDB lineage: Bacteria > Actinomycetota > UBA4738 > UBA4738 > HRBIN12 > AC-51. Next base: position 8,083 of record DASQKC010000185.1, on the reverse strand, counting down.
GCTCCGTGGCCGCCCGCGCGCTCCGCTTCGAGGAGGACCTGCTCGTGGTGGAGGTCGACGCCGAGGCCGGCACGATCGCGTCGGACCCCCGACCGCCCTGGTCGGAGGGCGCAACCGAGGTCTACCGGGCGGTGGTCCTGGGCACCGGCGACTACGTCCGCAAGGCGGGCTTCACCGAGGTGGTGCTGGGCCTGTCCGGCGGGGTCGACTCCGCGCTCGTGGCGGCGATCGCGACCGACGCCCTCGGTCCCGCGGCGGTGCGCGCCCTCGCGATGCCGTCGATGTACTCGAGCCCGACGAGCCTCGAGGACGCCCAGGACGTGGCGACGCGGCTCGGCATCCGGCTCGACGTGGTCCCGATCACCGGCACGTTCGAGGCGTACGCGGCGGCCCTCGCACCGCTCGGGGCCGTCGAGGGGGTCGCCGCCGAGAACCTGCAGGCCCGCATCCGCGGGAACGACCTGATGGCGGTGTCGAACCGCTTCGGCGCGATGGTCCTGGCGACCGGCAACAAGTCCGAATACGCCGTGGGCTACTCGACGCTCTACGGGGACATGGCCGGCGGGTACGCGCCCATCAAGGACGTCCCGAAGACCCTCGTCTATGAGCTGTGCGCGTGGAGGAACGCGTCGGCCGCCGAGGTCGGCGGCACCCCGCCGATCCCCGCGAGGGTCCTGGAGAAGCCGCCGAGCGCGGAGCTCCGGCCCGACCAGCGGGATACGGACTCCCTCCCCCCGTACGAGGTGCTGGATCCGATCCTCGAGGCCTACGTCGAGGACGACCTGGACGTGGACGCGATCGTCGACGCGGGCGTCGCTGACCGGGACACGGCCAGCCGGGTGGCCGGGATGGTGGATCGCGCCGAGTACAAACGCCGGCAGGCGGCCCCGGGGGTGAAGATCACCCCCAAGGCGTTCGGGCGCGACCGCCGCCTCCCGATCACGAACCGCTACCCGGGCTAGGACACCGCCCGGCCCCTACGATGTGTCGAGCCTTCGGGCCGGTAGCTCAGCCTGGTTAGAGCAGGGGGCTTTTAACCCTCGTGTCGCGGGTTCGAATCCTGCCCGGCCCACCCGCCCCGGCGGTCACGCGATGCCGTGTCGCCGCCGGGGACTACCGTGCGCCGATGCGGACCGCGCGGATCGGACACCTCCGGATCCTCGAGCCGACGACGCGTCGCGAGCGCGTCCGGGGCTTGGCCGGCCGCGACGCCCTCGACCCGGACGAGGCGTTGCTGCTGTGCCGGTGCCGATCCGTGCACACGTTCGGCATGCGGATCGCGATCGACGTCGTGCTGCTCGACCGCGCGATGCGGCCGATCCGGGTGCGCACGTTGCCTCCCGGTCGGCTGTTCCTCCCGCGTCCGCAGGTCCGTCACGTCCTCGAAACCGCCGCAGGGAGCGGGCCGCGGTTCGCTCAGGCGATCCAGGACCCGGTGCCCGGGGCGTTGCCGTGGACCTCCCACCGCTCGCCCCGCGGCCGCAGCACGTAGGTGCCGCCCTGCGCGCAGAACCCCCCGCATGACATGCCGCCGCCGATCCACAGCTTGTCCCCGTGCGGATCCGGCGTCCCCACCCAGACGCGGAGGCCGCGACCCGGCGCGTCGTCGCCCGTGTAGAAGATGACCCGGTCGGCGACGTCGGTGAGCCGGTCGACGAGCGCCACGCGCTCCTCATCCGTGAACGCGCCCCGGCACACCTCCTGCCGCGCGAACGGCTCCGCCGCCGTCCGACAGATCTCCTCCCTGATCGCGAGGCGGTCCGCGTGGCTGCCCGCGAAGCTCGCGAGCTCGCGGATGAGCGGCTCGTAGTAGCGCACGCGCGAGAGATCGGGTGGCGGGGACGGCGACGCCGGGGCGGTGCCGGTCGTGGCCGGCGCATCCGGGGGAGAGGATGCGCCGGTGCACGACATCTGCAGCGCCGCCACGAGCGACACGGCGGTCACGGTGGTTCGCACGTCATCGACCATATGCCGCGGACCCGGCGGATCGTGACGATCGGGCGGGCCGCTCCGACCCCCGGCTATACTGCCTCGGCCCCGGCGGACGGGACCGGTCCCCATCGTCTAGTGGCCTAGGACGCCGCCCTTTCAAGGCGGAAGCACGGGTTCGAACCCCGTTGGGGGCACGCAACACCGGATGCTTCGGCGTCCGTACAACCGAACACGCGCCTGTGGAGGAGTCCGGAGTCCTCATCGCCCTGTCAAGGCGAAGATCGCGGGATCGAAGCCCGTCAGGCGCGCTGGGGCCCACCGGCCCCCGCACGGCCAGGTAGCTCAGTTGGCAGAGCACGCGGCTGAAAACCGCGGTGTCGGCAGTTCGAATCTGCCCCTGGCCACCACCCTCGCTCCCCTACACTCCGCGCCATGTCCGGGCTCGATCGCGCGCGCGTGAAGGCGCTGAAGGACGCGGAGGACGCCCGCTTCCACGCCGAGCACCCCCGATCGATCGCCCTGCGCGAGCGCGCATCGGCGGTCATGCCCAACGGCGTGCCGATGGCGTGGCTCCGCGGCAGCTACCACCACGAGCCGCCGTGGGTGGCATCGGCCGCGGGGGCGCGCTTCACCGACGTCGACGGCCACACCTACGCCGACTTCAACATCGCCGACCTGTCGATGTTCTGCGGCTACGCGCCCGAGCCCGTCGTACGCGCGGTCGAGGAGGCGATGCGACGCGGGAACCAGTTCCTGCTGCCGACCGAGGACGCGATCGTGGTGTCCGAGGAGCTGGGCCGCCGCTACGGCCTGCCGAAGTGGCAATACACGTCCTCCGCGTCGCAGGCGAACGTGGAGGCGATCCGCGTGGCCCGCGTGGCCACCGGCCGCGACCGCGTCTTGTTCTTCGACGGGAAGTACCACGGCCACTTCGACCAGTCCCTCGTGCAGCTGGCGCCCGACGGTGGACTCGTCGCCGAGGAGCGCGGCCTCCCTCGCACCGCCACCCAGGGCTCGGCGATCATCCCGTTCAACGACGTCGACGCGCTCGCGGCCGTCCTGGCGGACGGCGACGTCGCACTCGTCATGACCGAGCCGGCCCTCACCAACGAGATCGGGCTCCTCCTCCCCGACGACGGGTTCCACGACGCGCTCCGGCGGCTGACCCGCGCGACCGGCACCCTGCTCGCGTACGACGAAACCCACACCCAGGTGGTGGGCCCGGGCGGCCTCACGCGCCGGTGGCAGCTGGATCCGGACATCGTCACGGCGGGCAAGTCGATCGCGGCCGGGGTCCCGTTCGGTGCCTGGGGGGCGAGTGACGAGGTCGCCGGCGTCCTGCACCAGCTGAAGGGCCCCGACGGTGAACGATCGGAGATCGTCGCGACCGGGGGAACCTTGTTCGGCAACCCCCTCGCGATGGCGGCGGCGCGGGCCACGATGCTCGAGGTCCTCACCGACGTCGCCTACGCGCACACCCAGCGGCTCGGCGCCCGCCTCGCGACTGGGATGCGCGAGGCCGTCGACCGGGCGGGGCTCCCGTGGACGATCCACCACCTGGGGCCGCGGGCCGGCTACGTCTTCGCGCCGACGCCACCGCGGACGGCCGCCGAGGCCCGGCTGGTCGCCGACGACCTGCTGACGCGGCTCATCCGGATCTGGCTCGCGAACCGTGGCGTCTGGGAGGCGATCCTCGGGGCCGGACCCGTGGTCCCCGTCCCGGCCGAGGACGAGGACGTCGATGCGTACCTGGCGGCGTTCGGATCCCTCCTCGACGAGCTGGTCAGTTGAAGAGCTCGCGGCTGCGGATCTCGGCCCACCGGGTGAGCACGTCCTGGTACGCCTGCGCCGCCCGGGCGGACTCATGCCGCGACAACGCGTCGAGCGCGCCCTGGACCTCGTCGGCGCTGCGATCGTCGTCCATCTCGTCCCAGGTCATGAACGAACACAGCTCACCGTAGTCGAGCTCCACGAGCGACCGCCCGTCGAACGAGGCCATCCACTGGTGCAGGTCGACGAGCATCTCCCCGAGCGCGCCGAGGTCGGAACGGCGCAGGATGGGGATCGCGTTCTCCGCCCGCCGCATGGCGCGTCGGGTCGTGGTGAGGTACCGCAGTCGCATGTCGCCGCGCTCGTCCTCGGCGAGCACGCGCTCCTCGTCGCGGAACAACGTGAACCACCTGATGGGGACGTGCCACGGGCTCTGGTGCACGAAGGCCACCTGGTTCGGGTCGCGGCGCCGCTGCTTGGCGAGCTGGCGGCGCGCGTGACGGGCCGCGCGCTTGGGCACGAACCGGTCCGCCATCTCCAGGTCGGAGCTATCGCGGAACCCGGCGATCGCCGCCAGGACGCGCAGGTACATCCGCTCCGGCGCGACGTACGTGCGGCCCTCGACGATCCGCACCTCCGCGTGCTCGCCGTCGTCGGGCGCGACGACGCCGATCCCGGCGCCGGTCGCGCGGTCCGAGAACCGCCGGGGGCCGGGCCGGCGCGGACGCTGCACGAGGTACCGCTCCCAGTGGACCTGCTCGGCCCGCTCGAACCCGTCGAGCGGCTGGAACACGCGGAGGTAGGCGGAAGGGACCATCGTCGTCGGAGTCTAGCGAGCGGGTGTTCACCTATCCTGTCGGCTCGCCGAGCCCGGGAGCTGAACCCTTGGACGCACCGCGACACTGGGCCGGGACCGCCGCGACGCGGATCCTCGCCCCCGACGGGACGGCGGTGGGCGATCCGGCGGTGGGCCTCGGTCCCGACGACCTCCGCGATGCCCTGCGCTGGATGGTCCTCGCCCGCCGCCTCGACCGCGAGTGCATCGCCCTGCAACGCCAGGGCGAGCTGACGGTCTACCCGGGCTTCGAAGGGCAGGAGGCGGCGCAGATCGGCAGCGCGATGGCCCTGGGCGCCGAGGACTTCATCTTCCCGAGCTTCCGCGAGCTGGCGGTGGCGCTCGCGCGCGGGGTCGATCCCGTCCGCTACCTCTGGTACCACCGCGGGACGTGGCACGGGGGCCCCTACGATCCGCGGGCGACGCGGTTCGGGCCGATCTGCATCCCGATCGCGACGCAGATCGCGCACGCCGCCGGCTACGCCCTGGGCCAGCAGCTCGACGGGGTGGGTGCGATCACGGTCGCGTACTTCGGCGACGGCGCGACGAGCGAGGGCGACTTCCACGAGGCCGCGAACCTCGCGGGGGTCCGGCGCCTGCCGCTCGTCCTGTTCTGTCAGAACAACGGATGGGCGATCAGCGTGCCGACGCGCGAGCAGACGGCAGGCGAGATCTGGCGGCGCGCCGAAGGCTACGGCTTCCCCGGCGTCCGGGTCGACGGCAACGACGTGCTCGGGGTGTACGCCGCCACGCGCGCCGCGGTCGACCGCGCCCGGGCCGGCGAGGGCCCGACGTTGATCGAGGCGCTGACGTACCGGATCGGCGCGCACTCGACTGCCGACGACGCCACCCGGTACCGCGACGCGGCGGAGGTCGCTGGCGCCCGCGCGTTCGACCCGATCGCGCGGTTCGGCGCATGGATGCGGTCGGCGGGCCACGCCGACGACGACCTCCTCGCCACGTACCAGGCCGAGGCCGACGAGCACGCCCTCGCGGTGCGGGCGGGGCTGGTCGCCCAGGGCCCGCCGCCGGAGGCGTGGGCCTTCGACTGGGTGTACGCCCACCCGCCCGCGCCGTTCCTGCGCCAGCGCGAGGAGGCACTGGGTGGCTGAGTGGACGATGAGCGCGGCGCTGAACCGCGCCCTGTGGGACGCGCTCATCGACGACCAACGGGTGCTCGTGTTCGGCGAGGACGTGGGCGTGTCCGGCGGCGTCTTCCGCGTCACCGACGGCCTGCAGGCCGAGTTCGGCGATCGGCGCGTGTTCGACACGCCGATCAGCGAGGCCGCGATCGTCGGCGCCGCCGTGGGCCTGTGCTTCGCGGGATGGCGGCCGGTCGTCGAGATGCAGTTCGACGCGTTCTCCTACCCCGCGCTCGAGCAGGTCATCGACCACGTGGCGAAGATGCGGATGCGGACGCGAGGTCGCGTCGACCTGCCCATCACGATCCGCATCGCGGCCTTCGGCGGGATCAAGGGCAAGGAGCACCACGGCGAGAGCCCGGAGACGTACTACGTCCACACCGCGGGCCTCAAGGTGGTCGTGCCGTCCTCGCCCTTGGACGCGTACCGGCTGCTCCGGCACGCGGTGGCCGACGCCGATCCGGTCGTGGTGCTCGAGCCCAAGGCGCGGTACTGGGGGAAGGAGGCCGGCGAGCTGGCGACGGAGGGCCCCGGGATCGGTGCGGGTCGGGTCCTGCGCACGGGCGATGACGTGACGGTCGTCGCGTACGGCACCATGGTCGCGCGCGCGCTGGACGCGGCCACCGTCCTCGGCGAACGGGGCGTCGGCGCACGGGTGGTCGACCTGCGATCGCTCTCGCCGCTCGATGAGGACCTGCTCGCCCGGTGCGCCCGCGAGACCGGCCGCGTGGTGGTGGTCCACGAAGCGCCCCGCACGCTCGGGATGGGAGCCGAGGTCGCGGCGCGGGTGATGGAGCTCGCGTTCGACTCGCTCGCCGCCCCCGTGGCCCGCGTGACCGGCTGGGACGCGCCGTACCCGCCGGCCTCGCTCGAAGACGGCTACCTCCCGAGCGTGGACCGGATCGTCGACGCCGCGATGGCGACGGTGGCCTACTAGATGGCCGAGCGTGTGTTCGTCATGCCCGACCCCGGCGAGGGCCTGGAGGAAGGCACGATCGTGGCGTGGCTCGTCGCCGCGGGCGACGCGGTCGAGCTGAACCAGCCGCTCGTCGAGGTCGAGACCGCGAAGGCGGCGGTCGAGATCCCGTCCCCGTTCGCCGGCACCGTCGTGACGCTGCACGGGGACGAGGGATCGGACATCGCCGTGGGAGCCCCGCTCGTAACGTTCGACGTCGAGGGCGACGCGGCCGAACCGCAGGTGCCGCCCACCGATGGGCCGCGAGCCACCCCCCCGGTGCGCAAGCTCGCCAAGGAGCTGGCGGTCGACCTGGCGGCCGTGGCGGGGACCGGGCCCGGCGGTCGCATCACCGAGGCCGACGTCCGGGCCGTCGCCGGCGAGCCGGACGTCGATGCGCCGGCCCCCGGAGCGCCGTCCGAGCTGAGCCCGACGCGCCGCGCGATCGCGGCGAACCTCGAGCGGCAGGCCGCGATCCCGCAGGTGACGACGTTCCGCACGCTCGACGCCACGGCGCTGGACGCGCACCGCCGCGCGCTCGACCTCTCGCCGCTGCCGTTGGTCGTGGCCGCGCTCGGCGTCGTGGTGCCCGACCACCCGCTCGTGAACTCGGCGTGGCGGGACGACCACATCGAGGCGCGGGAGACGGTCGACGTCGGGATCGCCGTCGACACCGACCATGGGCTGTTCGTGCCCGTGCTCCGGGACGCGGGACGCCGGGGGATCGGTGCGATCGCCGCCGAGCTCGACCGTCTGGCGGACGCGGCTCGCACCGGGTCGCTCGCGGCGGAGGACCGCCGCGCGACCGCCACGATCGCGGTCTCGAACACCGGGTCCTACGGCAGCGAGGCCGGCACGCCCATCCTGTCGCCCGGCACGAGCGTGACGCTCGCGATCGGCGTGATCGCGCCGCGCGCCCTCGTCGTGGACGGCGAGGTGGCGGCCCGTCCGGCCGCCACGCTGTCGTTGACGTTCGATCACCGGGTCCTCGACGGCGCTGCGGCGGGGCGGTTCCTCACCGACCTGATGGCCGTCTTGCAGTCCCCGGAACGCCTGCGAGACTTGCCGCGATGAAGATCGCGTCCCTCCTGCCCTCGGCGACCGAGATCGTCTTCGCGCTGGGTCTGGGCGACGATCTGGTGGGCGTCACCGACGAGTGCGACCACCCGGCGGAGGCCGTGACGAAGCCGGTCGTGAGCCGCAGCGCCCTCCCCCAGGGCCGCGTCCAGACCGCGCGGCAGGTCGACGGCGCGGTCCGCGAGCAGCTCGCGGCCGGCCAGCCGCTCTACATGCTGGACACCGAGCTCCTGCGCCGTGAACACCCCGACGTGATCCTCACGCAGGACCTCTGCCGCGTGTGCGCGGTGCCGAGCGGCCAGGTGCAGGAGGCCCTCGACCGGATCGGCCTCCCCGACGCGAAGGTGATCTCGCTCGACCCGACCACCCTCG
>DASQKC010000184.1:0-2213 GCA_035630755.1 Actinomycetota bacterium | reverse complement strand
AGATCCTCGCGACGGTCGCGGCGCACGGCCTGGACGGCCTGATCGTGATCGGCGGTGAGGGCACGCTCGGCGCCGCGGTCCAGCTCGCCACGGACGGCGTCCGCGTCGTCGGCGTGCCGAAGACGATCGACAACGATCTCGGGGGCACGGACGTGACGGTGGGGTTCCACACGGCGGTGCAGGTGGCCACCGACGCCATCGACCGGCTCCACACCACGGCCGAGAGCCACGACCGGGTGATGCTCCTGGAGGTGATGGGCCGTCACGCCGGGTGGATCGCGGTCTACGCGGGGATGGCGGGTGGCGCGGACGCGATCCTGATCCCTGAGCACCCGTTCGATCTCGACGACGTCTGCGACCAACTCCGCCACCGGCACGCCAGCCGCAGCTCGTTCTCGATCGTCGTGGTCGCCGAGGGAGCGGTCCCGAGACAGGGGACCCTAGTGCTCCCGGAGCCGCCCCTCGACGAGAACGGCTTCCCACGGCTGGGCGGTGTCACGAACCACCTCGCGCCGGAGATCGAGAAGCGTACGGGGTTCCAGACCCGCGTCACGATCCTCGGCCACGTCCAGCGGGGAGGGACGCCGGTGGCCTTCGACCGGGTCCTCGCGACGCGCTTCGGGATCGCCGCCGCCGATCTCGCGGCTGCCGGTGGCTGGGACCGGATGGTGGCGAGGAAGGCGCAGGGCGTGCGGGACGTGCCGATCGCGGAGGCCGTCGCCGAGCGAAACGTCGTTCCGATGGACCTGTACCGCGAGGCCGAGGTGTTCTTCGGGTAGGAACGCCGGAGCCGGTTGTAGGGTCGACGGCATGCGGATCGGCATCCTCACGGGAGGAGGGGACGTCCCCGGACTGAACGCTTGCATCAAGGCGGCCACGACGCGTGCCGTGCAGGAGGGCCACGAGGTCGTCGGGATCCGTCGCGGCTGGGCGGGGCTGTTGGAGCTCGACCCCGCCGATCCCTCGTCGGCGGCGACGCACACGGTTCGGCTGGACCCCGACGCGGTCCGCACGATCGACCGGACCGGAGGCACGATCCTGCACACCTCGCGCGCGAACCCGGCGAGCGTCCGCGCCGCTGACGAGCCCGACTTCCTGAAGGCGGGTCGTGTGGACGACGAGGCGCGCGATCACACGGTGCACGCGATGGCCGTGCTCGACCACCTCGGGATCGACGCGATGATCCCGATCGGCGGTGACGACACGCTCTCGTTCGCGCTGCGTCTGCACGACGAGGGCGTCCCGGTCGTCGCGGTCCCGAAGACGATGGACAACGACGTCCACGGCACCGACTATTGCATCGGATTCTCCACGGCCGTGACCCGGACGGTGATCTTCATCCACCAGCTCCGGACGAGCGCCGGCTCCCACGAACGGCTGGCGGTCGTGGAGGTCTTCGGCCGCTACAGCGGCGAGACGTCGCTCGTCTCCGCGTACCTCTCCGGCATGGACCGCGCGATCATCAGCGAGGTGCCGTTCGACGTCGAGCAGCTCGCGACGTACCTGATGGACGACAAGCGGAAGAACCCCTCGCGCTACGCGATGACCACGATCTCCGAGGGCGCGCACTTCGTCGGCGGCGAGATGGTGATGGGCGGCACGGCGGACGCCTACGGCCACCGCAAGCTCGGCGGGATCGGCGCGCAGACCGGCGAAGCCCTGAAGGAGATCACCGGCGAGGGGATCATCTACCAGCAGATCGGCTACCTGATGCGCTCGGGGCAGCCCGACGCGCTCGATCTGATGGTGGCGACGAACTACGCGGTGATGGCGGCGGACCTGCTCCTGGAAGGCACGCAGGGGCGGCTCGTCGCTCTTCGCAACGGCATCTACGTGAACGTCCCGATCGAGGTGGTCCGCCAGGGTGTGAAGCGGGTCGACATCGAGGCGCTCTACGACGCGGAGGAGTACCGGCCGAAGATCCGCCACGTCGACGGCAAGCCGATGTTCCTGTACTAGGCCCGCCCGGCAGGGCCCGGGTCGTCGGTAGACTCGGCGACCATGAGCTCCTTCCGCGTCGATCTTCGCTCCGACACCGTCACGAAGCCCACCGAGGCGATGCGCCGCGCGATGGCCGAGGCCGAGGTGGGGGACGACTGGTATGACGACGACCCGACGGTCAACCTCCTCCAGGAGCGGAGCGCCGAGGCCGTCGGGAAGGAAGCGGGCATCTTCGTCCCCACCGGCACGATGGCCAACCAGATCGGTCTCCG
>DASQKC010000183.1:0-11202 GCA_035630755.1 Actinomycetota bacterium | reverse complement strand
CGGCCGCCGTCCCCGGCGGCGCCGTCGAGCGCGGTGGCGAACGGGACCCAGGCGTCGGACTCGGCGTCGAGCAGGTCGCCGACCTCGGGGTCACTCGAGCGGCCGTCGAGCCACGCGCGCAGGTCGTGCAGATGCTTCAGTGCGTGCCGCGGCCCCGACTCCTCGAACCAGACCCAGGCGTCCGGGGTGAGCGTCGACAGCGCTTCCAGGGCCGTGCGCGCTCGTTGCCGGGCCGCGGCGCAGCTCGCCTCGGCCTCGGACCACGTCATCGCCGCGGCCCGCGCCGCGTGCTCGGCGTTGACCCGGTCCGTGTACCCGTCGGCCTCGGCCGGGTCGGTCGCGGCGTCCCACGTGCCGGCCGCGATGTCCTCCAGGACCCGCGCCGCCTCGTCGAACCACGCCCCGATGTGCGCCACCTCGGTCTGGACGTTCCACCCCCGCGTGACGTCGGTCCCGGTGCGCCGGGCGTCCGGCACCTCGGCGACGGCGGCCTGCCACGCCGCCCAGGTGCGTTCCTCGGCGGCCAGCAACCGGCGGATCTCGTCGTCCACGCTCACCCCTCCTCGTCGGGCGTGTACTCGAACACGCGACCGCGGATCTCGACCTCGTCGCCCGGGCGCGCGCCCAGCGACGCGAGCCGGCGCTCCACCCCTTCGCGCCGAAGCTTCGTCTGCAGCTGGCGGAGCTGCCCCTCGTCATCGATGTCCGTCTCCATCACCCACCGCTCGACGGACTGGCCCGCGACGAGCCAATGCCCGTCGTCCCCGCGCGACACCGTGAACCGCGGGCGTCCCGGGCGGAGCACGACGTGCGCGCGGCGCGGCTCCTCGGCCTCGGCGGCCTCCTTCGCGAGCAGGCCGAGGCGGTCGATCAGCACCTCGAGCCCCTCCCCCGACACGGCCGACACGACGGTCGCGTCGGGGCCGAGCGGCGCCGCGGCGGCCGTCGCGTCATCGACCAGGTCCGCCTTCGTCGCCACGAGCACCGCGGGGCGCGCCGCGAGCTCGGGATCGTATTCGGCTAGCTCGGCACGGAGGACCGCGAGGTCGGCGGCCGGATCGTCGGCGCTCAGGTCGACCACGAGCACGAGCGACCGGCAGCGCACCACGTGGCGGAGGAACCGGTGCCCCAGCCCCCGGCCCTGGCTCGCGCCCTCGATTAGCCCCGGCACGTCGGCCACCACGAAGCGGTCACCGTCCTGTCCGGCCACGCCCAGGTTCGGGGTGAGCGTCGTGAACGGGTAGTTCGCGATCTTCGGCGTGGCCGCCGTGAGCCGCGACAGCAGCGTGGACTTCCCGGCGTTCGGGAGGCCCACCAGCCCGACGTCGGCCACGGTGCGGAGCTCCACCTGCACCCTCCGCTCCTCGCCCGCCTCGCCGGGCTCCGCGACGCGGGGCACGCGGTTGCGCGAGGACACGAGGCGTGCGTTCCCGCGCCCGCCCGCGCCGCCCCGCGCGACGGCGGCGCGCGTGCCGGCGCCCACGAGGTCGGCGAGGAGCCCGTCCTCGTCCAGGACGACGGTGCCGTCGGGCACCGGGACCACCAGGTCGGCGCCGGCCGCGCCGTCGCGCCGCGTGGAGCGGCCCGGCAACCCGGCGGCCGCACGCTGGTGGGGGTGGTCGGCGAGCCACCGCAGGTCGTGAACGCCCGGGTCGACCTCGAAGATCACCGACCCGCCGGGCCCCCCGTCTCCCCCGTTGGGCCCGCCCCGCGGCTTGAACGGCTCCGAATGCAGCGAGGCGGAGCCGTCGCCGCCACGGCCGGCCTGCACGAACACCACGCATTCATCGACGAAGGGCACGCCCGGCAGGTTAGGTGGTCGTCGCGCACGCGTCAGGCGAAGATGACCCGATGGACCCGCTGCCCGTGTGGAAGGTCGAGCTCGTCAAAGGGCTGGCCGATCACGACATCCGCGGCGAGCTCACGCTCACCGAGGACGAGATCGTCTTCACGCCGGAGGACTCCGAGGTGGGCGCCCCCATCCCGATCGTGGCCATCCAGCGGATGAAGCGCCTGAAGCTGACCCCCGTGCTGCTCGTGCGGTGGGTCGACGACGGCGAGCGCCGGGAGACGGCCTACTACGTCGCCAAGCCGCCACCCCTCGCACGCTCGCGCGCCGACGACGAGATCGAGGCGGGGCTCGGCAAGATCATCAAGCCCTCGCGCCGGATGCAGCAACGCCGCAACAGCACCTACCTGGCCGAGACGGGCACGATGATGAAGCCGCTGATGAAGGCGTGGGTGGCCGAGGTGAACCGGCGGCGAGGCGCGGCCGGCTAGCCCGGCTGGATCGTCGCGTACTTGCGGCCGCGCGACTCGGTGAAGGTCACGGCCCCGGGGACGAGCGCGAACAGGGTGTCGTCGCTCCCCTTGCCCACGCCGTCGCCGGGGTGGATCCGGGTGCCGCGCTGGCGCACGATGATCGAGCCCGCAGGGACCTCCTGGCCGCCGTAGGCCTTGACGCCCAGTCGCTTGGCGTTGGAATCGCGGCCGTTCCGGGACGAGCCGCCGCCCTTCTTGTGTGCCATGGGGTCATCAGCCTCCCAGAACGCTCAGCCGAGCGTCACGTCTTGGATCTCGATCAAGGTGAGCTGCTGGCGGTGCCCGCCGCGCTTCGCGTACCCGGTCTTCGGCCGGTACTTGAAGATCTTCACCTTGTCGCCCTTCGTCTCGCCGAGGGGCTTCGCGGTGACGGTGGCTTTGGCCACGGACTTGCCGGCGTGGGTGGTGCCGTCGTCCTCGACGACGAGAAGCGGTGTGAACGAGATGGTCTCGCCCTCGTGGACGAGCTTCTCGACCTCGATCACGTCGCCGGCCTGCACCTTGTGCTGCTTGCCGCCGGTCTTGATCACCGCGTACATGGTGGGTCCTTTCAGTTCACGTCGTAGGTGAGCAGGAAGCCCCGGCCTTCGCAGGTTGGGCAGGTCTCGGAGAACGATTCGACCAGGCCCGAGGATACCCGCTTGCGGGTGACCTGCAGGAGCCCGAGCGGTCCGATCTCGAAGACCTGGGACCGGGTCTTGTCCAGGGCCAGGGTCTCCCGCATCGCTTCCTCGACCTGCTTCTTGTTCTTCTCGAGCAGCATGTCGATGAAGTCGACGACGATGATCCCGCCGATGTCGCGCAGCCGGAGCTGGCGCGCCACCTCACGGGCGGCCTCGAGGTTGGTGTTCACGACGGTCTCCTCGAGGTTCGTCTTCCCGACGGCCTTGCCGGTGTTCACGTCGATGATCGTCATGGCCTCGGTGCGCTCGATGAACAGGTAGCCGCCGCTCGGCAGCCAGACCTTCTTGTCGAGCGCCTTGTGGATCTGCTCGACGATCCGGTGCTCCTCGAACGCGGACAGCTTCCCGTCGGCGAGCGAGACCTTCGGCGCGAGGTCGGGGGCGACCTCGTTCACGTAGCCCATGACCTCGTCGTAGACGCGCCGCGAGTCGGTGACGAGGCCCTTGAACTCCTCGTCGGTGAACAGGTCGCGGACGGCGCGGACGGTCAGGTCGGGCTCCTCGTAGAGCACCGTGGGCGCCTTGCCCTTCTTCGCCCGCCCCTGGATGTCGTCCCAGATGCGGAGCAGACGGCGCAGGTCGGTCTCCAGGGCCTCCTCGGTGGCTCCCTCGGCCGCGGTGCGGACGATCACGCCGTGCTCGGGCGGCTTCACGCGCTTCAGCAGCGTCTTCAAGCGCTTGCGGGCGTCGTCGCCGAGACGGCGGCTGATCCCCGACAGGTTCTGGTTCGGCGCGAGCACGAGGTACCGGCCGGCGAGGCTGAGGTTCGCGGTGAGCCGCGCGCCCTTGCCGCCCATCGGGTCCTTCGTGACCTGGACCATCACGGCCTGCCCTGGCTTGAGGAGCTGCTCGATGCGCGGCGCGGGCCCCTCGACGTCCGCCGGGTCGTAGTTCACCTCGCCGGCGTACAGCACGCCGTTGCGGCCGCGGCCCACATCGACGAACGCCGCCTCCATACCGGGCAGCACGTTCTGGACGCGGCCCAGGTAGACGTTGCCGACCATCGAGGTGGCGCCCTGACGGGTCACGTAGTGCTGGACGAGCACGCCCTCCTCGAGCACCGCGATCTGGTCGCGTTCGCCGTGCTCTGTGATGACCATGAGCTTGTCCGTGATCCGCGGCGGCGGGGTGACCGGATCGCGACGGCGGCGGCCCTCGCGACCGGTCCGGCTCCGGCTCGAGCGGATGCCCCGGGTGGGACCGCCCGAGGCGACCCGCTCCTCCAGCGTCTGCTCCTTGGCGGGCTTGGCCGCCGGCGTCGCGTCGGCCTCCGGCTGGGCGCCGCTCCGGCTCCGGCCGCGGCCCCCGCGGCTGCGAGACCGTGGCTTCGGCGACCTTTCCTCGGCGTCCGGGGTGGCGTCGTCGCGCTGGGTCCGGACGCTCTCGACGGGCTCACCCTCGGCGCTGCCCGTCGTATCGGACGGGTCCGTCGACGTCGTCGTGGCCTTCGCGGCCCCACCACCGCTGCCGCGCCCGCGGCCACCGCGGCGGCGCCGGCGCTTGCGCGGGGCGCCCGTCGAGGACGGGGCACCATCGGTCGAGGTGGCGTCGGCGGCTGGGCGATCCGCCGGCTGCCGCTCCGCGGCGGGCGTGGCGGCGATCGACGGCTTCCGGTCGGTTGCCGGCTTCCGATCGGTCGACGGCTTCCGGTCGGTCGACGGCTTCTCGGTCACGGGCGTGGCGTCGGTCGTCGGTTCGCCGCCCTCGGTCGAGGTCCGGGTCCCGCCACCGCCGCCTCGGCCGCGGCCCTTGCCGCCCCGGCGCCGGCGGCGCCGTGGGGCGCCGTCGGGACGGCCCGAGGTTCCCTGGCCGTCGCCGGCGGCCACCGGCTCGGCGCCCGCGGGCTCCGGTGCCGGACGTGCCTCCGGCTGTGCATGGGTCAGGTCATCCATGCTTCGAGCTCCTTCCGCTCAGCGGAGGGCACGGTGCGCCGGAACGGAAGAAGGACGGCCGCGTCTGGCGGCGTTCGGAGGTTGTGCCCGCGCTGCGGAGGGTCCCGCGCGCCGGGCGCCGTGCGGTTCCACGCACCCGATCGTGTCCTTCGGTCCGGCGCGTCGAGCCCGCGCCGCCCCAGGTGGTTCCCCGGAACGGCTCGCGGACGCGCGCCCTCTCGTCTCGATCCCGCCCCCTCGCGCACCGCGCGGCGGGGACGAGCACATCTGCAGGGAGGATAACAGCCCGACCCCACGGGACCTCGGAAGCGCCCGCAGACCGCTCGGCCTAGTCCGGTTCCCGACCGTCGGGGTCGAGATGACTAGTCCTCGCTGGCCAGCGCCACGCGCAGCGTGTCCCCCCGGGGAAACCGCTGGGCGGGCTATAGCCGCGGCACCGCCCCAGGACCATCCTTCAGGGCATGCAGGCGATCCGGGGCGCCGCAGGTCCCGCCGTAGACGGCCATTGCCGTCTCCTCGTCGTGGACGACAACGACGGGTTCCGGGAATCCCTGGCCACGCTCCTGGACGGCGGTGACCTCGAGGTCGTCGGGCAGGCCACGACCGGAACCCAAGCGATCGAGATGGTCCGCACGCTGGCGCCCGACGTGGTGCTGATGGATGTCCGGATGCCCGAGATGGACGGCATCGAGGCCACCCGGCGCCTCAAGGCCATCCGTCCCTCCCTCGGGATCGTGGCCCTCACGGGCCTGGACGAGCAGCGGGCGGTCCGGGACATGCTGGTCGCGGGCGCCTCCGGCTACGTCTTGAAGGACGCGGACGGCGACGAGATCCTCCACGCGATCCGCAAGGCCGCCGAAGGCGGCGCGGTCCTGTCCGAGGCCGTCACCCCGAGCGTCATCGACGAGCTCACCGAGGCGCTCGAGCGCGAGCGCCGCCGGGCCCGCCAGCTGGAGGTCGCCCAGGACGCCCTCCTGGAGCGGGCCGCGCGCCGCCAGCAGCTCATCGGCCGGGTCGGCCACGAGCTCCGGACCCCCGTGACGGTGATCCTCGGGCTCGCGCAGTCGCTCCGCCGGGCGCCGCTCGCCCCCGAGGAGATGGCCGAGGCGCTCGAGACGCTCGAGACGCGCGCCCAGGGGCTGGCCCGGCTCGTCACCCGGTTCGAGGCTGCCCTCGAGGCGGGGCTCACCGAGTGGGCCGACGTCACGGCGCTCGCCCACGAGATCGCCCAGACCGACGGGCGGCTCATCGTGGAAGGCTCGGGACGCCCCGTGATGGCCACCCTGAACCGCACCGCGGCGCTCCGGATCCTCTCCGAGCTGGTCGAGAACGCGCTCGCCTTCTCCCCGCCCGGCGAAGCGGTGACGATCCGCGTCACCGAGACGTCCGAACACACCGAGGTCCGTGTCATCGACCGTGGGCCGGGGGTCGACCCCGACGCCGCCGCGCGCATCTTCGAGCCGCTCGAGCAGGCCGAAGACCTCTACACGCGGACCCATCAGGGCGCCGGGCTCGGGCTGAGCCTCGCCCGGTTGTCCGCGCGGGCGATGGACGGGGACGTGATCCTCGACGAGACACCGGGCACCGGCGCCACGTTCGTGTGGATCGTCTCGGGTGGGACGGGCCCGGTCTTCGGCTAGATGAACCGGCGCATGTGGATGCTCTCGAGCATCCCGATCGCGATGAGGTTCGTGAGCATCGCCGAACCGCCGTAGCTGAGGAACGGGAGCGGGATCCCGGTGATCGGCATGATCCCGATCACCATCCCCACGTTCACGAACATCTGGATCGCGAACATCGACGCGATCCCCGCGGCGACGAGCGTCCCGAAGGGGTCCTTCGACAGGTACGCGATCCGGATCGCGCGGTAGAGCAGCAGCGCGAACAGCAGCAGCACGACCAGGGCGCCGACGAACCCGAACTCCTCCCCCACCACGGTGAAGATGAAGTCGGTGTGCTGCTCGGGCACGTAGTCGAGGTTCGTCTGCGTCCCCTCGAGGTAGCCGCGGCCGAACAGGCCGCCGGCACCGACCGCGGTGAGCGACTGGTCCAGGTTGTAGCGGACGTCCTCGGCCACGTGCTCGCGGTCCAGGAACGCGCGGATCCGGTCGAGCTGGTAGTCGCGGATCACGTTCGCCTGGAACGCGAGCGCCATGAGCAAGATCGCGCCGACGGCGAGGGCGACGAGGTGCTTCACGCGGGCGCCGGCCACGACGAGGAGCCCCACGATGATCGCGACGACCACGATCGCGCTCCCGATCTCGACGTTCGCCAGCAGCAGCAGCAGCGCCAGCGCCCCGATGCCGACCACCCGCAGCACGTCCCGCAGGTCCGGGATGCCGCGCACCTCGGACAACATCGCCGCGCCCATGATGATCACCGAGAGCTTCACGAACTCCCCCGGCGAGAGCTGGAGCAGGCGGGCGCCGGGGAGGTCGATGAACGCGCCCGTCTCCGACGCCACACCGGGGATCAACAGCAGCGCCACGAACAGGAGCCCGCCGGCGTAGAAGAACCCCGCGTAGACCTTGAAGAAGCGGTAGTCGAACGAGGCGGCGAAGATCATCAGGACGGCCCCCGCCGCCACCACGAGCAGCTGTCGCTTCACCCGCTCGAACGGGTCGAACCCGTCCTGGCGGAGGGTCTGGTTCGTGGCCGAGTACAGCAGGAACATCCCGGCCACGATCAGCGCGATCACGATCGCGATGAGGATCCAGTCGACGTGCCGCGTGGGACGACGCTCGGCCGCGATGCTCCGTCCGGCGACGAGGTCCATCAGCGATCCTCCGAGAACGCGCCGCTGCAGCCGCCGACCTGCGGGAGCCCCTCGATGCCTTCGATGACACGCCGCGTGATGGGCGCGGCGGTCTGCGCGCCGAAGCCACCTTGCTCGACCATCGTCACCACGACGTAGTCCGGGTCGGCCTCGGGGCCGACGATGGCGGCGAACCAGGAGGTGTCCTGCTTGCCGACGTCGCTCCGCTCTGCGGTCCCCGTCTTCCCGCCCACCGGCACCTGGTCGAGGGGGAAGCCGTTGAAGGCGCAGCTCGCCGTCCCGCTCGACACGACGTTGGCGAGCGCTCTGCGCACATAGGCGATGTCCGCCTGATCGTAGCCGAGCGTGCGGTCGCACCCGGCACCGGGTGCCTTCACGATCTCGCCGTCCTCCGACTCGATCCGCTCGACGAGGTGCGGTCGACACTGGTGCCCGCCGTTCGCGATGGCGACGTACGCGGCCGCGAGCTGGAGCGGGGTGACGGCGATGTTCCCGGCGCCCGTCATCGTCAAGATGTCGCCGAACGGCTGCCACCTGCCGGCCTCGAAGAGGTCGGGGTTCTCGGACGCGAATCTCGCGTCTGGCACCAAGCCCGAGCCCTCCGTCGGCAGGTCGACGCCGGTCGGAGTCCCGAATCCCCACGCACGGATCGCCTTCTGGAGGGGCTGGGCGTTCTCGGTCAGCCCGTGGTCGAGGTAGTACTGGAAGAAGCGGGAACCGAACTGATAGAAGAACGTGTCACACGACACCGTGAGCGCCTCGTAGAACGACATGGTTCCGAGGTCCACCGACGTCCAGTTGTCGAACGGGTGCTCTTCGTCCTCGCCATGGACGTACGTCGCGGGGCACGGGTAGTACGCGTCCTTCGACGCCATGCCCTCGTGCATCACGATCAACGACGTGATCGCCTTGAACGTCGATCCCGGTGTGTACGGGAACGTGGCGTGGTTGATCGCGGGCGCCGATGGCGATTCCATCAGGTACCGGGACTGCTTGCGCGTCAGACCGCGCACGTACCAGCGCGGGTCGTACGTGGGGAACGACGCCATCGCGCGGATCCCGCCGGTCTCCGCGTCGAGGACCACGACCGCTCCGGCGTTCGCCTTCAACGAGTTCACGTTCGTCGAGTCGGTGTCGCCGCGCGCGAGCTCGATGCCCTGCGCGAGCTCCTCCTCGGCGACCTGTTGCCACCGTGTATCGAGGGTCAGGTGCAGATCGTCGCCGTGCGTCGACGGGATCTCGTCCAGCGGGCGGATCGTCTCGCCGTCGGCGTTTACGATGAACTTCCGGATGCCCCGCTCGCCGCGCAGGAACTTCTCGTACTGGAGCTCGAGGCCGGCGACCCCGACGGAGTCGTTGGGGCCGTACTGCTTCTCGTTGACCTGGCCGAGGAGCTCCTCGGTGATGAGGCCCATGTAGCCGAAGAGGTGAGCGGCGAGCCGGCCGTTGGGGTACTGCCGGACCTTCGCCTCCTTCACATCGACGCCGGGGAACTCCTCGGGATGCTCGCGGATGTAGATCGCGACCTCTTCGTCGACGAACTCAGCGACGGGAACCGCCTGGAACGGGTAGTAGCGGTTCGAGTTCACCTGTTCGGCGATCACGGCCGGATCGACGTCCATCAGCTCGGCGAGGCGCAGCACGACCGCCTCGCCGTCCTCCCCGAGCTGGTCACGTGTGATCCGGACCTCGTGGCTCTGCTGGTTCTGCACCAGCGGGTTGCCGTTCCTGTCGTAGATGAGGCCCCGCGTTGGGTCGGAGTATTCGAAGCGGATGCTGTTCTCAGTCGCCGCGGACGAGAACCGCTCGGTGGCAAGCACCTGCAGGAACCACAGGCGCGCCGTGAGCCCGATGAACATCAGGGCGACGAGCAAGGCGAGCATCCGCAGGCGGCTCGAGGCGCGTTCCATCAGACCCGCACCACCCGTCGCGAACGAGGGCCTTCGGTCACTCGCCGCAGCAGCGGGTAGACGATGGGGGTGAGCACCGCGTTGTACACGGCAGCGAGGAGCGCGACCCGGCCCGCGAACGCGGCTGTCCCGTCGTATGCGCCGAGCAGGTATGCCACGACGACGTAGAAGACCGTCCCCGCGAGGGTCCCGATGAAGACCACCGCGGTCGGCACGAGCGGCGATGGGGACACGATGTACTGCCGGGTCATCCCCACCCCGTAGCCCAGCAGGGTCAGCGTGAGCGCGGTGATCCCTTTCGGCTGGTTCAACATGAAGTCCTGCGCCATGCCGCTCACGAACCCCACGATCGCACCCTCGCTCGGCCCGCCGAGCAGCGCGAGCAAGATCGTCACGAGGAACATGAGCTCCGGCCGCACCCCGAACAGGCGCAGTTCCGAGAAGACGGTCGACTGCAGCACGAGCGCAGTCACGATGACGAGGGTGATACCCACGAACCGACGCATCAGGCGGTCGGCTCCTCGGGGGTCACCGGGGAGCGCAGCACCATCACGTATTCGAGCGTCGAGAAATCGATCGACGGCCGCACCGTGACGGTCGCCTGGCCCTCATTGGTCTCCTCGAGGGTGGACGACACAGTGCCGATCAGCAGGTTCGGCGGGTACTTCCCGGTCTGCCCGTTGATCTCGTAGCTCGCCGTGAAGACCTGCGGCGCGGCGTCGCCGGTCCCCTGCGGGTCCACCCGCTTCACGTAGTCCATCACCATGTCGGCGTCGCCCGCGCCGACGACGGCGCCGCTCTCCGGGCCGGTGCCGATCACGCCGTTGACGACGTGGCCCGGGTCGATGATGAGCTGCACGACCGCGGAGTCGTCCGTGGTCGAGACGACCGAGCCGACGAGCCGAGCGCCCCCGGTGGACCCGGCGACCACGGGCATACCGGCCTCGATGCCGTCGGCTGCACCCTCGTTGATCGTGACGCTCCAGTCGAAGTTCGACACGCCGTTCGCGATGACGACCGCTGGGACGCCCTCCGGGTCGAGGGCCGTCCGCAGGTCGAGCAGCCCTTGGAGCTGCTCCAGCTGGTCCTGGAGGACGGCGGTCGTCGCCAGCTCCGCCTGGAGGTCGGCGACCGCGTCCTTCAGCGCTGCGTTCTCATCAGCCATCGAGGGGAGGTTCGCCAGGCCGCTGAAGAAGTTCTCTACCGGACGCACGATCGCGGTCACACCTTCCTGCATCGGAGCGAGGGCGCCGCTCACGGCGCCGCCGAACTCGTCGAGCGGACCGCCCTCCTGGCGGTAGTCGACCGTGATGACCAGCAGGGATGCCGAGACCAGGCCGATGACCAGCAGCCGGGTGCTGCGGGGACGCCCGCGCGAGACCGCCACGGGCTACCGCCGGGTGCTCGGACTCACCAGGACCCGTTGCAGCACCTCGAACTCCTCGAGGCACTTCCCGGAACCCAGGACCACGGCCTGCAGCGGCGTGTCGGAGATGCGCACGGGCATCCCCGTCTCGTGGCGCAGCCGCTTGTCGAGGCCGCGGAGCATGGCGCCGCCACCCGTGAGCACGATGCCGCGGTCCATGATGTCCGCGGACAGCTCGGGGGGCGTGCGGTCC
>DASQKC010000182.1:0-7980 GCA_035630755.1 Actinomycetota bacterium | reverse complement strand
CGCAGGCAGCGAGCGGGACGACCAGAAGGGCGATGGCGACCGTCGAACCTCGCATCACGTAGGACATGCCTTCCAGCCCTCCTTCGTGATCATGGTCAGGCGCCGCGACGCTCCTCCCACTCGTCCCACGTCACGAGCACGTCGCGGGCCTTCGATCCCTGGCTCGGACCCACGATGCCCTGCTCTTCCAAGAGATCCATGATGCGCCCGGCACGAGCGAAGCCGACCTTCAGCTTGCGTTGGAGCATCGACGTCGAGCCGAGCTGCGAGCGGATCACGAGGTCCGCGGCCTGCTCGAGCAGCTCGTCATCGCCGTCGAGACCGTGATCGCCCGACCCGGTCTCGGTCGGCGGCAGGCCGAACCCTTCGACGGTGTGCTCGTACACGACCTCGCGCTGGCCGCGGATGAACTCCACGATCGCGTGGATCTCCTGTTCGGTCACCCACGCCGCCTGCAGCCGCGCCGGCTTCGAGAGGCTCGAGGGCGCGAACAACATGTCGCCGTGCCCCACGAGCTTCTCGGCGCCGTTCATGTCGAGGATGACCCGGCTGTCGGCCTGGCTCGAGGTCATCAGCGCGACGCGGCTCGGGATGTTGGCCTTGATGAGCCCGGTGACGACGTCGACGCTCGGGCGCTGTGTCGCCACGACGAGGTGGATACCGACGGCACGGGCCATCTGCGCGATGCGGCAGATCGCGTCCTCCACGTCGCGCGGCGCGACCATCATCAGGTCGGCGAGCTCGTCGATCACGACGACGATGAACGGCATGTGCTCGTAGCGATGGTCCAGGCCGACGGGGATCCGGAGCGTCCCGTCGGCCAGGCCGGCCTCGTAGCCATCGATGTCGCGCACGCCGACGCTCGCGAGGATCTCGTAGCGCTGCTCCATCTCCCGCACGATCCACTGGAGAGCCTCGGCGGCGCGCTTCGGGTGCACGATCACCGGCGACAGCAGGTGCGGGACCTCCGCGAAGTGGCTGAGCTCGACGCGCTTCGGGTCGACGAGCACGAGGCGGACGTCGTCGGGTGAGGTGCGCATCAGCAGCGACGTGATGAAGCAGTTCACGAGGCTCGACTTGCCGGCGCCCGTGGCCCCCGCGATGAGCAGGTGGGGCATCTTCGACAGGTTGACCATCTGCGCACGCCCGTGGACGTCCTTGCCGAGCGCGACCTCGAGCGGATGCGTCGCCTCCTTCGCGGCGCCCGAGCGGAGGATGTCGCCGAGCATCACGAAGTCGCGGTGCTTGTTGGGGACCTCGATCCCGATCGCGCTGCGGCCCGGGATCGGCGCCTGGATGCGGACGTCGGGGGTGGCGAGCGCATAGGCGATGTCGCCGGCGAGGGACAGCACCTTCTGGACCTTGGTCCCGGCGGCGACCTCGACCTCGTACATCGTGACGGTCGGCCCGCGGTTCGTGCCGGCGACGCGGGCGTCGACGCCGAACGTGCGGAGCGTGCGCTCGAGCGCCTCGCGCATCTGCGTCTCGTCGGCCACGTCGGCGCCCGAGGGCGGCGCCTCGCGGAGCAGGTCGATCGGCGGCAGCTGGTAGGGGCCGCTCGCCGTCTCGATGGTCCGGTCGCGCGAGATGCGCCGCGCGGGGGGCGCCACGGACTCCTCGTCGGGTGTCAGCTCCTCGTGGATCAGCGGGAACGCGCCGGTGGCGGTGACCGCCTCCGCGTCCGGCAGGACCACGAGGGCATCCGGATCGTCGACCAGTCCCAACGCCTCGCGCAGCCGGCGGACACGGGAGACCTTGGGCGCCGAGGGCTCGTCGAAGCCGATCTGCAGCATCGGCTCGGGCTCGACCTCATCCTCCTCGTCCTCCTCGACGTCGGCCGCCGTGAAGAAGTCGCGCACGCGACGCCACGCGGTGGCGATCGGCGTCCCGGTGAAGACGAGCAACCCGAGGACGGCGAGCCCGAGGCACACGATCGCGGCGCCGAACACGCTGATCACCGAGGACAGCGGGTGCGCCGCGAGCGCGCCGACGACGCCGGCCGCGCCCGCTAGCGCATCGTACCCGTCGGTGGGCGCGGGGTTCCCGAAGAAGAGCGAAACGATCCCGAGGACCCCGAAGGTGAACGCCGTGAACCCGATGAACATCCGTACGCGCGCGTCCCGCGCGGTGTCGCGCAGGAGGATGATCCCCCAGTACACGCCGACGAGCGGCACGACGTACGCGGCCACGCCGAACGAGGCGGTCAGTCCGATCGTGAGCCAGCCGCCCACCGTCCCGGCTCCGTCGAACCACAGCCCGAGGATCGACAGGAGCCCCAGCACCACGAGCCCGATCCCGATCGCGTCCCGGGCGTGCGGGGAGAGGATCTGCCGCACCGGCGTCTTCTCGGGCACCTGCTTCCTGCTCGAGGTCCGCTTCGCGGTCGGTCTGCGGGTGGTCTTCCGGGTGGGTTTCCGGGATCCGGCGCGGCCGGAGGAGCGCGACGACGAACGTCGCGACGGGGAAGTCTTCGTCGCCATGGGAGCCCAAGTGTGAACGATGGAACCGCCGGTGCAAGGACCCCGATCAGGCGTCGAACGGTCGGCGGATCAGACCTCCATGATCACCGGGAGGATCACGGGCTTGCGCTCGGTCTGCTCGAAGAAATGCTTCTTCAGGACCCGGCGGATGTGCTGCTGCAGGACCGAGGGGTCGGTCACGTGCGCCGCGGCCGTCTCTTGGAACACGTCCTCGACCAGGTCGAGACCACGCTCGAGGATCGCCCCCGAGGTCTCCTCGTGGACGAACCCCCGGTTCACGATGTCGGGGCCGCCGACCAGCTCGCCCGTCTGCGCGTCGACCGTGACGACCACGACGACCACGCCGTCGTCCGCGAGCTTGCGCCGGTCGCGCAGGACCGAGCCCCCCACGTCGCCGATGCCGATCCCGTCCACGAACGTCATGCCGGCCCGGACGCGATCCACGAGCGTCACCCGCTCCCCCACGTCGAGCACGTCGCCGTCCTCGCAGATCAAGATCCGATCGTGCGGGATGCCGACCTCCTCGGCCAGCCGCGCGTGGTGCTGCAGGTGCCGACGCTCGCCGTGGATCGGGACGAACCAGCGGGGCCGCACGAGCGAGAGCATGAGCCGGAGCTCCTCCTGGGCCCCGTGCCCGCTCGCGTGCACGGCGTCCGCGGGCACGTGGTACACGTCGGCGCCGCTGCGGTAGAGGGCATCGACGACGCGGTGGATCGCCGGCTCGTTCCCGGGGATCAGGCTCGAGGAGAGCACGACCGTGTCCCCCTCCTGGAGCTTCACCCACTTGTGCTCGCGCGCCGCCATCAGGCTGAGCGCCGAGTAGGGCTCGCCCTGGGACCCGGTGCACACGATCACGACCCGCCCGGGGTCGAGGGA
This sequence comes from Actinomycetota bacterium, assembly GCA_035630755.1. Lineage (GTDB taxonomy): Bacteria > Actinomycetota > UBA4738 > UBA4738 > HRBIN12 > AC-51. The sequence goes on along the minus strand of DASQKC010000182.1, from coordinate 4,624 downwards.
CTCGACCTCCGTGATGTCGATCACATCCCGGTCGTCGACCCGGAGGATGCCCAGGCGGCGGGCCGCGCCGACGCTGTTCTGCATCGAGCGACCCAGGAAGGCGACCACCCGGCCGTCGGCGACCGCGGCGTCGACGACCTGTTGCGTGCGGTGGATATGGCTCGAGAAGCAGGCCACGACGACGATGCCCGGCGCGTTCGCCACGATCTCGCGGAGCACCGGCCCGACGCTCCGCTCGCTGTCGGTGTGCCCCGGCTCCTCGGCGTTCGTGGAGTCCGAGAGCAGGACGTGCACGCCGGAACCGGACGCTTCCTCGGCGAGGGCGTGCAGGTCGGTCGGCCGGCCGTCGATGGGCGTCGGGTCGATCTTGAAGTCGCCAGTGTGCAGCACCGTGCCGTGCGGCGTGTCCACGGCCACGGCCATACCGTCCGGGATCGAGTGCGTGACGTGGATGAACCGCATCGAGAAGGGCCCGACCGTCATCGCCTCGCCGGGCGTCGCCAGCCGACCGTCGACGAGCTCGGTCACCTCGTGCTCCTCGAGCTTGCCCTTCAGCAGCTCGAGCGTGAAGCGCGTCGCGATCACGGGGATCGTGCGGCCCAGGTCCTTCAGCAGGTACGGGAGCGCGCCCACGTGGTCCTCGTGCCCGTGCGTGAGCACCACGGCCTCGACGTCGTCGGCACGCCCGCGCACGTACTCCATGTCGGGCAGGACGAGGTCGATCCCCGGCATGTCGGCCGAGGGGAACGACAGCCCCACGTCCATGATCAACAGGCGACCGGCGAGCTCGAGGCACGCCATGTTGCGGCCGACCTCGCCGATCCCTCCCAGGAAGACGAGGCGGCAGTCCGCGTCCGGGTCAGCCAAGGAGCCCCGCGTCCTCCAGCGCCTTGCGGACGCGGTCGCGCTCCTCGGCCGTGGCCGGCACGAGGGGCAGGCGAGGCGGCCCCGCCGGACGCCCCACGAGCTCGAGCGCGGCCTTCAGCGGGATCGGGTTCGACGTGATGAACAGGGCGTTGTACAGCGGCGAGAGCGCCTCGTGGATCTTGCGCGCGGCGGGGATGTCGCCGGTCTCGATCAGGTCGATCATCTGGTGGATCTGGGCGCCGACCAGATGGCTCGCCACGCTCACGACGCCGACGGCTCCCAGGCAGACGTAGCCGAAGGCGGCCCAGTCGTCACCGGAGTAGACCTCGAACCCCTCCGGCGCCTCCGTGATCAGCTTCGACAGGCCCTGGAAGTCGCCGGTGGAGTCCTTCACCGCCACGATGTTGGGCCGCTCGGCGAGACGCAGCAGCGTGTCGTGCTCGATGCGCGTGGCCGTCCGCGAGGGGATGTTGTACGCCATGATCGGCAGCTCGGTGGCCTCGGCCACGCGTTCGAAGTGCGCGATCAGGCCGCGTTGGGGTGGCTTGTTGTAGTACGGCGTCACGACGAGCAGGCCGTCGGCGCCGGCGTCCTCGGCCGCCTGCGTCAGCTCGAGCGTCTCCGCGGTGGAATAGGTGCCCGTCCCGCAGAGCATCTTCCCGTCGTCGCCGACCGCGGCGCGCACGGCCCGGAACAGCTCGGCCTTCTCGGCGTGCGTGAGCGTCGGGGACTCGCCGGTCGACCCGGCGACCGCGACCGCGTCCGATCCGTGGCGGACCAGGTGCGCGGCCAGCTCCTGCGCGCGGTCGAGGTCCACGCCGTGGTCGTCGCGGAACGGGGTCACCATGGCGGTGACGACGGCGCCGAAACGTCCGGCCATCGGTGTCGCCTCCTCTCCGGCGCCCCGGGGGCGGGGGCGCGTGACCGCCCTATGCTAGCCGCCGATGCCGCGCATCTACACGAAGACCGGCGACGACGGCACGACCGGCCTGCTGTACGGGGGGCGGGTGCCCAAGGACGACCTGGTCACCGAGGCGTACGGCACGACCGACGAGGCCGTCGCCGCGATCGGCCTGGCACGGGCGACCACCGCCAGCGAGCCGATGGCCGGCGACCTGTTGGCCCTGCAGCGCGAGCTGTTCGTCGTCGGCGCCGACCTCGCTACGAACCCGCGCGAACGGGGGAAGCTCGAGCCGGGGGTCTCCCTGGTCACCGACGACATGGTCCGCCGGCTCGAACAGCGGATCGACGCGCTCGTCGCCGAGCGTCCGCTCCCCCAGGTCTTCATCGTCCCGGGCGCGAACCCGGCGAGCGCCGCGCTGGACCTCGCGCGAGCCATCGTCCGAAGGGCCGAACGCGCGGTGGTGGCGCTCGAGCACGCGCAACGGGAGGTCAACCCCGCGGTCCGTCGCTACCTCAACCGCTTGTCGGACCTGCTCTTCGTGCTGGCGCGGTGGGAGGCGGGCGAGGCGGAGCCCGCGAGCCGCTAGCCCGCGGCCACGACGGGGCTGAGCGCGCCCCAGGAGTCGTCGCCGAAGCCCAGCAACAGCAGGCCGGCGTCGGCGGGCGCGAGGCTGTCCGGGAACGCGACCTCGAAGGTGGCGGTCTCGCCGACCGCGATCGTCGCGGGACCGTCCAGCGTGGCCTCGACGGTGGTGGGCTCGTCGGTGATCGCCGTCACGCTCGCCTGGCCCAGCTCGCTCGTGGACCCGTTCTCGACGGTCATCTCCCCCGTGCCCCCGTCCCACGTGAGGGCCACGGTCACGTTCGACACGTCCGTGGCGAACGCGCCCGGCACGAACGAGACGGGGCCCTCGGGGATCGGCGAGCCCGAGGTCGGCGACGTGGGAGCGGTGGTCGATGGGGAGGCGTCGCCCGTGCAGGCGACGACTCCGAACGTGACGAGGGCGGCGAAGACCAGGCTCGGGGCACGCATGGTGCGGCATGATACGGGAGCGGTCCGCCGCCCGACCCCGGCCCCGCCCGTCATGGAACTGCTCGAGCTGCTCCGTCACGCGTCCCGCGAGCCCGACGCCGACCGGCTCTCCCCCGCCGGCCGCGCCCTCGCGGAGGACGTTGGCCGCACCAGGTCGGGTGTCACGTACGCCGCGGTGTTCGTGTCGCCGGCGGATCGCGCCGCCGAGACCGCAGCGTGGTTCCTGCGGGGCGCCGGCGTCCAGCTGCCCGCCCACGACGTGATCCCGGGGCTCGGCGGCCAGGACGCCTCGGGCGGCTCGCCCGAGGGCATGGCCGCGGGGGTCCGCGCGCTCCTCGACCAGCTCCCCGAGGGCGGCCGCGGGCTCGCGATCAGCCACACGCCGCTCGTGGAGCGCGCCGCGTTCGGCCTGACCGGGCGCGAGGTGGCTCCCATGCGCGAGTGCGAAGGGATCCTCGTGACCCGCGACGAACACGGCGCGATCGCGATCGAGGAGCTCCGGAGACCGGCGGGGTGACGGAGCCGGCGACCTCCTTCGTCCCGGCGCTCGCGTTCGGCTTCGCCCTCGGGATCGCGCCGGGCCCCGTCCAGGTGCTGATCCTGTCCCAGAGCGCCAAGCGCGGTCTGGCCGGCGGTCTCCGGGTCATGCTCGGGGCGAACCTCACGCTGTTCCTGATCCTGCTCGCGCTCGCGCTCGGGCTCTCGGCGGTCGCGCCGAGCGACGCGGCGCTGCGGATCCTCGCGGTCGTCGGTGGGATCGCCCTCGTCGCGTTCGCCGCCCTGGACCTGCGGTCGATCCACCGCCCCGTCGCCCCCGCCGACGGGTCGAAGGACCGGTCCTTCGGTCCCACGGCGACCGGCGTCGTCGCCGTGCTCCTCAACCCGGGCGCGTGGCTCTTCTTCGCCACCACCGCGACGGCCACCCTGGCGGCGGCCACCGACATCGGGGGGCGCGGCGCCGCGGTGGTCACGGCGACCGCGATGGCGATCGGGGTGTCGTTGGCCGACCTCGTCTCGACGGGCGTGGGCAGCGGCGGCCACCGGGTCTTGGGCCCACGGGGGCTCGCCGTCCTCCGGACCGTGCTGGGACTCGCGCTCGTGGCGCTCGGCGTGCTGTTCGTCGCGCGCGGCCTGACCGGCGGCGTCTGACGCGTCAGAAGGGCAGCGGCGCCCAGGGCGGGACCGTGCCGAGGAACATCGCATCCGCCGTGTCGATCGCGCCGTCGCGGCGTTCATGGACGAGCCCGCCCCCGGCGAGCTCGCGCCACGAGACCCCGCCGAGGTACACCGCGCCCAGGGCGACCACGTCGCCCGTCAGATCGGCGTGGGCGTCGGTCGGTGACACGCTCGCCGTGCCGCCCTCGACGACGAGCTCGTAGGACCCGGCGGGGACCCGGCCGGCGGGATCGCGGAGGTCGAGGACGAGCCGCCCGTCGACACGGTAGGTCCGCGCGGCGAGTGCGGGCGGGACGTCGAGCACGCGGAGGTACAGCCCGTCCGTCACCGTCGGACGGGTGGCACGGCTCTCCCGCAGGAGCCAACGGATCGGGTCGTCGGCGGCCCGCGGGCCCGTGCGGACCCGCGCGACCAGGTCGATGTCGAGCAGGTACCGCCAGATGTCGGCCCAGGCCTGCGGCGTCGTGGCCCAGACCTGCCGGGCGCGCGCTTCGACCGAAGGCAGGTCGTACCGCCATCGGTGCTTCACCCGGTAGATCGCCGCCGCGTCGGGACGGCCGTCGTCGTCCTCGTGGACCACGTAGAAGTCCTTGGGCTTGTCCGGATCGTGCTCGCGCACGACCCACCGCATGTCGTCGGAGGTGA
>DASQKC010000181.1:0-2946 GCA_035630755.1 Actinomycetota bacterium | reverse complement strand
GCGAGCGCGAGATGGTGCAGGACCTCGTCGAATCGGCGACCGGCGCGCGGATGCACCACTCGTTCTGCCGCGTCGGCGGGCTGAAGGACGACCTGCCCCGCGGCTTCCTGCGACGCGCCCACGAGGTCCTCGCGGCGGTGCGCGGCGCGCTCCGCGAATACGAGACCCTGATCATGGGCAACGAGATCATCTTCGCGCGGTGCCGCGGCGTCGGCGTGCTGCCGGCGGCCCTAGCCGTGCAGTACGGCTGCTCCGGTTCCACGCTGCAGGCGAGCGGCGTGGCGATGGACCCGCGCAAGGACGACCCCTACGAGAAGTACGGCGAGGTCGAGTTCGAGGTCCCCGTCGGCTCCCACGGCGATTGCTACGACCGCCTGTGGGTCCTCGTGGAACGCGTGAAGCAGAGCTGCGACATCGTCGAGCAGTGCCTCGACCGTTTACCGCCCGGGCCCTTCCGGGCGAGCGGGCTGCCGAAGACGATCAAGATCCCCGAGGGCGAGGTCTACGTGCGCACCGAGAACCCGCTCGGGGTCATGGGCTACTACGTCATCGGCGACGGCTCGGAGCGGCCGTATCGGCTGAAGATGCGGACCGCGTCGTTCTCCAACGTCAGCGTGATCCCCGCGATGTTGCCCGGCACGCTCGTGCCCGACCTCATCGCGATCCTGGGATCGATCTTCTTCGTCGTCGGCGACATCGACAAGTAGCCCGCCCCGCGCCCACCCGTCCGTCCTGAAGAGAGAGGGTCCATCGATATGGCGCTGCCCACCCAACGCGACGACTTCCCCGGCTGGTACCAGGCCGTCGTGCGCGACGCCGCCCTGGCCGAGAACTCGCTCGCGCGCGGCACGATGGTGATCAAACCGGACGGCTACGCCTTGTGGGAGGCGATCCGCGACGCGATGGACACGCGGTTCAAGGCGACCGGGCACCGCAACCTGTACTTCCCGATGTTCATCCCGCTGCGGCTGCTCGAACGCGAGAAGGAGCACGTCGAGGGGTTCGCGCCGGAGTTCGCGATGGTCACCCACGCGGGCGGCGAGGAGCTCGCCGAGCCGCTCGTCGTCCGGCCGACGTCCGAGACGATCATCTGGGACACCTATTCGCGGTGGGTCCAGAGCTACCGCGACCTGCCCCTGCTCTACAACCAGTGGGCCAACGTGGTGCGGTGGGAGATGCGTCCGCGGCTGTTCCTGCGCACGACCGAGTTCCTGTGGCAGGAGGGGCACACCGCCCACGAGACCGAGGAGGAGGCCTGGGAGGAGACGACGCGGATGCTCGACGTCTACCGTCAAGTCGCCGAGGACGTGATGGCCATCCCGGTGCACCTGGGGCGCAAGACGCCCACCGAACGGTTCCCCGGCGCGGTGGAGACGCTGACGATCGAGGCCCTCATGCGCGACGGGAAGGCGCTGCAGTCCGGGACCTCGCACTACCTCGGCGAGAACTTCTCGCGCGCCTACGGGGTCACGTTCCTGGGCCGCGACGGCGAGGAGCACTTCGCGCACGCGACGTCGTGGGGCGCGTCGACACGGCTCGTGGGCGGGCTGATCATGGCGCACGGCGACGACAAGGGCCTCCGTCTGCCGCCGGCGATGGCGACCGACCAGGTCGTGATCGTCCCCATCTACCGCAACGACGAGGAGCGGGCCCGGGTGACCGGCGCCGCCGAGGCGATGGCCACCGGCTGGCGCGAGCGCGCCCTGCGCGTGAAGGTGGACGCGCGCGACGACCTCCGCCCCGGGTTCAAGTTCGCCGACCACGAGCTGCGCGGCGTGCCCGTGCGCGTCGAGGTCGGCCCGCGCGACCTGGACGCGGACCAGGTGACGATCGCGCGCCGCGATACGGGCGAGAAGACGGCCGTGGACGCCGACGCCGCCGGCGAGCGCCTCGAGGCGCTCATGGACGAGATCCAGCGCGGGCTGTTCGAGGACGCCCTCGCCTTCCGGGAGGCGAACACGCGCGAGGTCGCGTCGTACGACGAGCTCCGCCAGGCCGCGGAGGCCGGCGGGTTCGCGGTCGGCGCATGGTGCGGCGACGACGCGTGCGAGGCGAAGGTGAAGGCCGAGACGAAGGCGACGATCCGGTTCCTGCCGCTCGAGCGCGAGGATCCCGGCGTCGCCTGCACGGTGTGCGGCAACGCCGGGATCGAGCGCGCGACCTGGGCGACCGCCTACTAGGTCTGGCGGTTGTACCAGGTCCCGCCGGGACCGGTGTAGGAGTCGCCCTCACCCCAGATCGCGATCGTCTTCCCGCTGTTCGTGATCGCGATCTCGCCGTAGTCGCCGTAGGGCTCCTTGAACCCGGCAGGGGTCTTGTAGTTCGTGCCGCCCGTGACGTCGCTGATCTTCACGGGGGCCGACCACGTCGCGCCGCCGTCGGTCGAGGTGCGGTACCAGACGTTCCACGCGTCGTGGCCGCCGTCGGCCTGCATGTAGTAGGCGCGGACGTCGCCGCTGCCGCGGGACTCGATCGCAGGGAACGAGCTGTTCACGCCGGTCGTCGACAGCGCGACCCGCGCGGTCCACGTCGCGCCGCCGTCGGTCGAGCGCTGCGCGTAGACGGTCTGCGCCCCGCCGGCGGTGGCCGCGCCGTCGTGCAGGTACACGAGGTTGCCGTTCGCGTCGGCGCTCACGACGGCGTGACCGAGGTAATAGTCCGCGTAGCACCCGTCCGCCTCGCACGCCGTCCCGATCTCGCGGCTGTCGACGACGACGTTCGTCCAGGACGCGCCGTTGTTCGTCGACCGGATCGCGTGGTACTGGACCTGGCCCTCCGGCGCGGAGCCGGGACCCGTGTACGAGATGCTCGCTTGCGAGAACACGATCGTGCCGTTCGGGAGCACGTCGCCGTCGAAGGCGAAGTAGTACCGCGTCGAGTCGACGACCTTGGTCGGGGTCCACGTGGCGCCCGCGTTCGTCGACCGCGCGATGTAGGCGTCGCCGC
>DASQKC010000180.1:0-5387 GCA_035630755.1 Actinomycetota bacterium | reverse complement strand
GGGTGCTGAACGCGACCAACGGCAAGACCGAGCGGGTCGGGCGGCTGCTGATGATGCACGCCAACCACCGCGAGGAGATCGAGGAGTGCTACGCGGGCGACATCGTCGCCGGCGTCGGCCTCAAGCAGACCTCCACCGGCGACACGCTCTCGGCCCCCGACGCGCCGGTGCTCCTGGAGACGATCGAGTTCCCGGAGCCGGTGATCGCGGTCGCGATCGAGCCGAAGACCAAGTCCGATCAGGAGAAGCTCGGCGGCGGCCTCGCGCGGCTCGCCGAGGAGGACCCGACCTTCCGGATCGAGAGCGACGAGGAGACCGGCCAGACGCTGATCTCCGGGATGGGCGAGCTGCACCTCGAGGTGATCGTCGATCGCCTCCTGCGCGAGTTCAACGTCGACGCCAACGTCGGCCGCCCCCAGGTCGCCTACCGCGAGACGATCCGCGAGCGGGTCGACAAGATCGTCGGCCACTTCGTCCGCCAGACGGGCGGCAAGGGCCAGTTCGGCCACGTGGTGATCAACGCCGAGCCCGCTCCCGAGGAGGGCTTCGACTTCGTCAACAAGATCAAGGGCGGCGCGATCCCGACCGAGTACATCCCCGCCGTCGAGCAGGGGATCGAGGAGGCGCTCGGCTCCGGGGTCAAGGCCGGATACCCGATGGTCGACGTCCGGGTCGAGCTCGTCGACGGCAAGTACCACGACGTCGACTCCTCGGAGATGGCGTTCAAGATCGCCGGCTCGATGGCGATCCAGGAGGCGACGCGCCGGGCGAAGCCGGTCCTGCTCGAGCCCGTGATGTCGGTCGAGGTGGTCACCCCCGAGGAGTTCCTCGGCGACGTGATCGGCGACCTCTCGCGGCGCCGCGGCAAGGTCCAGGGCCAGGAGCCGCGCGGCAACGCGCTCGCGGTTCACGCCTTCGTGCCGCTCGGGGAGATGTTCGGTTACGCGACCGACGTCCGTTCCTCGACCCAGGGCCGGGCGACCTACACGATGCAGTTCGAGCGCTACGAGGAAGTGCCCCAGAACATCGCCGAGCAGATCGTCGAGAGCACCTCGGCGGAGCCGGTCGGGGCTGGGGCCTGAATTCTGTAAATATCCCGGGGTTGCCCGGAGATAGCCAAGACAAGACTTAGAAGAGAAGAACAGAAGGAGCTAGAGGAACGAGATGGCGGATAAGTTCGATCGCAGTAAGCCGCATGTGAACGTCGGCACGATCGGTCACATCGACCACGGCAAGACGACCCTCACCGCGGCGATCACCAAGGTGCTCGCCGAGCAGGGTGGCGCCGAGGAGAGGTCGTTCGAGGAGATCGACAACGCGCCGGAGGAGAAGGAGCGCGGGATCACGATCGCGACCTCGCACGTCGAGTACGAGACCGAGAACCGCCACTACGCCCACGTCGACTGCCCCGGGCACGCCGACTACGTCAAGAACATGATCACCGGCGCGGCGCAGATGGACGGCGCGATCCTCGTGGTCTCCGCCGCCGACGGCCCGATGCCGCAGACGCGCGAGCACATCCTGCTCGCCCGCCAGGTCAACGTGCCGTACGTGGTCGTCTTCCTCAACAAGGTCGACATGGTCGACGACGACGAGCTCGTGGAGCTGGTCGAGGAGGAGGTCAAGGACCTGCTCAACGAGTACGACTTCCCCGGGGACGAGACCCCGATCATCAAGGGCTCGGCGCTGAAGGCGCTCGAGGGCGACGAGGAGGGCAAGAAGGCGATCCTCGAGCTCGCCGACGCTCTTGACAACTACATCCCGGAGCCCGAGCGCGACCTCGACAAGCCGTTCCTGATGCCGGTCGAGGACATCATGACGATCACCGGCCGCGGCACCGTCGCAACCGGGCGGATCGAGACCGGCGTCGTCAACACCGGCGACGAGGTCGAGATCGTCGGCATCAACGACACCACCAAGACCGTGGTGACCGGGGTGCAGATGTTCCACAAGGACCTCGATCAGGGGCAGGCCGGCGACAACGCCGGTTGCCTGCTGCGAGGCACCAAGCGCGAGGAGATCGAGCGGGGCCAGGTCCTGGCCAAGCCCGGCTCGATCACCCCGCACACGAAGTTCAAGTCCGAGGTCTACTGCCTGAAGAAGGAGGAGGGCGGCCGTCACACCCCGTTCTTCTCGGGCTACCGCCCGCAGTTCTACTTCCGGACGACCGATGTGACCGGCGTCTCCAACCTGCCCGAGGGCACGGAGATGGTGATGCCCGGCGACAACGTCGAGATGACGATCGAGCTGATCAACCCGATCGCCATGGACCAGGGCCTCCGGTTCGCGATCCGCGAAGGCGGTCGCACCGTGGGCTCCGGGGTGGTCACCGAGATCATCGAGTAGCACCCGTAAAGGGCCGGCCCGAAGGCCGGCCCTTCGTTTGCAGGTAACCGATACGACCATGGGGCGCTGTCCCCCTTTTGGACGGCGCCCCTTTTGTGCCCACTAAACACGGCAAGAGCAGGACACGTGGCAACACTCGCGACAAGCAAGATCAGGATCAGGCTGAAGGCCTACGACCACGACGCGATCGATCGCGCGGCGCGCGAGATCGTCGACACCGCGACCCGGACCGGCGCCTCGGTCTCGGGCCCCGTGCCCCTGCCGACCGAGCGCAACATCTACTGCGTGATCCGCTCCCCGTTCAAGGACAAGGACTCGCGCGAGCACTTCGAGATCCGCACCCACAAGCGGCTGATCGACATTCACCAGCCGACCCCGAAGACGATCGACTCGCTGCAGCGTCTCGACGCGCTGCCCGCCGGCGTCGACATCGAGATCAAGATCTGAGGCGGCGTGGCGGCGATCGTTGGCAAGAAGGTCGGCATGACCCAGGTCTTTCAGGAGGACGGTACGCGCGTCCCCGTGACCGTGGTCGAGGCGACCCCGAACACCGTCACCGCGGTCCGGATCCCCGACCGCGACGGCTACGCCGCGGTCCAGGTGGCCGCGATCGGGGTCGAGGAGCGCAAGCTCAACAAGCCGAAGATGGGCCAGCTGAAGAAGACCGGCGCCGAGCCCTCGCGGGTGCTGAAGGAGTTCCGCGACGAGGCCCCCGAGGCCCAGGTGGGCGAGCAGCTGACGGTCGAGCAGTTCGAGCCCGGCGCCAGGGTCAAGGTCTCGGCGACCTCGGTCGGCAAGGGCTTTCAGGGCACGATCAAGCGCCACAACTTTGGCCGCGGGCCGGTCTCGCACGGCTCCCACAACGTCCGCGCCCCGGGCTCGATCGGCGCCAGCGCCGACCCCGCCCGCGTGTTCAAGGGCGTGAAGATGCCGGGCCGGATGGGCGGCAAGCGGGTCACCCAGCGCGGGCTCGAGGTCGTCCAGGTCGACGCCGAGCGCCACCTGCTGCTGATCCGCGGCGCGGTCCCCGGCTCCAAGGGCGGCACCGTGGAGGTGCGCAGCGATGGCTAGCGCCGCCGCGCTCAAGGCGACCACGCTCGGCAAGCAGGCGAAGAGCGACCTGCCGGCCGCCGTGTTCGCCGAGGACTTCCACGAGAGCCTCGTGCACGAGGCGGCCCGCGCCGACCTCGCGGCCCGCCGCCGCGGCACCGCGTCGACGCTCGGCCGCGGCGAGGTCGCGATGACCACCGCCAAGGCCTGGAAGCAGAAGGGCACCGGCCGCGCCCGCGCCGGCGCCCTCAGCGTTCCGCATCGCCGTGGCGGTGGCGCCGCCTTCGGCCCGAAGCCGCGCTCGCACGCCTTCAAGGTCAACCGCAAGGCCCGCCGCCGCGCGCTGCGCTCGGCGTTCTCGGTCCACGCCGCCCGCGACTCGATCGCGGTCGCCGACGGTGCCGCCTACGAGACGCCGGCGACCAAGCAGGCGGCCGAGGCGCTGGCCAAGTGGGGCCCGAAGGGGCCGACTCTGGTCCTCTGCGACCCCGAGGAGACCGGGGTGCTGAAGAGCTTTCGCAACATCCCGAGCGTCGACGTGCTCCCGGTCGGCTCGGCGGGCGTCGCCGACCTGATCGGCCACGCCTCGCTGATCGTCACCCAGGCCGCGCTCGAGACGCTCGAGGGCCGGGTCGGCGACGTCGACCGGGCGCCGAAGGAGGAGGACGAGTGAACGCTCGCCAGGTGATCATCGAGCCGGTCGTCTCGGAGAAGAGCTACGCCCTGATGGCCGACGGCAAGTACACGTTCCGGGTCGACCATCGGGCGCACAAGACCCAGATCCGGCGCGCGGTCGAGGAGATCTTCGACGTCGGCGTGATCGAGGTGCGGACGATCAAGGTCCCCTCGAAGCCGAAGCGGCGCGGCCTGCACAGCGGCCGCACGCGCTCGTGGAAGAAGGCGATCGTGCAGCTGGCGCCGGGCGATCGGATCGAGCTGTTCGAGGGTGCGGCGGTGGCCGAGTAATGGCGATGCGAAAGACAAAGCCGACCAGCCCGGGGCGCCGCTTCGCGACCTACCAGAAGCGCGAGGAGCTGACCGGCGGCAACGAGCCGCTGAAGGCGCTGACCAAGGGCAAGGGCCGCAGCGGCGGGCGAAACTCGCACGGCCGCGTGACGGCGCGCCACCGCGGCGGCGGGGCCAAGCGCCGCTACCGCGCGATCGACTTCAAGCGCCGCAAGGACGGCGTCCCGGCGAAGGTCGCCTCGGTCGAGTACGACCCCAACCGAACCTGCTACATCGCCCTGCTGCACTACGTCGACGGGGCCAAGAGCTACATCCTCGCCCCCCAGGGGCTGGGCGCCGGGGCGATGGTCGAGTCGGGCGAGACGGCCGATATCCGGCCCGGCAACGCGCTGCCGCTCCGCTCCATCCCGACCGGCACCGTGGTCCACAACGTCGAGCTGATCGCCGGCCAGGGCGGCAAGCTCGGGCGCTCGGCGGGCTCCGCGATCCAGGTGGTGGCGAAGGAGGGCGACATGGTCACCCTGCGACTGCCGTCCTCGGAGATGCGCCTGGTCCGGGCCGAGTGCCGGGCGACCGTCGGCAGCCTCTCCAACGCAGAGCACCAGAACGTCAAGATCGGCAAGGCCGGGCGCAACCGCCACAAGGGCAAGCGCCCGCAGAGCCGCGGGATCGCGATGAACCCCGTCGACCATCCGCACGGCGGCGGCGAGGCCCACAAGACCCCCGGCGGCCACCCGGTGACGCCGTGGGGCAAGCCGACGCTCGGCTACCGCACCCGCAAGAAAGGCAAGCGCTCCGACGCGATGATCGTGCGCGGCCGGCGCCGAGGAAAGAAGAAGCGATGAGCAGATCTTCGAAGAAGGGCCCGTGGGCGGAGGAGCGCCTGATGAGGCGGATCACCCAGATGAACGAGGCCAACCAGAAGCAGATGATCAAGACCTGGTCGCGGACCTCGACCGTGTTCCCCGAGATGGTCGGGCACACGATCGCCGTCCACGACGGGCGCAAGCACGTGCCCGTGTTCG
>DASQKC010000179.1:0-2288 GCA_035630755.1 Actinomycetota bacterium | reverse complement strand
AACCAGATGCGCTCGGTCCTGGCGCTGCAGCGGTCGACCGCCTCGGCCGCGGGTCGGGCGCCGCTCTCGCCCGCGGACGTGCTGGCGTGCGCCACGATCGAAGGGGCGCGCGCCAACGGCCTGGACGCGGAGGTCGGGAGCCTCACGCCCGGCAAGCAGGCCGACGTGATCGCGCTGCGGACCGATCGCCTCAACGTCACGCCGCTCAACGACCCGACGACGGCGGTCGTGACCGGGATGGACACCGGCAACGTCGACAGCGTCGTGATCGCCGGGCGCGTCATGAAGCGGGGCGGCGAGCTGCTCCACGTCGACTGGGCGGCGGTGCGGCGCATGGCGTCCGCATCGCGCGACCACGTGATCGAGAAGTCGGGCTTCAAGGTGCCGAGCATCTGACGCGCGGGACGTCGGTTGACCCAACGCGCGGACGCTGGTTAGCGTGCTCGACGTGCGCCGCTCCCTCGTCATCGCCCTGACCCTCGCCGTCGTGCTCGGGCTCGCCATGCCCGCGGGCGGCCGCGGCGGCATCCGCGACGGCCGCTACGCGATCGGCGACTCGGTCATGCTCGGCGCCGCCGCGGCCCTGCGGAACCGGGGGATCCAGGTCAACGCGGTCGTGTCGCGGCAGTTCGGTGCCGCGCTCGGCATCGTGCGTGACCTGAAGCGGCAGGGACGCCTGAAGCGGAAGATCATCGTGCACCTGGGGACGAACGGCGTGGCGATCGACCCGGACAACTGCGACGCCCTCGCCCGGACGGTCGGGCGCGACCGGCGCCTCTACCTGGTGACGATCAAGATCGGGCGGCGCTACCGGCGGCCGCAGAACGCGCGCCTGCAGCAGTGCGCGGGCCGGCACCGGAACACGCGGCTCATCGACTGGTACGCCTACAGCCACGACCACCCCGGGTGGTTCTACGACGACGGCTACCACGTGAACGGGACGGGTCGCGCCCGGTACGCCTCGCTCCTGGACCGGCGCACGAGCTGACCCGGCTCAAGGCGCGGCGCGCCGTTGCCGTTGACGAGGGAACCATGAGCCGACGGATCGTCGCCGTTGCCGCGCTGCTGGCCGCCTCCGCGGCCCTCGCCGGGCCGCCCGCCGCCGCGGGCGACGTCCCGCGCGGGCGGATGGGGATCGGCGACTCGATCATGTTGTCGGCGAGCGACGAGCTGGGGCCGCTCGGGTACGTGCTCGACGCCGAGGTCGGCCGCCAGTTCTCGACCGGCGTCGAGATCGTGCGCCGCCGCGCGAACCACGGGACGCTGCCGCGGATCGTGATCGTCCACCTGGGCACGAACGGGCCGATCCCCTCGGACGGATGCGACGACCTCCGGGCCGCCGCAGCGAACCGTCAGATCTTCGTCGTCACCGTGAAGGTGCCCCGGTCCTGGGAGGGACCGAACAACGATCTGCTCAACGCGTGCGCGAACGCCTCGGACCGCGTCCACGTGATCCGCTGGTACGCGAGGGCGTCGCGACACCCGGAGTGGTACGGGGAGGACGGCTACCACCCCAACGCGGCGGGACAGGCGGCCTTCGCGGCGCTCATCGACGAGGTCGTCGACGACACGATGGCGGCTCGCCGAGCCGCGCGATGACCGGTCGGTACACTCGATCGCGGTGGCCTGCCCGAGCGGCCGAAGGGACACGCCTGGAAAGCGTGTAGGGGGGTAACTCCCTCGAGGGTTCGAATCCCTCGGCCACCGCTCCCAACGGCGGCTAGCGCGGCGGCAGCTCCTTCACCCAGTGGGTCGAGCTCGTGCGGACCCACATCCCGAGGTGCTCGTACCGCGCCAGCGCGTCGCCGCGCGAGTCGGTGGCGAGCGATGCCTCCGTGTGCCCCGCCGCCCGGAACCGCGCCCACGAACGGCGCAGCATCGCGCTCCCGAGCCCGATGCCCCGGTGCGCCTCCTCGACCGCGAGCTGCTGGATCCAGCCCGGGAGCGACGTGCCGTAGTCGAACGCGACGCACGCGCCCACGATCCGTCCCCCGTGCGCCACGACCGGCGATGCCCAGGCCACCCGCGACGCGTGGCTGCCGATGAACCCGTCCCACGACGCCCAGTTCCACCCGTCGCTCGGCTCGCGGAACCCGGCGAAGGCCGCGTCGATCACGTCGAACACCGCGCGCGCGTCCCGCTCGTAGTCGAGGTCCCGCATCGCGTAGCCGGGCGGCAGCGGTCGCTCGACCACGTCCTCGAGCGCGACCCGGAGCATCCACGAGGTCCAACGGGGCTCGTACCCGTGGGCGCGGAACAGCGCCACCCCGTCGGTCCGCGCGTCGGTG
>DASQKC010000178.1:0-4076 GCA_035630755.1 Actinomycetota bacterium | reverse complement strand
CGGCCTTCGCCACATCGAGGCCACGCGCCACGACCTCTTCGGTCGGGGCCACGGCGCCGGTGTCGTCGGCGAGCAGCGGCCACGTGAGGACCGGGGCCTCACCCTCGATCATCAGGATGTCGACGCCGCCATCGGGGTTCTTCGACCCCGCGACGACGATGTCGAACGTGGCGTCCTCGAGCTCCTGGAAGGTCGGGTTGACCGTCCACTCGCCGCGGATGAGCCCGAGCCGCACGCTGGCGACCGGGCCGTCGAACGGCAGACCCGCGAGCCCGACGGCACACGCCGCCGCGTTCATCGCCGGGATGTCATAGGGATTCTCGCCATCGACGGAGAGCACCGTCACGACGACCTGGACCTCGTCGCTGAAGCCATCTTTGAACGTGGGCCGCAGCGGCCGGTCGATCAGGCGCGCCGTGAGGATCGCGGTCTCGCCCGGACGGCCTTCGCGGCGGAAGAACGAGCCCGGGATCTTGCCCGCGGCGTACGCCCGCTCCTCGACGTCGATCGTGAGCGGGAAGAAATCGATCCCCTCGCGGGGGTTCGAGCGGACGCAGGTGGCGAGCACCTGGGTCTGCCCGTAGGTGACGACGACGGCGCCGTCGGCGAGCTTCGCGAGCTTGCCGGCCTCGTACGTCATCTCACGCGCACCGACGGTTCGCGACATCATGGTGACCATGCGGTCATCCTCCTCGGAGGTTCGGGGACGCGCCTCGTGCGCGCCCGGTTCGGGAGGGGGACGCCGGCCGGTTGTCAGTGGTGAACCTCCGCGGTCCGCGTGCGGATCCGGAAGCTCGCGACTGAGAACCGACCGTCCTCTTCGGGGCTGTGGCCTCCCCCTCGGTGGTGCAGGTGGTCCTTCGGGCATCACCCCTCACGGCAGAGGCGCCCCCGCGGGGCGCCTCGTCCGGTGTTCAGCGGCGGAGACCCAGCTTCGCGACGATGTCGCGGTACCGCTGGATATCCTCGCGCTTCAGGTACTCCAGCAGCCGGCGGCGGCGGCCGACGAGCATCAGCAGGCCGCGGCGGCTGTGGTGGTCTTGTTTGTGCAGCTTCAGATGCTCGGTGAGATCGGTGATCCTCGTGGTGAGGACGGCGATCTGGACCTCGGCGGAGCCGGTGTCGCCCGTGGAACGGGCGTGCTCCTCGATGATCTTCGTCTTGTCGTCTTTGGTCAACGTCATATCGGTGAGCCAGGCTACCAGCGGGAACGGGGCCCTGACCCCGGGTTCACAGGTCGACGACGGCCTCGGTCCGGGCCACGTCGGCGGCGATGGCCGCCACGAGCTCATCGACCGAGTCGTACCGCACCTCGTCGCGCAAACGAGCCCAGAACTCGATGGCGAGCGGCTTCCCGGGCATGTCGTCGCCCTCGAAATCCAGCAGGAACGCCTCGACGTGCAGCGGTTCGACCCCGAACGTAGGGTTCGTCCCGACGTCCAGGGCCGTCCGGTACCGCCGCCCGTGGTAGTCGGCCACCCCCGCGTAGATGCCGTGTCCGGGCAGGAGCAAGCGGGGCCCGGTCCGCAGGTTCGCCGTCGGGAACCCCAGACCCCGCCCCCGCCCGTGCCCGGTCACGACCTCGCCGTCGAGGACGAAACGGCGCCCGAGCGCCTCGGCCGGCCACGCGAGGTCCCCGCCCGCGAGGGCCTCGCGGATCGACGTGGAGCTCACGACGCGGTCGCCCAGGCGCACCAGAGGGACGGCCTCGGCGGTCATCCCGTGAGCGGCCGCCATGGCGGGGAGCGTCGCCATCGTGCCCGCGGCCTTGAACCCGAACGTGAAGTTCTCGCCCATCGCCACGTGGACCGCGTGCACGCCCTGGACGAGCACCGTCGCGACGAACTCCTCGGCGGGGATGAGCGAGAAGTCCCGGTCGAAGGCCAGGACGACGAGCGTCTCGATGCCGCAGGCGCCGAGCAACGCGGCCTTGCGCTCGACGGTGGTCAACAGGCGGGGCTCGCTGCCGGGTCGCAGGATCTCGGCCGGGTGGCGGTCGAACGTGATCGCGACGGTCGAGGTACCGCGTTCACGACCCCGTGCGACGATGGTCTCGACGACCGCCTGATGCCCGCGGTGGACGCCGTCGAAGAACCCCACGGTCGCCACCGTCGGCCCGCCGTCGAGCGGGAGCGCGTCGAGGCCGTGGAGGACCCGCATGCGGCGATGCTACCCGTGGCCCGATCCGCCGGACCTGGGCTAGCATCCGGCCGTGAGCGGAACCGCGCAGGTGACGCGCCGCCGGCGCCGGCCCTCCGGTGAGCCGCCGCCCCTGCCCCACGCGCCCGGCTGGCGCACGGCGCTCGCCGCGATCATCGCCGTCGTGGTCGCCGGGATCGTGCTCACCGCGGCATACGCCAAGGGCGTCCCGCCGCTCGACGACGAGATCCTCGAGGCGGCGGCCGAGTTGCGCGACACGTGGGTCGCGGACGTCGCCGAGGTCCTGTCGTGGTTCGCCGAGCCGTTCGGCACGACCGTCCTGCGGCTCGTCCTCATCGCCACGTTGGTCGTCGTCATGCGCTGGCGCCACCTCGTGCTCGCGCTGATCGCCTTCTCCGTCATAGACCTGCTGCTGTCCGCGCTCACCGTGTCGCTGCCGGCGCCCGAGGTGGGGACGGTCGGCACGACATCGACCTTCTACTTCCCCGCGTACCCGGTCGCCGGGCTCGCGATCACCGTGGCGGCGATGGCGTTCGCCCTCGCGCCCGTCGGGCCCGCCCGACGCCGGGCCCTGTGGGGCGCGGCGCTGTTCATCGCCGCGGTCGTCGTGTCGCGCGTGATACTCGGGCAGACGTACCCGATCGCCGCGCTCTACTCGGCGTTCCTGGGCTTCGCCATCGCCCCGGCGCTGTTCGATTTCTTCGCGCCCGACGACACGTTCCCGGTGACCTACCGCCGCGGCGGCTCGTCCGCGCACCTCGCGCTCGACGAGGGACGCGTCGCCGCCGTCATCGGCGCCGTCGGGGATCAGCTGGGGCTCGACGTCGAGCGCGTCGAGCCGTTCGGCGACGAGGGCTCGGGCGGCTCCACGCCCCTGCTGATGACCCTCGCGGGCGGCTCGCAGGTCTTCGGCAAGATCATCGCCACCACGCACGTCCGGTCGGACCGCTGGTACCGGGTCGCCCGCACGGTGCTCTACGGACGCCTCGAGGACGAGAACCGGTTCACCTCGGTCCTGCGACTCGTGGAGTACGAGGACTACTCGCTCCGTCTGCTCGACGACGAAGGCTTCCGCGTCGCGCACACGTACGGGATCGTCGAGCTCACGCCGGAGCGGGAGTACCTGCTCGTCACCGAGTTCTTCGCCGGCGCGGAGACCCTGGGGCACGCCGAGCTGGACGACGATCTCATCGACCAGGGGCTGCTCCTCGTCCGCAAGCTCTGGGACGCCGGCCTGGCCCACCGCGACCTCAAGCCGGCGAACCTGCTCATCGTCGACCACCGGCTCCAGCTGATCGACACCGCGGTGCTGGAGGTCCGGCCCTCGCCGTGGCGCCAGGCCGTCGACCTGGCGAACATGATGCTCGTGCTCGCGCTCCGCAGCGACCCCGACCGCGTCTTCCAGCGGGCGATGGCGTCGTTCACCCCGGACGAGGTCGCCGAGGCGTTCGCGAGCGCCGTCGGCATGGCGATCCCGACCGAGCTCCAGGCGCACCTCAAGGAAGATCCGCGCGACCTGATCGGCAGGTTCAAGGAACTGGCGCCACCGCACGCCCCGGTGTCGATCCAGCGGTGGAGCGCCCGGCGCATCGGGCTGACGCTCGCGTGCCTGGCCGGCGCCCTGCTGATCGTGCTCTGGGCGATCGACGCGATCTCGGTCCTCACGTGAGCCGGCGCGCGGCGGTCGTCCTCGCCGTCGCGCTCCTCGCGGGGGCATGCAGCCCCCCCGCCCCCACCGAGCCGCCTCCCACCGACCGGGCGATCACGGTCGCCGGGTTCGATTTCCCCGAGAGCTCGATCCTCGCCGAGATCTACGCCCTGGCGCTGGAGCGCGCCGGCTACCCGGTGCGCCGACACCTCGCCCTGGGGCCGCGCGAGCTCCTCCTGCCGGCCCTGGAGCGCGGGCTCGTGGATCT
>DASQKC010000177.1:0-13901 GCA_035630755.1 Actinomycetota bacterium | reverse complement strand
GGCCGAGGTGCGATCGCCGTCGCTCCCCGCGCGCGCGCGGGTCGGGCTCACCACGGGCGAGCGCGACCTCCACCTGACCGCCGCGGGCGGGCGGGTCGAGATCCGGCTCGACGACGCGGCCGGCCAGCGGATCGGCGAGATCAGGGGCGGCGAGACGTGGACCGTCGAACCGCGGTCCCGCGAGTTCGCGATCCGCGACGAGGAGGGCACGCTCGTGGGCGGCCGACGGTGGGGGAGCCCCTCGCGGTCCCTCGTGCTCGTGTACGAACCCCGAGGCGCGCGCGTCACGATCCCCGAGGCGGGCGACTTCGGGCCCGGGTCCTACGGTCGCGGCACGATCGAGCTCCAGCTGTACGCCTGCGCGGGCGGATGCGAGCTCCGCGTGATCGCCCGCCTCGAGCTCGAGGAGTACCTGCGGGGTCTCGGCGAGGTCCCGTCGTCGTGGCCGGCGGCCGCCCTCCGCGCGCAGGCGACCGCCGCCCGCAGCTACGCGGTCGTCCTGATCAAGCGCGGGCTGCGCGGCTCGTGCGACTGCCACATGAGCGACGGAACGTCCGACCAGGTCTACGTCGGCTGGTCGAAGGAGACCGGGCCCGACGGCGACCGGTGGGTCGCCGCGGTCGAGGACACGGCCGGCCGTGCCGTGGTGCACGGCGGCGCCGTGATCCAGGCCTTCTACGCGTCCTCCGACGGGGGCCATTCCGAGGACGTGGAGGACGTGTGGCACGGTGGCGACCCGGCGTTCTCGATCCCGTGGCTGTCGGGGGTCTGCGACCCCGGCGAGTCCAACGGCGCGAACCCCTGGACCGACTGGACGCGGTCCTTCGGCGCCGCCAGCGTGACGTCCCGACTGGCCCCCTACACGGGCGGCATCGGGAGGATCCGCGACTTCCGCAACGCCGTCCGCGGCGACTCGGGACGGATCGTGCGCGTCCGCGCGGTGGGCACCGACGGCGCCGCCACGATCGAGGGCGGTGAGCTGCGCGCGGCGCTCGGGTTGCCCGACGACCGCGTCTGGATCAACGCCGACCGCAACATCACCGGTGCGATCCGGGAGCGCTACGACGGCCTGATGTGCGCCCCGGGCCTCGCGACCTCGCCGACTACGGACGTGTCCGGCGGCGCGCAGCAGTTCTTCCAGGACGGCGGGCTGTACCGCAACGACGACCGGGCGATCACCGTGTGGCTGCGCGGGGCCCTGGATCGGGAGTACCGCGCCGTGAAGGCGGCGCGGGGGGTCCTCGGCGTCCCGCTCGCGTCCCCGCGGACGGCCGGTCGCGTGGCGCTCGGTGGCTGCGCGGGGTGCCGGCGGGCGGACTTCGTCGACGGCCGGATCTACCTGAAGCCGGGGCTCGGCGCGCACGCGCTCTGGGGCCGGGTGCTCACGGAGTACCTCGACCGCAGCGGCCCGGGCGGCGCGCTCGGGTACCCGGTGACGCGCGTGCGGCGCCTGGACGGGGGCGGGACCCGCGCCCGGTTCGAGCACGGCACGATCACCTGCGCCGACGCCGGCGGCTGCCAGGTCAGCTGAGGCTCAGCACCCGTCGCCGTTCTTGGGTTCGGGCGAATTCGTCGTGCAGGCGAACGCCTGCGAGAAGCCTTCGGCGATCGCCGCCGCCTGGTCCGGCGTCGCGGTCGCCGGGCAGAACATGCGCTGGTTCCACGCGGTGTACGCGAGTCCCTGGCCCTCGGGGAGGCCGGGGTACGGGACGAGGTAGGTGGCCGGCTCGCCCGCGACGACCGTCGAGAGCCGATCGACGACCTCCGGCGACACGCCACCGTCGCCGGCAGGCCGGTAGTAGACGATCACGGACCCGTGTTCGAGCGTGTGCACGGCCTGGGTCTCCTCTACCGGCTCCGTGTAGACGCGGGGGGTGAGCGGGAGCGGGCTCGGCGCGTGCTCGCCGTAGGTCGCCGGCACGTCGGTGTAGGTGAAGGTCTCGCCCTCGGCGAGGTGCTGGCCGCCGGGTGCGCTGGCGACGGAACGCTCGAGCGCGCCGCAGCCCGCGTCGGTGGCCGCCTGGGTCGCCGTCTCGCTCAGGTCGCCCGGCGACGCGGCGCGGCCGACGAGGTAGATCGCGACGAATCCCACCACCGCGATCGTGCCGATCGCGAGCATCCGGCGCGTCGTCGCCCGGCGCGCCCGGCGCTTGCGCTCCGCCTCGCGGGCGGCGCGCGCCTCCTCCTTGCGTTCGCGGCGCGCCTGGTTCGCGCCGCCGGGGTTCGCGGGCCCGGGGCCGCTGCGCGGCCGCTGGCCCTTCCGCTTCTTCGTCACGCGCGGATCCTACGCTAGGTCTGCGGGACCAAGTCGCTCGGCATCGGGTCCGGGAGCTGCTCCTCGGTCCCGTAGGTGACCACGATCAGCTCGAGGTCGTTCAACGGGATCTCGCGCGGGTCACCCATGACCTCATCGCCGTTCACGAAGACCTGGAGGTCCTTGTCGCCCTGGGCGCAGTACGCCCCGATGCAGTCCCCGGTCAGCTGGAGGCCCCAAACGTCGAAGAGGGTCCCGACGTTTGGCGCGAAGGTTGGGTCATCCGATTCGGTGTGGATCAGGCCGTCGACGTCGTGTGTGTGCAGCGGCGAGATCGCGCCCGCGTCCGGGTTCAGTCCGATGTTCGCCGGGACCTCCACGGGCTGGCCGTTCACGTAGATCTCGAGCCTCGTGTGGCGGTGCAGGACCTCCTCGCTCAGCCCGGGCAGACCGAGGATCTCCAGACGCCCCGCCAGGTCCTCGACGTTGTTCCCCCAGGGGGTCGTCGAGGTCATCATCCCGGGCAGCTCGCCCGGCGCCGCCGGGGTCCCGTCGTCCCGTGACGTGAGCACGATCGCCACGATCGCCACGATCGCGAGGGCGAGGATGCCGCCGAGGACGAGCGCGCGCGTCTTGCGCTTGCGCTCCATCTGGCGCTGGATGGCCTCGCGTTCGATGCGCGCCTGTTCCTTGCGGTCGGCTTTCGTCGTGCGGTCGCCGGTGGGGACGTTGGCCCCCCGGCCGCCGCGGTTCGAGGTGCTCACGGTTGTGGGGCTCCTTCGTGCGGGAGGCGGGTGATGGTGCCCGCCAGGGTAGCCGACGCGCGCCGGGTCGCCGGACAGCGCTTGCGCCGGTTCGATGACGTTCTTATGCTCGCAGCGCCTTCCCCCATGATCGCCGGAACGCCCGCGCCGGCCCGCACGGAGGGAGGCTCATGGCGACCACCGAACCCGACCAGGTCGTATCCGTCCCGGACGCGTCGCGCAGCGGCATCGACCGTTACTTCCGGATCTCGGACCGAGGGTCGTCGGTCAAGATCGAGATCCTCGCCGGGATCACGACGTGGCTGACGATGGCCTACATCCTGTTCCTCAACCCGGCGATCCTCGGGGCCGTTCCCGACGCGCAGGGGACGACGCTCGCGTTCCCGCAGGTGCTCACGGTCACGGCGCTCGCCGCGGGGGTCATGAGCATCCTGATGGGGGCCGTGGGGCGGTATCCGTTCGCGATCGCGGCCGGCCTCGGGCTCAACGCGTTCGTGGCGTTCACGCTCGTCGGCACGCTCGGGCTGACGTGGCCCGAGGCGATGGGCGTGATCGTGCTCGAGGGGCTGCTGATCTCGGTGCTCGTGCTCACGAACGTCCGCACGATGATCATGGACGCGATCCCGATGGATCTGAAGCGGGCGATCGGGATCGGGATCGGGCTGTTCCTCGCGATCATCGGGTTCGTCAACGGTGGGGTCGTCGTGGCCGGGGCGGGCACCGTCGTCGCGATCAACCCGGACCTCACGACGCTGCGGGTCCTCGTGTTCCTGGTCACGCTCGCGCTCACCGGCGCGCTCGTGGCCCGGCGGATCCGCGGGGCGTTGCTCATCGGCATCGGGGTGGGGACGCTGTTCGCGATGCTCCTGAACTATGGCTGGGGGGACCGCGCCATCTGGGCCGCGGTCGGACCCGGGGTCGGCCAGTGGCCGGGCTCGGTCGTCGACGCCCCGGACTTCGCCCTCGTGGGGAACTTCGACTTCGGCGTGTTCGCGGCCCTCGGCTGGGTCACCGCGATCGCCGCGATCCTGTCGGTCATGCTCTCGGACTTCTTCGACACGATGGGGACGGCCGTCGGCCTCGGCGACGAGGCGGGCCTGCTCGACCGTGAGGGCCGGCTCCCCGGGATCAAGAACGTCCTCCTCGTGGACGGGCTCGCCGCGGCGGCGGGCGGCGCCGTCTCGTCGTCGTCGAACACGACGTTCATCGAGAGCGGCGCGGGGATCGGCGAGGGTGGCAGGACCGGGCTCACGGCGGTCGTCGTCGGCGTGCTGTTCCTGCTCGCGATGTTCTTCTCGCCGATCGCGGCGATCGTCCCGCCCGAGGCGACGGCGCCGGCGCTGATCATCGTGGCCTACTTCATGATGAAGAACGTCGGCGAGATCGACTGGAAGGATCCCGCGATGGGGATCCCGGCGCTCCTCACGATGACGCTGATGCCGTTCACGTTCTCGATCACGAACGGCGTGGCCGCCGGGTTCATCGCCTACACGGTGATCAAGGTCCTCCAGGGGCGGGCGCGCGACGTCCACCCGCTGATGTACCTGGTGTCGATCCTGTTCGTCGCCTACTTCGTGCGCGGGCTCCTCGCCTAGCGCCAGGAGAGGAAGGCCGACGGGTCGATCGGCGGGCGGGGCCGCGGGGCCCCGCCCGCCGGCATCGGCCCGCACGCCACCGTCCCCAGCGCGTACCAGCCGTCGTCCATGCCGAGGGCGGCGCGCGTCTCCTCCTGGCAGAAGAGCGTCGATGAGATCCAGCAGGAGGCGACCGCTCGCGCGTGCAGCGCGAGCAGCAGCGTCTGGATCGCGGCGCCCCCCGCGAGCAGGAACATCTCCCGCTCGGCCCCGGCGCGTTCGTCGTCGGGGTACGGGTGGGCCCCGTCGAACCGGACGAAGGGCACGATCAGGGTGGGCGCGCCGCCGAGGACCTCGTCGCTGCGGGCGACGCGGCGGTCGATCACCTCTTCGGCGGTGCCGTCGGCGCGAAGGTCGGCCCGCCAGGCCGCGCCGATCGCCGCCAGCAGCGCGCGGCGCGACGGCGCGGCGTCGAGGGCGACGAACGCCCACGGTCGCGTGTGGTGGGGCGCCGGCGCCGTGCAGGCGGCCGCCACGGCCTCGGCGACCACGTCCCGGGGCACCTCGCCCGGCCCGAAGGAGCGGATCGTCCGCCGGGCGTGGAGGGCCTGCAGCGGCGACTCCCGGAACAGGTCGTCCGTCGCGGCACGTACGAGGTCCGCGCCGCGGCCCTCGCCCGTCCACGCCAGCCCGCGCACGATCGCCACCGGCACGCCGGCGGCCTTGCCCATGACGGCGCCGGCGGCGGCGGCGACCTGATCGGCCACGGCGACGACGGTCGCATCGAGCTCGCGCCCGGATCGGTCCCGGGTGCCGCGGAGATCGACCACGGCCGGCATCCCGGCGACGCCGAGGGCGACGTCGACGACACCCTCGCGCCAGGGGCGGCCGAACGTGTCGGTGATCACGACGCCCAGGTCCATGCCGAGGGTCTCGCGCAGCGCCTCCCGCAGGTGCGCGGCGCTCGCGTCGGGGTCGTCCGGGAGCATCGTCAGCATGCCGGCCGCCACGTTCGAGGCGTCGACGCCCGCGTTCGCGCACACGAACCCGTGGCGCGTCGCCGTGATCACGAGGTCGTCGCGGCGGGCCAGGACGCGCACGGTCTCGGCGTCGATCACGGCCGCGCGGTCGGCGGCCGCTGCGACCCGCCCCTCGGCCTTCGAGACGACCTTCTGCGTCACGGCGACGATGTCGCCGTCCCGCGCCGTCGGGGCGAGCGACGCCGCCACGAGCGCCGCGAGGTCGTCCCCGGGGGAGATCTCGGGGAGTCCCTCGATGGGGATGATCTCGAGGGTCACGCGAGGAGCCCCAGGGCGGCGCGCGCGACGGCCTCGGCGCGGTCATCGTCGGTCATGATCGTGTCGACCGCCGTGCACCGCAGGCCCAGCGCCTCGACCTGGGGGACGGCGGCCGCGTCCGCCTCGTCGATGACCCAGGCGCCCAGCAGGTCGCGGTAGTGGCGCGCGAGGCCGACGGCCGACACCTCGATGCCGACCGCCGGCATCAGCTTGTCCGCCATCCCGGTGACCGGGGCCCCGCCGACGATCGGGCTCACCCCCACGACGGCGGGACGGCGCGCCGCGACCGCCGCCCGCAGGCCGGGCACCGCGAGGAGGGGTCCGATCGACACGACCGGGTTCGACGGGCACACCACGACGGCGTCGGCCGCCGCGATCGCGTCGAGGACCCCCGGCGCCGGCCGTGCCTCACCCGCGCCCTCGTAGCGGACGCCGGTGACGGCATCGGCGGCCCGCCGCCGGACCCAGTACGTCTGGAAGTGGAGGTCGACCGGGGTGCCGGTCGCGGCGTCGAGGGCGTCGATCCGGGTGGCCACGGGGTCGTCCGTGACCGGGAGGAGCCGCGTCGCCACGCCGAAGCGGGCGGCCACCTCGGCGGCGACGGTCGAGGGCGTCGCGCCCTCGGCGCGCCGGGCGGTGCGGTACAGGTGCGTCGCGAGATCGAGGTCCCCCAGGCCGAACCAGGCGTCGGACGCGCCGAAGGCCCGCAGCTCCTCGGTCGCTCGGAACGACTCGTCGCGGCGTCCCCACCCGCGCTCGCGATCGAACACGTCCCCCAGCCAGTACGTGACCGAGTCGGGATCGGGCGAGACGTGCAGACCGTGGATCAGGACGTCGTCGGCCACGTTGACGATCGCCGTCAGGTCCGCGCCGGGCACCACGCGGGCCAGCCCGCGCAGGAACTTGCCCGCGCCGATCCCGCCGGCCAGCGCCGCGACCTTCACGCGCTCCTCGTCATCGGCCCAGTGTCGGCCGCCGCCGTGCCGGCGGCAAACGGCGGACGGGCCGGTGATACGCTCGCGAGCCCATGGCCGACGGGACGCCCGTGACCCCGCACGCGATCGGCCGAGCCCTGGCCCGCGCCGAGGCGGGCAAGGCACTCTCCCTCGACGAGGCCACCGCGCTGATGGGCGCCCGCGGCGAGGAGCTCGCGCGCCTCTGCGACACGGCCACCCGGTTGCGCGATCTCGGCTGGGGGAGCACGGTCACCTACTCCCGCAAGGTCTTCATCCCGCTCACGATGCTCTGCCGTGACCGCTGCCACTACTGCACGTTCGCGAAACCGCCGGCGCGCGTCGGCGCGCCCTACCTCACGCCCGAGGAGGTCGTCGCCATCGCCGAGGCGGGGCGGCGGGCGGGGTGCAAGGAGGCCCTCTTCACGCTCGGCGATCGCCCCGAGGAGCGGTACCCCGCGGCGCGCGCGTGGCTCGACGAGCGCGGGTTCGCGAGCACGCTCGACTACGTGCGCGCGGCGGCGATCCACGTGGTCGAGGCGACGGGCCTGCTGCCGCACCTCAACCCGGGGGTCATGACCTACCCGGAGCTCGCGCGTCTGAAGGAGGTGAGCGCGTCGATGGGCCTGATGCTCGAGACCTCCTCGGACCGGCTCACCGAGCCCGGCGGCGCCCACCACGGGTCGCCGGACAAGGTCCCGGCGGTGCGCCTGCGCACGATCGAAGACGCCGGGCGCCTCGCCGTCCCGTTCACGACGGGGATCCTCGTCGGCATCGGCGAGGACGCGCGCGAGCGGGCGGCCTCCCTGTTCGCGATCCGCGAGATCCACCGGCGGTACCACCACGTCCAGGAGGTCATCGTCCAGAACTTCCGGGCGAAGCCCCGCACCGCGATGCACGCGGCCCCCGAGCCCGACGACGAGACGTTCCTCGCGGCCGTCGCCACGGCGCGGGTGGTGTTCGGCCCGCACGTCAGCGTGCAGGCGCCGCCGAACCTCGCCGATCCCGCCCAGCGGTCCCGGCTCCTCGACGCGGGGATCAACGATTGGGGCGGGGTCTCGCCCGTCACCCCCGACCACGTGAACCCAGAACGGCCGTGGCCTCAGATCGAGGCTCTCGCCGCGACCACCGCGGCGCGCGGCGGCGTCCTGCGCGAGCGACTCGCGGTGTACCCGCGGTACACCTCGGCCGCCGATCCCTGGCTCGCCGGCCGGATGCGGGCCCCGGTCGCCGCGCTCACCGGGCCGGACGGGCTCGCCGTCGAGGGCAGCGCGCCCACCCCCATCGCGTGGCAGGACCCGGACGTGGCCTGGAAGCCCCGCACCATCGACCTCACGTTCGCCAAGGCGGCGGACGCGGGCCTGCGCGAGGACGCCGACATGGTCTACGGGACCTTCGAGGCGAACGAGGACCCCATCACCCGCGCCTGGGCGGCCGAGCGCGTGGCCCCGGCGCGGCTCGATCGCGAGATCGGCGACGCCCTGCGCCGCGCCGCCGCGCGGCGTCCGATCTCCGACGCCGACGCCCTGGCCTTGTTCCGCGCCGAGGGTGAGGGGCTCGCCGCGCTCTGCGGCGTGGCCGACGACCTGCGCGCCGAGGTCGTCGGGCCCGAGGTCACCTACGTCGTCAACCGGAACATCAACTTCACGAACGTCTGCTACGTGGGGTGCCGGTTCTGCGCGTTCGCCCAGCGAGAGATCGACCCGGAGTCCTACACGCTGACGCTCACCGAGGTCGCCGACCGGGCGGAGGAGGCCTGGGCGCGGGGCGCCACCGAGGTCTGCATGCAGGGCGGCATCCACCCCGACCTGCCCGGGACGTTCTACCTCGACCTGCTCGACGCGGTGAAGGCCCGCGTGCCCGCGATGCACATCCACGCCTTCAGCCCGATGGAGATCATGCACGGGTCCACGGCGATGGGTGTCTCGTACGGGGAGTTCCTCGGCGCCGCGAAGGAGCACGGGCTCGGCACGATCCCGGGGACGGCGGCCGAGATCCTCGACGACGACGTGCGGTGGCTCCTCACGAAGGGCAAGTTGCCGGCCGACGAGTGGGAGGCGATCGTGCGCACGGCGCACGGCCTCGGGATCCGCAGCTCGAGCACCATCATGTTCGGCCACGTCGACGCGCCGCCGCACTGGGTCGCGCACCTGCGCCGGATCGCGCGGATCCAGACCGACACCGGTGGGTTCACGGAGTTCGTCCCGCTGCCGTTCGTCCACCGCAACGCGCCGATCTACCTCGCGGGGAAAGCGCGGCCCGGCGCGACGCCGGAGGAGTCACTGCGCATGCACGCGGTCGCGCGCATCCTCCTCGACGGTCTGATCGACAACGTGCAGGTGTCGTGGGTGAAGCTCGGCGTCGACGCGTGCCAGCGCATCCTGGAGGCCGGTGCGAACGATTTCGGCGGCACGCTGATGGAGGAGACGATCAGCCGCATGGCGGGCGCGGAATGGGGGATCGAGATGACGCCCGCCGGATTCGACGACGCGATCCGCGCGATCGGGCGCGTCCCGGCGGTGCGAACCACCACGTACGAGCGCGTCGCGCGCGTGTGATGCGCGGCGATGGTCGATCTGGTTGACCATTTCCGTCAACCTGGTTGACCACGCCTTTTCCTGCCGAACCTCCTTGCAACCTGCGTCGCAGGCTCCCACCATGGTTCCGACGGACGAGGGGTGAGGCAGGATTTCCTTGGAAACGGGCTTGTCATCGAGGACATCTTTCCCTCAGAATCACACGGATGTGATCTTGGGGGGAGCGAGAGGTGCACCACTACATCCCTTGGCAAGAACGAGCGAGGTGTCGTGACTACGACCCGGAGGTCTTCTTCCCCGAGAAGGGAGGCTCATCGAGGGAGGCCAAGCGGATCTGCAGCGAATGCTCGGTTCGCATCGAGTGCCTCAACTACGCCCTCCGCCGCGACGAGCGCTACGGCGTGTGGGGCGGCATGAGCGAACGTGAGCGCCGGCGCCTGAAGCGTATGGCGTCCTGAGTTCGAGCCCGGACGGGTTTCGAGGATAGGGAAGGGGGCACCATGGCAGCAGCCAAGAAGTCGGGTGCGCGCAAGAAGAGCGCGGCCCGTCGGCCCGCCAAGAAGTCGGCAGCGCGGAAGAAGACGACCGCCCGCCGCAAGCCGGCCGCGAAGAAGTCGGCCGCACGCAAGAAGACGACGCGGCGCAAGCCCGCCGCCAAGAAGTCGGCAGCGCGGAAGAAGACGACCGCCCGCCGCAAGCCGGCCGCCCGTAAGAAGACGGCCGCGCGCAAGAGCTCCGCGAAGCGGCGCTAACGCGCCCTCTCGTCAGAGCGACCGTTGAGGGGGCCTGCGGGCCCCCTCCGCGTTTCCGGTGATACCCCCGTGCTAGGCTCGCCGCCGCGCGGGAAGCGCGCCGCGATGACCGCATCCACCGCACCTCCCACCTCCTCCGACGGCGTCCCGTCGGTCCTCGTCCTCCTCGCCGTGCACGATGCGGCCGACTGGGTGCGCGATTGCCTGCGCGGCCTGGCGAGCCAGACGCACCCGCGCGTCGGCGTGCTCGCCATCGACGACGGATCGACCGACGACACGCACGGCATCCTCGTGGAGGCGCTCGGCGAGGACCGCGTCGTGCGTCACCCGTCGGCGCGGGGGATGGCCGCGGCGTTCGCCAGTGCCGCCGGGCACCCCGCCGCCGCGGCGGCCGACCACATCCTGCTGCTGCACGGCGACGCGGTCCTCGATCCGGACGCGATCGCGCGGCTGGTGGAGGCCACCCAGCTCGCCGGCGTGGATCGCGTCGGCATCGTGGGCGGCAAGGTCGTGGCGCACGATGCACCCCGGCGGCTCCTCGACGTCGGTCGCTCGGCGGACCGCTTCGGGCATCCCTACTCGCCGCTGCAGCCCGGCGAGATCGACCAGGGCCAGTTCGACCGCGTCCTCGAAGTGCTGGGTGTGGACACGTGCGCCGCGCTCGTGTCGCGGGAGACGTGGCAGCGCGTGGGGCTCCTCGACGAGCGGCTCGAAGGGCATGGGGACGTCGACCTCGGGTGGCGGGCCCGCGTCGCGGGCTTCCGCGTCCTGATGACGCCGCTGGCGCGGGTCCGTCGCCGCGTGACGACGGCCGCCGACGATCCCACGGGTGAGGGCCTGAGCCGTCGCCACGGTGAAGACCGGGCGGCGCTCGCCACGATCTTGAAGAACGACGCGTTCCTCACCCTCCTGTGGGTGGTGCCGCTCTTCCTCGTGCTGTCCGTCGTGCGGCTCGTCTACCTGGCCCTCGCGCGACGGTTCGAGGAGGCCTCCGAGTTGATCGCCGCGGTGGGATGGAACGTGGCGCACCTGCCGGGGACGCTCCGACGCCGGCGGCGGATCCAGCGCGTCCGCGCGGTGAAGGACCGTGCCCTGCGCCGCTTCACCGAATCGGCCGGCCTGCGGTTGCCGCGTTGGTTCGCGTCGGCGGAGCGGATCCTTGAGGAACAGCGCGAGCTCGAGGCCGAGGACGCCGGGCAGCCGGCCACTCGGCGCCTGCGGCATCGCACGGCGTCGTTGTTCACCACCCATCCCGTCCTCGTGGTGTCGGCCGTGGCCCTCGTCATCGGCGCGGCCGCTGTCCGGCACCTGATCGGCCCCGACTCGCTGGCCGGCGGCGCCCTCCCCCGCTTCCCCGACAGCGCGGGCGGGTTCTGGTCCGAGCTCGTCTCCGCGTACCGCACGACGGGCCTCGGCGGGACGCAGGCGGCGACCCCCGGGCTCGGCGCCATGGGCGGGTTGTCGTTCCTGCTGCTGGGGAGCACCGTGCTGGCGCAGAAGGCGATGCTCCTGATCGGCCCCGCCCTCGCCACCGTCCTGTGCTACCGCGCCTGCGCCCGGTGGGTGGGCGCGTCCGCGCCGGCGGCGCTCGCCGCCGGCGCCTACGGGCTGTCGGCCGTGGTCCTCTGGGCCTTCTCGGACGGCCGGCTGGCTGCGCTCGTGGCGCTCGCGGTGCTCCCGCCGCTCCTCGAGCGGACCGCCACCGCCTTCCGGCCCGAGCCGCCGCCCGAGGGCCGGCCCCGGTTCGTGGCGGGGCTCGCGGTCACGCTCGCGATCGGCGTCGCGTTCGTCCCCGGGCTCCTCTGGGCGTTCGCGCTCGTCACCGTCGTCGGAGTGGTCGCGGGGCCTCGCCGAGGCCCCGGCCTCGCCGCGGCCGGCATCGCGCTGCTCGGCGCCGCCGTCCTGCTGTTCCCGTTCGTCCCGTCGATCGCGGCGGGCGGTGCGGCCGCCCTCGGCTCGTTCGTGGGCGAGCCCGACCCATGGCGGATCCTCCGGCTCGCGCTCGGACCTGCCCCGGGGGACTGGCTCGTCGCCGCGTTCCTGCCGGCCGCGGCCCTCGTCGGGCTCGGCCTGGCGGCCGCCGGGCGGCGGGCCGACGCCGTCCGCGTGGCGGCGATCGTCGTCGCCGGCCTCGCGCTCGCCTGGGCGGGCGCCGCGGGGTACCTCCCCACCTGGCTCACCAACCCCACCGCGTTCGTCGGGCTCGCCGCCGCGGGCTGCGCGGTGCTGGTCGCGGTCGGCCTCGCGTCGATCGCCGGCGGTGTGGCGCGCGAGCCGTTCGGCGCCCGGCAGGTCGGCGCGGCGCTCATGACGTTCGTCCTCACGGTCGGGCTCGGGGCCCAGGCGCTCAGCGCGATGGCCGGGGACTGGGCGGTCGGCGGCACGGAGCGGATCACACCGGCGTGGGCGGTGGTCGACTCGACCACGACCGGTAGGTTCCGGGTCCTGTGGGTCGGCGGCCCGAGTGGACGTTCGTTCCCCCCACCGGGCGGCGATCCTGTCGCCGAGGTGGCGGCGGGGGGCCAGATCGTCCGCTACCAGCTGACGGACCGCGCCGGCGCGCTGGCCGTCGACACCGGCCGCTCGCTGGTCGGCGACGGCGCCGACGCGCTCGATCGCGCGGTGGCCGAGATCCTGCGCGGGGGGACCGACCACGGCGGCGCGCTGCTCGCGCCCTTCGCCGTCCGCTTCGTCGTGGCCGATCCGACGGCGCTCCCCGGCCCCGTCGCGGCGACGTTCGGGGCACAGGTGGACCTCGACCGGGTCCCGTCCTCGGGCCTCACGATCTGGCGCAACGGCGTCACGCTCGACTCGGCCGAGGTCGTCACGCCGACGCCGACCCAGCGGGCGATCCTCACGGGGGACGGTGGCCCCGACGTCCAGCGGCTCACGAGCCTCGACGGCGCGCCGCTCGCCCCCGTCGACGGCGGATGGGAGGGACCGACCGAGGGGCACTCCGACGTGTGGCTCTCGACCACCTTCGACGCCGCGTGGGGGATCGACGGGAGCGACGTGGCGCCCGTGCGAGCGGCCGGCTGGGCCACGTCGTTCCCCACCGAGGCACCGACCGTCCGGGTGCGGTACGGCGCGCAGCTCCCCGCTACGGTCTCGGCCTGGCTGCTCGCGGCCGTCTGGGCGGTCGCGCTCTGGCTGACCAGGAAGCAGGTGCGGTCGTGAGGCGGACGTCGTGGGTCCTCGCGATCGTCGTCGGCGTCGCCGTCCTCGGGGCGGCGGCCCTCGCCGATCGCGTCGGACCCGCGGCGCCGCCAGCCGCGGATCCGGCCACGGTCATGTCCCAGACCTGGTTCTGCCCGCACGGCGGGGGTCGGGAGTGGCGCGGGACCCTCGTGCTGGCGAACCCCTCGACGACCACGGCGCCGGCGCGGATCACGGCGCTCGGGACCGACAAGCCCGGGGAGCCCGAGACCCTCGACCTGCCGCCGGGTCGCACGGTGCTGCGCCCGCTCGCGGCCGACACGGCGGCGAGCGCGACCGTCGTCGAGGCGTTCGATGCCAACGTCGGCGTCGGGTTCCAGGTGCGCGGCGGCGGCGCCCAGACGGGGCTGGGCGCCGAGCCCTGCCTGTCCGCTGCCGCGACGGCGTGGTGGACCTCGAGCATCTCGACCGCGCAGGACGATCACGCGTCGCTCGTCGTGATGAACCCCTTCCGCGCGCAGACCGTCTTCGACATCACGCTGTACAGCCCGGATGGGCCGCCCCTCCGCGATCCGGAGTGGACCGACGTCCGGCTGGGGCCGGGGCGCTCGGC
>DASQKC010000176.1:0-19186 GCA_035630755.1 Actinomycetota bacterium | reverse complement strand
GACGGGCAATACACCCAGGCCGAATACGACGGCCGTGTGGGGTGGGGACATTCCAGCACGGCCGATGCCGTGACGTTCGCCGAGCGAGCGGGCGCACGTCGCGTCGTGTTGTTCCACCACGATCCCATGCACACGGACGATCAGCTGGAGGCGATGCTCGCCGACGCCCAGCAGATGCCTGCCGCGGCGTCGATGGGCGTGGAGCTCGCGCACGAAGGCCAGACGTTCGTCTTGGCGTAGCCCGCCACCGAGTGGAGCTCGCGTCAGCGGCCGATCACGCGGAAGAACTGACGGGCGTCTCGGACGTACAGGTCGGGAGCCTTGTGCGCGGCGAAATGGCCGCCGTGATCGTAGGTCTCCAGCGCACGATGTTCCCGTGGTCCCGCTCGGCGAGCCGGCGGAGGCCGTAGAAGTCGCCCCCGAATGCGGTCGCGACGGCCGTGTACACGTTCGCGCTACGCGCGCGGCGTCCCTCCGCGGCGGTCAACTGGAAGGCCTCGTCAGCCGCGCTACGTGAGGGCGATGCCGAGCACCAGGAGTGCTCCCGCGCCGATCGCGGCGAGCGCCGACAGGATCGGGGATCCGTCCGGCACCGGGTTGGCTCTCCGAGCCACAGACATCCACGCGGAGCAACACAAGATCCCCGCGACCAGCAACGGAAGGCCGATCGAGAAGATCCCGAGGACACCAGCCGTCAGCAGGCCGCCAGCGGCCGCTGCGAGCATCACCAGCCTCGTCCGCTCCGGTAGGCGCGCGGCGAGGCCGGCCCCGATGGCCACCAGGCTGTACGCCGCCACGAGGATCGCGAACGTGCCGACGCGACCGGCCTCTGCGTCGCCCTCGGCGAGGATGATGCCGATGTAGATCGCGTCGACGACGAGGCCCGTGGTGCCGCCGGCCACCGCGATCCACAACCGCCTGATCTCGGGTCGGTCGGAGGATGCCTCGAGCGCCATGATCCGAGCCTATCCGTGGCCGACCTCGTCGTGGGATGGCCTGCGCGCGACCGCGTCCCCCGAACGGCCCACGTCCGCCGTTCGGCCCCGCCCTGTCCCGCAGGTGGCCGATCACTTCCGTCCAGGGTGTTCAGGTCGCTTGCCGACGCGCCGAAGCAGAACCGGTAGGGGGCCAAGCCTCCTCGGCGATCCGAACCTAGGCGGGAGCACGACGTATGGCGACATCGAAGCTGCGGGGCGCGCGCTGGCCCATCTTCATCGTGGTCGCGGTCCTGCTGGTGGGCGCGGCCTTCGCGGCGTCGACCCTGGAGAAGAGCGGCCTCCAGGAAGCGATCGACACCGAGGTCGCGAAGGTCGCGGGGTTCGCCAACGGCAGCTTCGCCAAGGCCATCGAGGGCGTCGACACCTCCGTCGTGCTCAGCGACAACAAGGCCGCGGAGGTCCGCGGCAAGCTCGACCGCGAGATCCTCGACGGCGGCACCACGGAGCGCATCCGGCTGTTCGCCACGGACGGCACGCTCATCTTCTCGACCGATGACGGCGACAAGATCGGGACGCGCCTGGGCGCGGCCGACGCCATCCGTGCCGCGGCCGGCGGGAGCACCACCGGCCTCGAATCGTTCGACCGCGTGGCGACCGGGTCGGAGAACCCGCAGTCGATGCGGTTGCTCACCACCTACGCCCCGCTGGAAGTCGACGGTCGAGTCGACGGCGTCGTTGCGGTCGACCAGCGCTACCGGCCCATCGAGGACGGCGCGAAGGGGCCGTGGGGCATGATCCAGATCGGCGCGCTCCTCGCGGCCATCGTGATGCTCGAGATGGGTCTGTTCGGTCTGGCGAAGGTGATCACCTCGAAGCGGCTCGCCGCGCGCTCGGGGTTCGCCGCCCCGAAGAGCGCCGGCATGAAGGCGCCGGCCAGGGACGACGCGGCCGCCGCCCGCGCCGCCGAGCAGGAGGCGAAGATCCGCCACGCCCTCGAGGACCAGCTGGAGACCCTGCGCGGCGAGGCGCGGCAGCAGCAGGAGGCCTCCGTCATCGCCGCGCGCGAGTTCGCCGAGCAACTGAAGACCGCCGTGGGCCGGGCCGAGGCGGCCGAGGCCAAGGCCGCGGTCGGCCAGCCCGACCCGCAGGCCGAGCGTCGCGCGCGCGATGCCGAGCAGCGCGCCGAAGCCGTGGAGCACCGCGCCCAAGCCGCGGAGGCGCGCATCGCCGAGCTCGAGTCGCAGGTCGCCGAGGCGGCCGCCGCACCGGCGCCCGACCCCGAGGTCGAGCGGCGCCTGCGCGAGGTCGAGCAGCGCCACGAGGCCACCGAACATCGGGCGATGGAGGCCGAGGCCCGCGCCGCCGATCTCGAGGTGAAGCTGACGGCCGCCCTGCAGGAGGCTGAGGAGCGGCCGCAGATGCCCGACCTCCCCGAGGACGTCGCCGGCATGGCGAAGGAGCTGCAGGAGGCCCGTCAGCGGGCGACCGAACAGCAGCGCCGGGCCCTCGAGGAGGAGCAGCGGTCCCTCGCGGCCGCCGAGCAACTGCTCGAGGCCCAGAGCCGGCACGACGAACTCACCGCCCGCGTGAACGGGCTCGCCGCCGAGCTCGACGAGGCCCGCGTCGAGGCTGGCCGCGCCGAGGTGGCCGTGGCCCGCGTCGAACAGGAGGCGCGGTCGGCGCTCGAGGAGGCCCAGGCCCGCCAGGAGCGTACGGACGAAGAGCTCACCCGGTCGACCGAGGCCCTGGCCACGGCGCAGCAGGAGCGCACCGCGCTCGAACAGCGCGTGGCCTCGTTCGACGTGGAGCGTGCCGAACAGGAGGCGCGGTTCACCGAGCTGCAGGCCGAGGCGTCCGAGGCGACGTCGACGGCCCGCGCGACCGAGGCGAGCCTGACGCAGACGCGCGGCGCGCTGGAGATCGCGACCGAGGAAGCCACCGAGATGCGCGAGCGGATCACCGTGCTCGAGCGACGCGCCGAGGAGGCCGAGACCGCGGCGTCCGAGACCGACGAGAAGCTGCGGGAGGCGGTCGAGCTCGCGCGCGAGGGCGGGCGCCGGCTCGACGAGGCCCAGGCCGCGGGCGACGCCGTCCGCGCCGATCTCACCCGCGTGTCCGGCGAGCGTGAACAGCTCGCGTCCCAGCTCGAGGATCTCGCGATCGAGCGGGCGGAGCTGCAGCAGCGCCTCGTGAAGGCGGAGTCGACGGCGGGCGATGCCGGCCGTTCGCTCGAGGCCGCGGCCTCCGACCTGGCCGAGGCGCGCGCCGAGCGCGATCGTCTGGCGATCGAGGTGCGCGATGCCGAGTCCCGCATGGCGACCTCGGACACGACCGCCGCCGGGCTCCGCGCCGAGCTGACCGGGCTCACCGAGGAGCTGGCGCTCGCTCGCGCCGCCGCCGACGAAGCCGCATCGGTCACCGCCCGCCGCGACGAGCGGATCATGGAGACCGAGCGCCGCCTGCAGGAGCTCACCGCCCAGCTCGACGAGGCCTCGCGCCGCGCCGTCGCTGCCGAGACCACCGTCGCCGCGTCCCGCTCGGAGGCGGCCGGTGAGGTCGCGGCGACGCGCGCCGAGCTCGAGGCGGCGACGCAGAAGCTCGCGGCCGCCGAGGTGCAGGTCGTGGAGCTCAGCGAGCGCGCCGCGCAGCTCGAGCAGCACGGTTCGAGCCTGGCGCAGGCGCTGGAGGACGAACGACGGGCGCAAGAGCAGACGGGGCAGCAGACCACAGAGATCGCCGAGCAGCTGCGGGCCGCCACCGAACGTGCGGCCTCGCTCGAGGCGAAGGTCGCCGAGCTGGAGGCGCGTGCCGCCGAGGTGGACGCGGCTCGTGCGCAGGTCGAGGCGCGGTCGGCGGAGCTCGCCGAGGCGCTGGAGGACGAGCGTCGCCGGCAGGCGCTGACCGGCGAGCAGGCGAGCGAGGCCGTCCACGGCCTCGAGGCCGCGACCCTGCGAGCGGTGACCTCGGAGGCCAAGGTCGCCGAGCTGGAGGCCGCGCGCGCCGATGTGGAGCAGCGCGCGACGCAGCTGGAGCAGCGGGCCGCCGAGCTCGCCGCGACGCTCGAGGAGGAGCGGCGCGAACGGTCCGAGTCCGGTTCGAAGGTCAGCGAGACCGAGGAGAGCTTGCGCGCGGTCACCGAACACGCCCGCTTGCTGGAGGACAAGGTCGCCGAGCTCGACGCATCACGCGCGCAGATGGAGGTCCGCGTGGCCGAGACGGAGGCCTCCCGCGCCGATCTCGAGGCACGCGCGGCGGAGCTGGAGAACCGTGGGTCGGCGATCGAGTCGGCGGGACGCGAGGAGCTGGAGCGTCGCGCCGTGGCCGAGGAACGCGCCGCCACCGCGGAGGCAGCGTTGCAGGGCGCGACCGCAGCCGCCGAGACCGCGCAGCAGCAGGCGCAGGCGGAGATCGCGCGCCTGCGGGCCGTGGTCGATGCGGCCGGCGCTGAGGCCGGCGTCCGTTCCGACGACCTGGTCGCTACGGTCGCGCAGCTGGAGGTCCGCCTCGCCGAGGAGACGTCCCGCGCCGAGGCCGCCGCGGAACGAGCCATCACCGCCGAGCAGGCGGCGCTCGCCGCGCAGCAGGCGGCGGAGCACCACGTCGTGCCGGCGGCCGCCGCCGACGGCGAGGAGGTCGGAGAGCTGCAGCGCGCGAACGCCGAGCTCGCCGAGGAACTCGAACAGATGGGCGCACGTCTGCGCCGTGCCTACGCGGACGCCGAAGACGCCCGCGCGCAGCTCGACGCCGCCGGGAACGGGTCGCTCGCGCACGTGGGCGGTCCGTCCTCCGCCGACGGGTACGACGAGGTGCAGCGTCTGCGGCTCGAGCTCGGCCGGGCGGTCGAACGAGCCAACTCCGCGGAGACCCGCGCCTCCAAGCTCCAGGCCGACCTCGCCGAGGCCCGCGGGGGCGACGCGCCGTCGGAGCAGAACGGCGACGGGAGCGACGGGTCCGGCGAGGACGAGGAGAAGAGCCTGCGCTTCCGCCTCGCCCGCACGGCAGCGAGCAAGAAGAAGAGCCCCACCGACGGCATGTGGTCCTGACCGCGCGCTCCGCGCGTGGGAACATCGGGACATGCGCACCCGGCTGAGCCTGGCGATCGCCGTGTGGGCGGCGGTCCTCGCGTTCGCGGTGGAACCGGCCGCGATGGCCGATGGTGTCACGGCGCGCCGCGCGCCGGCGTACGAGGCGTCGATCCATCGGCTGCCGGACGGCATCCGCGACCTGATGACCGGCTCCTCGTGGCGCCCGGGGTGCCCGGTGGCGTTGCATGATCTCCGCCTGGTGCGGTTGCGGTACTGGGGGTTCGACGACCGAGCCCATCGCGGCCGCCTCGTGGTGCACCGGGCGTGGGCGCGAGGCATCGCGACCACGTTCGGCGACCTCTACGACGCACGCTTCCCGATCCGCCGCATGCGCCTCGTCGACCGCTACGGCGCCGTCGACATGCGCTCGATGCGCGCGGACAACACGAGCGCGTTCAACTGCCGCTACCGGGGGGGCGAGTGTTGCGTCTGGTCCCAACACGCCTACGGCCGCGCGATCGACATCAACCCCGTGGAGAACCCGTGGGTGGGGTCGTGGGGCGTGTCCCCGCCGAACGGCGCCGCTTACGCCGACCGCAGCCCGTTGCGGAAGGGGATGATCGGCCGACACGGCGTGGTGGTGGACGCGTTCGCTCGCATCGGGTGGCGGTGGGGCGGCACCTGGACGAGCTCCAAGGACTACCAGCACTTCTCGGCCAACGGACGCTGATCGCCCCCGTCGGCGCACCCAGGGTACGCTGGGGCCCGACCCCGCGAGGAGGACGCCGATGTCACGCGAGATGCTGAACGAGAAGACCTTCACCTCCCCCGAGCTGCAGCCGATCGACGTCGGGGACGGTAGCGCCCGCCCCAAGATCATGACGATCCCGGGCACCGTGGCGCGGGCCTTCGTGCTGCTCGTGATCGCGGTGGCCGCCGCGACGTGGGGATGGCGGAACGCCGAAGGGCTGCTGTCGACGTCGAACGTGGTGCTGTTCGCCGGGCTGATCGGCCTGATCATCCTGTCGGTCGCCACGGCGCGGAAGCCGCAGATCTCACCGATCACGGGCCCCATCTACGCCCTGGTGATGGGCGCGTGGGCGGGCGCGATCTCCGCCATCTACGAGGCCGCCTACCCGGGCATCGTGCTGCAGGCGGTGTTCGCCACCTTCGCGGTCTTCCTGGCGTGCCTGGTGCTCTACGTGACGCGCATCGTCAAGGTCACGGACCGTTTCGTGTTCATCGCGCTCGTGGCGGGCGGCGGGATCATGCTGATGTACCTCGCCACCTGGATCCTGTCGCTGTTCGGCGTCCGCATGCCGTTCATCAACGATCCGTCCCCGCTCGGGATCGCGATCTCGGTGGGGATCTGCATCGTCGCCGCGATGTTCCTGTTCATCGACCTGCGGTTCATCGAGGAGGGCGCGGCGCGGCAGGTGCCGTCGTACATGTCGTGGTACAGCGCGCTCGGCCTGCTCTCCACGCTGATCTGGCTGTACCTCGAGATCCTGCGGCTCCTCGGGAAGGTCCGCGGCTAGACCGGGAGGCACGCGAGCGCCAGCAGGCCGTGCGGGTCGACCGCGCCGCCCGCGCCCGGGTGCCACTCCAGGTGCAGGTGGGGCGCCGTGGCATCACCCGTCGCCCCCACGTAGCCGATCACCGTGCCGGCCTTCACCCAGCCGAGGCGTCCGAGCGCCGACAGGTGCGCCCCGTACACGTAGCCGCGGGGCCCGGTGAGACGGATCTCGCGACCGCCCAGGACGCCGTACCCGGCCGAGACCGTGCCTGCGAACGGCGCCCGGATCGGCGTGCCGATGGGCGCGGTGATGTCGTTGCCCATGTGCCGGTGGACCGGCACCTTCGGCAGGCGGACCATCTCCCCGAAGTCGTCGTAGAGGGCGATGTAGCGGTCGACCGGACAGACCTGGAAGACGGCCGTCACCTCGAGCCAGGCGGCGAGTCGGTCGCGCTGGGCGAGGAGTTGATCGATCCGGCGGTCGACGCGACGGCGGACGCGGGCGACGGCGCGGTCGGCCTTGCGGTCGCGCCGCGCCGCGATGCGCTGGGCCGCGCGCCAGCGGGCGGGGTCGAGGTGGCTCCCACCGCGCACCTCGAGCACCTCGAGCAGCGTGATGGCCGTCCGGCGAGACGACGCGTGGCTGTGGAGCAGCCGCCGGAGATCGGCGATGGTGTGGGCGGCCTCCCGGCGGTCCTTCCGGGCCCGCTCGACCGCGGTGATGGCCCCGGCGTCGGCCGCGCTCGCGACGAGGGCCGCGCTCAGGACGAGCGCGAGGATGCCGGCGGTGCGAGATCGTGTCACGTGGGGTCCCCCGGGGTCGGTCCCTCACCATCGGCAGGGCACCGGGGGGTCCTTGACCTCCGGACGGCATGATCCGGACGCGGTTCACAAGACGAGTCCGAGCGTGACGGGGCGGCCGACGGCCGGTCGGGGGAGCGCCGGCGGCGCGGCTACCAGATCAGGGCGTCGACGGCGTAGGTCTCGCGCAGGTGCAGGTCGACGTCGTCGGCCGGCAGGAGGCGGCGAGGTTCCATCCCGTAGCGCTGCGCGACGGTGAGGTGCGGCCAGCAGAGCGGGACGAGCTCGTCGCGCGGGAACCAGCCGACGACCGCGGGCCGCGTGCCGGTCGGCCCCCACTGCCAGAAGCAGAACTGGCAGACGAGGGCGAGCAGCTGGGGGTAGCCGAACTCGCCGCGGTAGCCGAGCTCGTGTTCGATGACCCGGCCCCAGAGCGCCACCCGGCCGAGGACCGCCGGGGCGCGCGTGCGGCGCAGGATCGCCGCCTCGTGCGTGCCGTGCAGCCCGCACGAACAATCCACGTTCGGTGCGGCGTGCAGCCGGGCGTGTTTGCAGGCCGCCTCGGCGACCTCGCGGGGACGCCACGGGCGGGACCGGCCCGCCACGGGGCGCAGCAGGAGGTCCGAGCCGTCCCGGCGGCCCGTCAGGGCCCACGCCCGCCAGGCGAGGATCGGCTCCGTCGCCCGCTCGACCGCGAGGTCGCGAGCCGCGGAGGACTTCGTGATCACGACGGCGGGCGCTCGACGGGCTCCGGCACGACCTCGGGGATCGCCGGTCCCGGCTCGAGGCCGGGGGCGACCGGGTCGGGCAACGGTACCGAAGCCGGCTGCACCTCGATGATGCGCTGGGGTCGGCCGATGTTCATGCCATCCTCCCGGGACGCGGGCCACGGGGGGTGGCCCTGTCCGATCAACCCTACGCCACCACCCGGGTGCCGCGCTAGACGGTCGCGAGGCGGTAGATCCCGTTCGGCCCGCTGAAGTAGATGCGGTGCCGCGGCCCGACCTCCATCGAGTAGACGACCGTCGAGAGCGCGAGCACGTCCTCGGGGCTGCCGACGATGCCGGTCCGCGCCGCGTTGAGCTCGGACACGTACAGGTGGGCCGTGTTCACGTCGCCGTAGAACAGGTCCCCGTTGCGGGCGGCGCCCAGGCCGCAGTTGTCGCAGAAGGCCGCACCCGTGATGCCCAGGGTCGAGACGAACCACTCCTCGGGCAGGACGCGGTTCGCGCCGTCGCGGTTGGTGTCGAGCGGGGCGGGCCGCGACCCGCAGGACTGGTGGGGACCCCACGCGAAGTTGCCGGCCCGCCGGATCAGGTTGATCTCGTCGTTGCATCCCGGGCCGTTCTCGGTCTCCCAGAGGCGGTCGGTCTCGGGGTCGAACGCCATCCCGAACGAGTTGCGGATGCCCGTCGCGTAGACGCGGGTGCCGAACGGGTTCGTGTTCGGGACCGAGCCGTCGGGCTTGATACGGAGGATCTTCCCGCGGATGTTGGCGCGCTGCTGGCTGAAGCGAGGCTCGGCGTTCTCGCCCGTGACGATCCACAGGTTCCCGTCGGGCCCGAACAGGATCCGGCCGCCGTTGTGGTTCGTGGCGCTGTTCACGCGCCAGCCGAAGAGCCGCTTCGTTGCCGCCGCGCGGTCGTCCTCGCTCCGGAACCGCAGGACCTCGTTCTGCAGCATGCCGCCGTCCATGCGCGTGACGTACACGTAGACGAACGGCCGCGCCGGCCAGGCGGGGTGCAGCGCGATCCCGAGCCCGCCGCGCTCACCGAGTCCGCTGACCCTCGTGATGTCGGTGAACAGGCGTCGTCGGCCGGTGTCCCGGTTGAGGATGTAGACGCGACCCGTGTTCTTCTCGATGTACCAGATCCGCCCGTTGGGCGCGAACGTGAACCCGGTCGGGTTGTCCAGACCGCCGCGCACCGTGACGGCCTTGAGCGCCGGCGCGCGTCGCTCGGGCGATCGAGCCGGCGCCGGCGTCGGCGCGGCGCACGCGAGCGACGCGATCACGGCGAGCGCGAGTGCGGTGCGGGCTGATCGACGCATCTACGGTTCCCCCTCCGGACGGTGTGCGAGCATGGGCGTCGTGACGATCGTGCCTCCGTCGGTGTTCGGCACGCCGGCGCTCCGTTCTGAAGACCCTCGTTTCCTCACCGGCCGCGGCCGCTACCTCGCGAACATCACCGTGCCGGGGGCGGCGTCCGCGGCGTTCGTCCGGTCCATCTTCCCTCACGCGAGCCTGAACGCGGTGCACGGCCTCGACCGTGCCCGCGGGATGCCCGGGGTCCTCGCGGTCCACACCGCCGACGACCTCGACCTGGCCCCGCAGACGCCCTCGGGGAACGTTGAGGCGCCGGGCGGCGAGCTGGAGGGGTTCCACCGGGCGCCGATCGCCCGCGACCACCTCCGGTACGTCGGCGAGCCCTTCGCGATGGTCGTCGCGCGATCGGACGCCGAGGCGGCCGACGCGGCCGAGGTGATCCGGCCCGAGGTCGAGGCGCTGCCCGCCGTGCTCGATCCCGAGTCCGCCCTCGCCGACGGCGCGCCGCTGCTGTGGCCCGCGTACGGCACGAACGTGGCCCACGCCTTCGAACACGGGTGGGATCGCGACGTCCTCGCCGGGGCCGACGTCGTGGTGCACGAGCGCCTGGTCAACCAACGTGTCGCCCCGGCGCCGATGGAGCCGAACGGCATCGTGGTGATCCCCGAACGGGATGGCTGGACCGTCTGGGTGAGCAGCCAGGTGCCGTTCGACGTCCGGAGCGACCTGGCCGAGCTGTTCGACGTGGCCCGCGACCGCATCCGCGTCATCGCGCCCGACGTGGGGGGCGGGTTCGGCGCGAAGCTGCTCACTTATCCCGAGTACCTCGCGGTGGCGCGCGCCGCGCAGCTGCTCGGACGGCCCGTGCGGTGGATCGAGACGCGGTCGGAGAACCTCCTGTCGATGAACCACGGCCGCGCGCAGGTGCAGCGGGTGGCCGTGGGGGCTCGACGCGACGGCACGCTCGTGGGGCTGCGCTCCGAGATCGTGGCGGACATGGGCGCCTACCCGGTCGGGGCGTTCCTCCCCGTGACCACCGGCGAGATGTCACCCGGCGTGTACCGCTGGCCGGCGGTCGCGTACCGCGGGTGGGCCGTCGTCACGAACACGACGCCGGTCATGGCCTACCGCGGGGCCGGCCGGCCCGAGGCCACCGCGCTGGTGGAGCGCGCGATCGACCTCGTCGCGGCCGAGCTGGACATCGATCCGGTCGAGCTGCGCCGGCGCAACCTCGTGCCGCCCGACGCGTTCCCGTTCACGACCGCGACGGGCATGACCTACGACAGCGGGGACTACGCGCTGCCCCTGGACGACGCGCTCGAGCGCGCGGGCGTCGAGGATCTGCGGGGCGCCCAGCGGGCGCGCCGCGCGGCGGGCGACCGACTGCAGCTGGGGATCGGGGTCGCGAGCTACGTCGAGATCACGGCGTTCCCCTCGAAGGACCACGCCGCGGTCACGGTGGACGTCGGCGGCGCCGTGACGGTCCGCACCGGGATCTCGCCGCACGGGCAGGGCCACGAGACCTCGCTCGCGCAGATCGCCGCCGGCGTCCTCGCGGTCCCGATGGCCTCGATCACCGTCGTGCACTCCGACACGGCCGAGGTCGAGCGCGGCGAGGGCACGTGGGGGTCGCGCTCCCTGCAGGTCGCCGGCTCGAATGTCGCGGTGCGCGCGAACGACGTCGTCGGGCAGGGCCGGGCGCTCGCGGCCGCGACGCTCGAGGTGGACGTCGCGGACCTCGAGGGGCCCGTGGACGGTGGGTTCCGCGTGGCGGGGGCCCCGGACCGCTCGGTGACGTGGTCCGCGCTCGCCGAGGCTGCCGCGCGGTCCGGGACCGAGCTGGCGGCCGCGGCCACCACGCGCGACCCGGGCTCGACGTTCCCGTTCGGGACCCACGTCGCGGTGGTCGAGGTCGACACGGAGACGGGCGACGTGCGTCTGGTGCGGCTCGTGGCCGTCGACGACTGCGGTCGCGTCCTGAACCCCGCCCTCGTCCGTGGCCAGCAGCACGGGGGGATGGCGCAGGGGATCGCGCAGGCGCTGTTCGAGGAGGTGCGCTACGACACGGACGGGAACCCGATCACCGGCACGCTCGCCGCCTACCTCATGCCGAGCGCGGCCGATCTCCCGGACCTCGAGACGTGGTCCACCGAGACGCCGACCCACGTGAACGCGCTCGGCGTGAAGGGGATCGGCGAGGCCGGATCGATCGGATCCACGCCGGCGATCC
This sequence comes from Actinomycetota bacterium, assembly GCA_035630755.1. Lineage (GTDB taxonomy): Bacteria > Actinomycetota > UBA4738 > UBA4738 > HRBIN12 > AC-51. The sequence continues at coordinate 7,632 of DASQKC010000176.1, read as the reverse complement.
AGAACGCGGTCGTCGATGCGCTCGCGCACCTGGGGGTGCGCCACGTCGACCTGCCGTGCACGCCCGAACGGGTCTGGCGGGCCATCCGCGACGCCCGTCCCGCCGGTCGCACCGCCGTGTAACGTTCGCGCATGACCGACATGCCCGTGTGGGAGCGTCGCTACCGCGCGCCCAAGTTGACCCTGCCCCTGTGGTCCCGCGTCGCGCCGGACCGCGCCGTGTACGAGACGAACGAGAGCGGGACGTGGCAGGTCCACGCGCTCGACGTCGCGACCGGCGCCACCCGCCAGGTCTCCGACCACCCGGTCGGGGTGACGATGGGCTACGCCTCGCGCGACGGCGCCGAGGTGGTCTTCTGGCAGGAGGACACCGGCGACGAGACGGGTCGATGGCTCGCGCAGCCCTGGGAGGGTGGGGGGAGCGAACCGTTCCTCGGCGACGTCCCCACGGGGTGGAACGAGGGCATGGCCCAGGGCCCCGGCGTCGTCGCCGCCGCGATCAGCGACCGCGAGGGCTTCGCCGTCTACGCGTCGATCGACGGAGGGCCCGTGCGCGAGCTGGCGCGGAGCGACCAGTGGCTCACGATCTGGGGCGCGTACGGCGTGCCCGGGCCCGACGTGGCGGCGCTCTCGGCCGACGGCACGCTCCTGGCGACCCAGCACGCCGAACACGGCGACCTGACCCACCCCTCGCTCCGCGTGATCGATCCCCGGACCGGGGCCGTGATCGGCGAGCGGGGCGACGGCTCGAGCGCCGTCATCGCCGCCGCGTGGTCGCCGGTGCCCGGCGACCAGCGGGTGATGGTGGGGGTGGAGCCGGCCGACCGGATCACGTCGGCGGTCTGGGACCTCGCGACCGGCGACTGGACCGAGATCGCCCACGGCCTCGCGGGCGACGTGCTGGCGCTCGACTGGTGGCCGGACGGTGAGGCGCTGCTGCTCCAGCACCTGCTCGACGGCCGGCATGAGCTCTGGCGCCACGAGCTGGCGACGGGCACGACGGCGCGGATCGCGACGCCCGCGGGCGCGATCGACGACGCCCGGGTCCGCCCCGACGGCTCGGTGTGGTTCACTCACGTCGACGGCGAACGCGTCGTCCGCGTGCTCGACGACCGGGGCGACGAGGTGCTCGCCGTGGCCGGCGACGCGCCGCCCGGCCGCCCGCTCCTCGACTGGCGGTACGAGAACGACCGCGGCGACACCGTGCACGGCTGGATCGTGGAGCCGGAGGGCGAGGGCCCGCACCCGGTGATGGTGTTCGTCCACGGGGGGCCGCACTGGCTCTACGAGGACCGGTACATGCCGGAGGTCCAGACCTACGTCGACCTCGGCTTCCTCGTCGCGATGCCGAACTACCGCGGCTCCACCGGGTACGGACGCGCGTGGCGCGACGCGCTCACCGGCGACGTGGGGTTCACCGACGTCGACGACGTGACCGCCGGTCTGCGTGACGTGCTCCGCCGTCCCGACGTGGATCCCTCGCGCACCGTCGTCGGCGGGTGGTCGTGGGGGGGCTTCATCACGCTGATGCAGCTCGGTCGCAACCCGGACCTGTGGACGGCGGGCGTCGCGGGGGTCCCGGTCGCCGACTACGAACTGGCGTACCGGGACGAGGCGCCCTCGCTGCAGGCGATGGACCGCGCCCTGTTCGGCGGGAGCCCCGAGGAGCAGCCCGAGCGCTACGAACGCGGGAACCCGATCACCTACGTCGACGACGTGCGCGCGCCCGTGCTCTTCGTGGTGGGCGACCACGACTCGCGGTGCCCGCCCGCGCAGGCGTACGCGTACGTGGACCGGCTCGCCGCGCGCGGGGCGTCCCACCAGCTGTACCGGTTCGAGACGGGCCACGGGTCACACGTCACCGACGAGGACGTGCGGCAGCAGCGCGTGATCATCGATTTCCTCCGCGCGAACGTGCCGGGGCTGCGCGAGATCTAGACGACGCCCTGGTCGAGCATCGCGTCGGCCACCTTCAGGAAGCCCGCGATGTTCGCGCCGTGGACGTAGTTCCCGGGCGCGTCGTAGTGCGAGGCCGTGATCCGGCACTGCTCGTGGATCTGATGCATGATGTGGTGCAGCCGCTCGTCGACCTGCTCGCGCGTCCACGTGAGCCGCTCGGCGTTCTGCGACATCTCCAGCCCGCTCACCGCCACGCCGCCCGCGTTCGCGGCCTTGCCCGGCCCGAACAGGATCCCGTCGGCGATGAACTTCTCGACGCCCTCGGGGACCGTGGGCATGTTCGCGCCCTCGCTCACGACGTAGACGCCGCCGGCGAGCAGGTTGGCGGCGTCTTCGGCGTTGATCTCGTTCTGGGTGGCGCTCGGGAACGCGCAGTCGGCTGGGATCGCCCACATCGGGTTCGCCCCGGCGCGCGGCGTGGGCGTGAACGTGGCCCCCGGGAACCGGTCGACGTACTCGGCGATCCGGCCGCGCCGGACCTCCTTCAGCTCGATCACCCACGCGAGCTTCTCGCGGTCGATCCCGTCGGGGTCGTGGATGAACCCGATCGAGTCCGACAGGGTGACCGGCGTCGCGTGCAGATCCAGCAGCTTCTCGACCGTGTACTGCGCCACGTTGCCCGAGCCGCTCACGAGGCAGACCTTGCGCTCGAGGTGCTCGCCGCGGGTCCCGAGCATCTCCGCGGCGAAGTACACGGCGCCGTACCCGGTGGCCTCCGGGCGCACGAGCGACCCGCCCCAGTTCATCCCCTTGCCGGTGAGCACCCCCGAGAACTCGTTGCGGATCTTCTTGTACTGGCCGAACAGGAAGCCGATCTCCCGACCGCCGACCCCGATGTCGCCCGCGGGGACGTCGGTGAACGGGCCGATGTGGCGCTGGAGCTCGGTCATGAAGGACTGGCAGAACCGCATCACCTCGGCGTCGGAGCGGCCCTTGGGGTCGAAGTCGGCGCCGCCTTTGCCCCCGCCCATCGGCAGCGTCGTCAGGGCGTTCTTGAAGACCTGCTCGAAGGCGAGGAACTTCAGCATCCCGAGGTTCACTGACGGGTGGAACCGCAGGCCCCCCTTGTACGGCCCGATCGCGCTGCTCATCTCCACGCGGAACCCGCGGTTCACGTGGATCCGGCCCTCGTCGTCGACCCACGGGACCCGGAACATCACCACCCGTTCGGGCTCGACCATCCGCTCGAAGAGCATGTGGTCGCGGTAGCGCGCGTCGCGGGCCAGGACCAGCTCGACCGATTCCGCGACCTCGTGCACCGCCTGGTGGAACTCGGGTTCACCGGGGTTCTTCTCGACGACCTGCGTCATCAGGTCGCGCACCGGATCGGACATGCGAGGGCTACCTCCCAGGGTGGTGGATCGGGGACGAGGGGGACGCGCGCGGACCGGGGCGGTCCGTGACGTGCGGTCGTGGGTGTTATCCCCTCCTCCGGAGGGCGTCGCGGGAGCGTCGCCGCCGGCCTGGTTCGCCTCGGGCCGGAGCATACGACACCCTGAACGCCGGGTGAACAGCGTGTGACCGGGGCGGGTGTGGGAGGCTGGACCCCATGCCGACCTGGCTCGTGTGGCTCACCGCGCCGCTCGTGGCGTACGCGATCTGGAAGGTCGGCACGGCCACGCTCCGGAGCCTCGCACACCAGGCGCCGGGCGTCCTCGACGACGCGCCGGCCCCACGCGAACCCGAGGACGTGGAGGATCTGGACGTCGTCCTGGTGTGTTCCGAGTGCGGCACCGAGCTGCGCGTCTCGAAGCTGGGCGAGCTGCAGATCCCGCGGCACTGCGGCGAGAAGATGCAGGTGGAGCGGCGTACGACCGGGGCCTGAGCGCCTCCGGCGGCGATCCCCACAGGGTTGTCCACCGTTCCCCACCGCCTTCCACCCACGTTTTCCACAAGATGTGAACGGCCGGAGACGGTCCCGCGGCTTTCCACCATGTGGACAACCGCTGTGGAAGATCACAGCTCTGTGATCTGAGGGGGGGCCGGGCGTCCTACTTCCAGAACGTGATGCCGAAGAAGCCGGCGCCGATGAGGCCGAGCCCCACGAACAGGGTTGAGTTCGACGCCGAGTCCGCCCGGGTGTAGTTCCAGACGATCACGGCCACCCCGACCAGCATGATCACGACCATCAGCGGCGCGAACCAGACGGGGCTGGCGCGGGTCGGCTTCTTCCGGTCGGGCTCGAGTTGGTAGCGGCGGCTGGCCGACTTCTTGCGACCGCGGGACTCCGGCATGGCCCGAGATGGTAGCGGCTAGGGCGCCAGCGTGAGGACGGTGGGGGCCACCTCCGGCGGCGCTGTCGCGTCGCGGTAGGCGTCGCGTTGGTCGGCCCAGTGTGGCGACGCCACGTTGCCGCTGATCCCCGCGGGCAGGACCGGCACCGTCGCGTGCGGGTCGGCCAGATCCCAGACCATCCGGACCGACGCGATCACGGCGGCGGTCCGCCCGGCGACCCCGTCCGCGCCAGCGGCCGCCACCGTCTGCTCGTCCCCGCCCATCGGCTCGTCCACCGCCGTGAACAGCGGTCCCAGGCCGGGGATCCGCGCCAGCGGATGCGCCAGTCGCAGCCGGTGTATCTGCCCCCAGGCCGGGATGGGGTCCCCGAGCTCGGCCAGGGCGTCGTCCAGCGCCGCCGCGAGCGTGGCGGCATCGAGCCAGGGGTGCGCGTCGCGGAGCATCGCCGGGAGCACCGCGCACCGCCACGTCTCGATCGACGCCAGGTAGGCGGTCAAGACCGACGGGGGCAGGTGGGGGGCCAGCGCGCGCCGGGCGATCGCCTCGGTCCAGACCTCGAAGATCGCCGCCGGCACGGAGTCCGCGCCGAGGTCGTGGTCCCAGTTGGCGAGGTAGGCCGAGGCCGACGGGACGCGGTCGAGCAGCAGGGGGACCGTGGCCCGCGCCGCGAGCGAGACGGTGTCGCGCTGGGCCCGTGCGGTCGACCCCACGTCGTGCCGCGCGGTGGCGCCGAGGAGCTCGTGGATGCGCATCGCTCGGTGGGGCTGGTGGAAGTCGGCCGAGATCAGGTGCTCGGTCCCCGCCGCGAGGAGCCCGTCGTTCGCGCTCACGATCACGCCGTCCTCCGGGTCCAGCCGCCACGGGAGCTGGGCGGCCGGGATCCACCCGTCCCACCCGTGGTCGGGCAGGGGGACCGTCCCGTCGCCGTGTCGCCGGATGGGGTGCGCCCCCGTGACCTGCACGCCGATGTGGCCATCGGCGTCGGCGTAGACGAAGTTCTGCCCCGGGCATCCGACCTCCGCGACGGCGTCGCGGAACGCGGCGAAGTCCTCGGCCGCGGCGATCCGCAGGACCGTGGTCGGGCGCAGGCCGTGTTCGGTGCCCGCCCACCGCAGGGCGAGCGGACGCTCGACGTCGTCGTACGCGGTCGCGGTGACGCCGACGGGGACCCGGTCGAGGATGGGGCCGTGCCGTGTCTCGCGGACCTCGACGGCGTGCGGCTCGGTCTCGCCGAGGACCGTGATCAGCTCCCGCCGCACGCCGGTCACGTCGTCGTCGCCGACCTCGAACAGGTCCTGGACGTCACCGGTCACGTTCGTGGCGCCCCAGGCGTGCCGGGTGGTGGCGCCGAGCACGATCCCCGGCGCGAAGGTCAGCGCGACGCCCCGCACGTCGTAACCGGGCGCCCGCAGGTGCATCGGGATCCAGGCGCCCGGCTGTAGCGCCAGCAGGTGGGGGTCGTTCGCCAGCAGCGGCCGACCGCTCGCGGTCCGCTCGCCCGCCACGGCCCACGCGTTCGAGCCGCGGCCGTCACGCCCGGCCGTGCGCGGCACGAGCAGGCGCATGACCTCCTCGCCGGCGTGGTCACGGATCCGCGCCCGGAGCAGCTCGGTCTCGTGGTTGTTCGACAACCCCCACGCGAGGTAGGCGAAGCACGACGCCCAGGCGGCGGCGTCCTCGGGGAGCTTCGGCGCGCCGCCCAGCATGCGGTACTCGAGCGGCGGCGCCGGGGCCACGGCCAGCCAGGAGCGGACGCCCTCGCGGAACCTCGCGTGCATCGCGTGGTCGGCCTCGTCCCAGCGTGACGCCAGCGCGCCGCCGGCCAGGTGCAGCCCGATCGTCCGCGTGAACCGGTCGACGTCGAGCGTGAGCGCCCCGAAGACCTCGCTCAGTCGTCCGTTCGCCGCGCGGAGTGCCAGGTCGATCTGGGGCAGGCGTTCGTCGGCGGTGACCATCCCCTGCACGAACCAGAGGTCGTGTTGGCTCGCGGCCTCGATGATCGGCATGCCGAACGCGGTGCGGGTCACGGTCGCGGGCGCCTCGAGCCCGTCCACCCGGATCGTCCCCTCCACGGGGAACAGGGCCTCGGCCGCCTGGTCGCGGAGCTCCTGGAGCGGGTCGTCCATCACGGGACCGGCGCGTCGTCGGCGTCGGCGGCCGTGTTGCCGAGCCAGCTCTCGTGCAGGGACGCGTAGACGCCGGGGGTCGCCACGAGCTCGGCGTGCGTCCCGCGCTGGACCAGCTGCCCGGCGTCGAACACGAACACCTCGTCGGCGGCCTCGGCGGTCGACAGGCGGTGCGCGATCGTGACGGTGGTGCGGCCCTGGCTCACGCGGCGCAGAGCCTCGGTGATCCGGCGCTCGGTCGCCGGGTCCACCGCGCTCGTCGCCTCGTCGAGGATCAGCAGGCCCGGGTCCCCGAGCTGCGCGCGCACCAGCGCGACGAGCTGGCGTTCGCCCACCGACAGGGCCTCGCCGCGTTCGCCCACCCGGGTCGCCAGGCCGTCGGGCAGGTCGGCGACCCACCCGCCGAGCCCGAGCTCCTCGAACGCGGTCTCGATGTCACGATCCGTCGCGTCCTCGCGCCCGTACCGCACGTTCTCGCGGACCGTCGTGTCGAACAGGAAGCCGTCCTGGGGCACGATCCGGATCCTCGCGCGCCGCGACGTGGGCTCGACCTGCCGCAGGTCGAGGTCGCCGATCCGCACGTCGCCCTCGGTGGGGTCGGCCAGGCGGGCGAGGAGCTTCACGAAGGTGGACTTCCCGCACCCGGTCTGTCCCACGATCGCGACGTGTGCGCCCGGGGAGACAGGGAACGAGATCCCGTGCAGGACCTCGGGGCCCGTGCGGTAGCGGTAGCGGACGTCGTCCGCGAGGACCGACAGCGCGCCCGAGGGGAGCGCGACGCCCTCGGCCGGCTCCTCGACCTCGATCGGCAGGTCGAGCACGGCCAGGATCTTCCGCCAGCCGGCGATCGCGGTCTGGGTCTCGCTGTAGATCTCGGGGATGTCCTGGAACACCGACAGGAAGATGTCGGCCAGGAACAGGAACGCCGTGGCCGAGCCGAACGAGAGCCCCCACGACACGCCGAACCACGCGCCCAGCGCGATGATCATCGCGAGCGAGATCGCGTAGAAGACGGTCGACAGCGGCCACAACGTGGCGGCACGGAAGTGCGCCACCACCTCGGCGTCGTACCGGTTGCGGATCGCCCGTTTGACGCGAGCGTGCGCCTCGTCGTCCAGACCGTAGGCGCGGACGACCGCCGCGCCCATCACCGACTCGCTGACCTCCGAGAGCATCTCGCCCACGCGCGTGCGTGCCGTGTTGAACGCGGCTGACAGCCGCTGCTGCATCGAGCCCATGATCGCCACCATCGGGACCATCAGCAGCACCACGGCGAGCGCGAGCTGCCACGAGAACACGAGCATCAGCACGAG
>DASQKC010000175.1:0-13092 GCA_035630755.1 Actinomycetota bacterium | reverse complement strand
GGCGGTCAGCAGCCCGTCGCCGGTGGTGGCCTGGCGGCGGAAGATCACGTGCCCGCTCGGCTCGCCCCCCAGGACCGCGCCGGAGGCCTCCATCTCCTCGAGGACGTACCGGTCGCCGACGGGCGCCTGGATCACGCGGATGCCTTCGCGGGCCATGGCACGCAGGAACCCGACGTTCGACATCACGGTGCCGACGACCGCGTCGCCCTCGAGCGAGCCGTCCAGCCGCATCGCGACCGCGCACGCCGCGAGGACCTGGTCACCGTCGATCACGTCGCCGAGGGCGTCGGCGAACAGCGCCCGGTCGGCATCGCCGTCCAGCGTGAGGCCCGCCTCCGCGCCGCGGCGAACGACCTCGGCGGCGACCACCTCCGGGTGCAGCGCGCCGCTGCCGTCGTTGATGTTCGCGCCGTCGGGGTCGGCGTGGATCGGGGTGACGTGGGCGCCGAGCCGGCGTAGGAGCTCGGGCGCGATCCACGAGGCCGCGCCGTTGGCGCAGTCCACGACCAGGCGCATCCCGTCCAGGCGCGCGGACGCGCAGGCGACGAGGTGCGCGAGGTAGCGCTCGCGCCCCTCCTCGGAGAGCTCGCGGACGCTCCCGACCCGCTCGGCCGTCGGCGGGGCGTCCATCGCCGCCTCGATCTCGTCCTCGATCGCGTCCGGCAGCTTCGTGCCGTGCCGGGAGAAGAACTTGATGCCGTTGTCCTCCGGTGGGTTGTGGGACGCCGAGATCACGACGCCGCTCGAGGCGCCGAGGTCCGTCGTCAGGAACGCGACCGCGGGCGTGGGCTCGACGCCGGCGAGCAGCACGTCGCCGCCGGCGGCGGTGATCCCCCACACGAGCGCGGACTCGAGCCAGGTCCCCGACGCCCGAGGGTCGCGGCCGACCACGACGGTGGGGTGGCCTTCGCCGTGGCGACGGAGGACGGCGACGGCGGCGGCGCCGACCCGGCGGGCGAGGTCGTCGGTGAGGTCCTCACCCGCGCGGCCGCGGATGCCGTCGGTCCCGAAGAGCCTCGCCATCGGGCGGCACCCTACCGCGAGGACCCCCGCACGATCGCGACCTGTGGGAGCATGCGGTCATGAGCGAACTCGTCCGCGTCTACGCCTCCGGCGACCGTGTGGCCGCCGATCTGATGGTCGCCCGCCTCGAAGCCGAGGGGATCAGCGCGCTGGTGAAGGGTGGGAGCGAGGACATGGCCTACCCGGCCGGGCCCGCGTACGTGTTCGTGAAAACCGACGACGAGGCGAAGGCCCGCGCGGTGGTCGACGCGATGGAATCGGGTGCGTTCGCGGTGACGGACGCCGACGTCCAGGAGCCCGCGAGCGACGACGCCTAGCGCTTCGAGTACTGCGGCGCCTTGCGGGCCTTCTTCAGCCCGTACTTGCGCCGCTCCTTCTCGCGTGCGTCGCGCCTGAGGAACCCCTCGGCCTTCAGCTGCGCCCGCAGGTCCGGCTCCTGGTCGATCAGCGCTCGCGCGATCCCCAACCGGACGGCGCCGGCCTGGCCGGCCACGCCGCCGCCGCGCACGGTGACGGCGATGTCGTGGTCGCGCTCGCGCCCGGTGAGCACCAGCGGCGAGCGGGCGACCATCCGGTGCACCCGCGTCGGGAAGAACTCGTCGAGCGGCCGACCGTTCACCGTGATCTCCCCGCTGCCGGGGAGGAGCCGGACGCGCGCGACCGCTTCCTTGCGGCGTCCGGTCGTGAGCTTCGCGGCGGTGGCGGTCGGCACGATGGGTTACTCCTCGCTGTCCTTTGGGGCGGGCTTCTTGGCGGTGGTCTTCTTCGCGGCGGCGGGCTTCTTGGCCGTGGTCTTCTTCGCGCTCGCGGGCTTCTTCGCCGAGGGCTTCTTCGCGACGGCGGGCTTCTTCGCTGTGGGCTTCTTGGCCGTGGTCTTCTTCGCGGCAGGCTTCTTGGCGGCGGGCTCCTTGGCCGTGGTCTTCTTCGCGGCGGGCTTCTCGGCGACCGCCGGCGCCTCGGTCACGGGCTCCTCGACGACGGGGGCCGGCGTCGGCGCGACCATCGGCGCCGGGGCCGCGGGTGCGGGCGTGGACGGGAGGCCGCGCCACGCCGGTCGCTCACCGAGCGCGAGGACCGTCGGCTGCTGGGCGGCGTGGGGGTGCTCCGGGCCGGGGACCACATGCAGCTTCTTGATCATCTGGCGGCCCAGGCTGTTCTTGGGGAGCATGCCGCGGACCGCGCGCTCGATCGCCGCGATGGGTCGCGTGGCGATGAGGTCGCCGTAGGACACGCCGGTGATACCGCCCGGGTAGCCCGAGTGCCGGTAGGCGATCTTGTCCTTCGCCTTGTTGCCCGTCAACGCGACCTTGTCGGCGTTGACGACGATCACGTGATCGCCCGTGTCCATGTGCGGGGCGAACATCGGCTTGTGCTTGCCGCGCAGCAGGGTCGCGACCTCCGTCGCCAGGCGGCCGAGCACAACGCCGTCGGCGTCCACGACGAACCAGGCGCGCTGGATGTGGTCAGGCTTCGGAGAGTAGGTCTTCATCACGTGGAGATGTCGGCCCGCACGGGCCGACCGGTCACCCAGGCTACCCGCGGGACGCGGGAGGCGTCAAAGCACGCTCAGCGGGGCTTGCGCGCCCGTACGATCGCGCCGTACATGCCATCGGTCATCTCGTGGGTGGCGTCGACCTCGATGTCGACCAGACCGGCCGAGAGCAGGAGCTCCCCGTACTCAGAGAAGCTGAGAGCGCCTGCGATGCAACCGACGAAGGAGCCTCTGGCCGCTCGGTCGTCGGGCGTCAGGTGGTCGTCGGCCACCACGTCGCTCACCCCCACCCGTCCGCCGGGCCGCAGCACCCGCGCGATCTCCCGGATCACCGCCGGCTTGTCGGTCGACAGGTTGATCACGCAGTTCGAGATGACGACGTCCACGCTCGCGTCGGGGAGCGGGATGTCCTCGATGAGCCCGCGCAGGAACTCGACGTTGGTCGCGCCGGCGTCGGCCGCGCTCGCCCGGGCGAGCGCCAGCATCTCGTCGGTCATGTCGAGCCCGTAGGCCTTCCCGGTGGGCCCGACCCGCCGCCCCGAGAGGAGCACGTCGATCCCGCCGCCCGACCCCAGGTCGAGCACCGTCTCGCCCTCGCGGAGCTCGGCCACGGCGGTCGGGTTGCCACACCCGAGGCTCGCGAGGACCGCGTCCGCGGGGAGCTCGTCGCGCTGCAGCACGTCGTACAGCTGGACGCCGAGCCCCTCCTGCGGGTCGCAGCAGCCGTCACCCGTCGCGTCCTCGGCCGCGCCCGCTCCCGTCAGGACCGTCGTCGCCGCCCGCGCGTACCGCGCCCGCACCTGCTCGCGCAGCTCGCTCATCGCGTCCCCCTCCCGAACCGGAGCACGCCGGAGAGCCGGCGCGCCGCCTCGACGTTCAACGAGTAGTACACCCACACCCCGCGCTTCTCCCGATCCAGCAGACCTGCCTCGTGGAGCTTCTTCAGGTGGAAGCTGACGGTGGGCTGCGACAGGTCGAGCGGCGCCTCGAGGTCGCAGCCACAGACGGCGTCGCGCTGGGTGGCGAGGACGTTCAGGATGCGCACGCGCGCCGGGTCGGCCAGCGCCTTGAACAGGTGCGCGGTCGCCTCGGCCTCGGCGTCGCTGAGCCCGCTCCCGGCGACCGGCGCGCAGCACGCGACGGCGGAGGTCGGTTCCAGGACGGCGATGGGTCGGGTTGCCACGGCGAGACATTGACAGATGTCGATACATTCGTCAAGGTATCGACGGCCATCGATGGATGGCCGCGGCACGACGGAAGGAGGCGCGGCATGAACGACGGCGGTTGTTGCCCACCCGGCTGCTGCTGAGCCGGTCTACCGTCGCCCGGAGGTGGCCGGCCGGCCCTCCGGGCGACGCCCGTACACCACCCGTTCCAGGGTGAGTCCGCGCGGGGGCGCGAGCCGCCCCTTGCTCGCATGTCGGTCCGCGGCGGCGAGGATCCGCGCGAGCTCGTCGATCGTGGCGGCGCCCCGCCCGACCCCGACGATCGCGGCCACGAGCGAACGGACCATCTGGTGCAGGAACGCGTCCGCCCGGAACCCCAGCGCGAACAGGTCGCCGTCGCGTCGCACCGTGGCGCGTTCGAGACGTCGGACCGTCGACCGTCCGGCGCCCGGATGGCGGCAGAAGGACGCGAAGTCGTGCTCCCCCGCCAGCGTCCTGGCGGCCGCCCGCATCGACGGGAGGTGCAGGTCGCCGGGGCGATGCCAGACGAACCGTGCGGTGAAGGGGTCGGGGACCGGCGCCGTGTCGATCCGGTAAGCGTACTCGCGCGCCGTGGCCGAGAAGCGGGCGCTGAACGTGGACGCGACCTCGGCGGCGTCACGGACGACCACCTCGGGGGCGAGCGCGGCGTTGAGCGCCCTCGCGAGACGGACGGCCGTCACGCGTCCCTGGACGGGGAACGAGATCACGTTGCCGCGCGCGTGGACGCCGGCGTCGGTCCTGCCGGCCACCGTCAGCCGCGGACGGTCGCCGAGGATCCGCTCGAGGTGATCGTGGAGCACCCCCGCCACCGTGCGGAGCTGGGGGTCACGCTGCGCCGCCCAGCCGTGGAACCCCGTCCCGTCGTACGCCACGGTCATCCGGATCGTGCGCGTCATGGCCCCGAGTATGGAACGACCCGGGTCCGCGCGGACCCGGGTCGCCGTGGAACGGTGGTCTGCGGAGCGATCAGTCGCCGCGCTCGACCAACTCGATGCGAGCCATCTCGGCCCCGTCGCCCTTGCGGGGACCGAGCTTCATGATCCGCGTGTAGCCACCGGGCCGGTCGGCGAACCGCGGGCCGATGTCGTGGAACAGGTGGGCCACGACGTCGCGGTCGGGGATGTCCTTCAGGACCTCCCGGCGCGACGCAAGGTCGCCCTTCTTCGCCTTCGTGATGATCTTCTCCGCGTAGGGGCGCAGCAGCTTGGCCTTGGCCACCGTGGTGTCGATGGCATCGTGCGTGAACAGCTGCTTGGCCAGCGTGGAGAGCATCAGGCGCTGGTGGGCGGGGCCGGAGCCGAGGCGTGGACCCTTCTTGGGCGTGGGCACGACCGCCTCACTCCTCCCGCAGGCCCAGGCCGAGCTCCTCGAGCTTGGCCTTCACCTCGTCGATCGACTTCTGCCCGAAGTTGCGGATATCCATGAGCTCGGACTCGGATTTCAGCACCAGGTCGCCCACGGTGTTGATGCCCTCGCGCTTCAGGCAGTTGTAGGAGCGCACCGACAGGTTGAGCTCCTCGATCGTGATCTGGAAGTCGCCCGGGAGCTCCTCGTCCTCGGCCGGTCCGACCGAGACGCTCGCGGCCTCGGCGAGGTCGGAGAAGAGCTGGACGAGCTCCAGCAGCGTGCCGCCCGCCGACGCCAGCGCCTCGCGGGGCGTGATCGACCCGTCGGTCTCCACGTCGAGGATCAGGCGATCGCGGTCGGTCATCTGCTCGACCCGCGTGTTCTCGACCGCGTAGCTGACCTTGCGGACCGGTGAGAACAGCGAGTCCACCGGGATCACGCCGATCGGGTCGCGGGCCTTCTTGTTGCGGTCGGCCATGCGGTACCCGACGCCGCGCTCGACGGTCATCTCCATCTCGAGGGCCCCGCCCTTGCCGATGCTGGCGAGGTGCAGGTCGGGGTTCAGGACCTCGATGCCCGCGGGCGGCGCGACGTCACCGGCGGTGACCTCGGCCGGGCCCTTGGCCTTCAGGTAGATCGCGGTCGGCTCGTCGAGATCGGAGCGGACCACCAGCTCCTTCAGGTTCAGGATGATGTCGGTGACGTCCTCGGACACCTTCGGGACCGTCGTGAACTCGTGGAGCACGCCGTCGATGCGGACGGACGAGATCGCGGCGCCGGGGATCGACGACAGGAGCGTGCGGCGCAGCGAGTTACCGACCGTGTACCCGAACCCGGGCTCGAGCGGCTCGATGCTGAACTTGGACCGGATCGGCGAGAGGACCTCTTCGCTGATCTGCGGCCTGGCGACGATGAACAACGTGCATCCCTCCTCGGCGGGGGTTCATCCACTTCGACCCCGCCCGTTGGGTGTCCCGGCGCGCGGTACGCGCGCCGGGTGCTGCCGCGTCAGACGCGGCGGCGCTTGCGCGGCCGGCAGCCGTTGTGCGGCACCGGCGTGACGTCTTGGATCCCGGCGATCTCGAGCCCGGTCGCGGCGAGCGAGCGGATCGCGGTCTCGCGGCCCGATCCCGGGCCCTTCACGAAGACATCGACCTTCTGCAGGCCGTGCTCCTGGGCCGCGCGGGCGGCCTTCTCGGCTGCGAGCTGCGCGGCGAACGGGGTGGACTTGCGGGAGCCCTTGAACCCGACGTTCCCGGCGCTCGCCCAGCTGAGCGTGTTGCCCTGCTGGTCGGTGATGGTGACGATCGTGTTGTTGAAGGTCGACTTGATATGCGCCTGCCCGTGCAGGACGTTCTTCTTCTCGCGACGCTTCGTCTTCTTCGCTTTGGGCTTCGCCATCCGGTTCCCTTACTTCTTCGTGGCCTTCTTCTTGCCGGCGATGGCCTTCTTCGGGCCCTTGCGGGTGCGCGCGTTCGTGTGCGTGCGCTGACCCCTGACCGGCAATGAACGGCGGTGGCGGATGCCCTGGTAGCACCCGATCTCGATCTTGCGCTTGATGTCCTGGGCCACCTCCCGGCGGAGGTCACCCTCGACCTTGAGGTTCGCGTCGATGTAGGCGCGGACCTTCGCGACCTCGTCCTCGGACAGATCGCGGACCTTCGTGGCGCCGTCGATGTTCGTCCCCTCGACGATCTTCATGGCGCTGGTGGCGCCGACGCCGTAGATGTAGCGGAGCGCGATGTCCAGCCGCTTGTCGCGGGGGAGGTCGACGCCTGCGATACGAGCCATGTGCGGTCCTCCCTATCCCTGCCGCTGCTTGTGCCGGGGGTTCGTGCAGATGACCATGACCCGTCCGCGACGCCGGATCACCCTGCACCGATCGCAGATCCTCTTGACCGACGGACGGACCTTCATCTGGTTCCTCTCACTTGTAGCGGTAGACCACGCGACCCCGGGTGAGGTCGTACGGCGACAGTTCCACGCGCACCCGATCGCCGGGGAGGATCCGGATGTAGTGCATCCGCATCTTCCCGGAGATGTGGGCGAGCACCTTGTGCCCGTTGTCCAACTCGACCCGGAACATGGCGTTGGGCAGGGGCTCTACGACGGTCCCCTCGACCTCGATGACGTCGTCCTTGGCCACGCTCCAGCTTTCCGATTCCGGGATCCCCCCTTCGCAGGCGCGCAGAACACGGCTCCGAACGAGGCGGGCAGTCAGTATAGGGCCGTGCGCGCACGGATGTCCACGCGCGTGGAAGGCTTGCGGCGCAGACGCTACGGTTCATCCCCGGGCGGTCAGGATCTCGTGGCCGTCCTCGGTGACGGCGAGCGTGTGCTCGAAGTGGGCGCTCAGGGAGCCGTCGGCCGTGACCACGGTCCACCCGTCTTCGAGCACCGCGGTGTCGTCCTCGCCCAGGTTCAGCATCGGCTCGACCGCGATCGTGAGGCCGGGCCGGAGCTCGAGCCCGCGGCCGGCGGCCCCCCAGTTCTGGATGAACGGATCCTCGTGCATCTTGCGGCCGATGCCGTGACCGCCGTACTCGCGCACGACGCCCAGGCCCGCGGCGTCGGCCCGGGCCTCGATCGCGTGGCCGATGTCCGAGAGCCGACCGCCGGGCACGACGCGCTCGATCGCCGCGTGCAGCGCGGCCTCGGTCTCGCGGACGAGCCGCGCCGCATCCTCGCTCGGCGGCTCCCCGACGAACACCGTCACCGCGCTGTCGGCGTGGAAGCCCTCCCAGATCGCGCCGAAGTCGAGCGCCACGACGTCCCCCTCGGCGAGCACGCGGTCCTCGGCGGGGATGCCGTGGACGATCTCGTCGCCGATCGACACGCAGATCGTGGCCGGGAACGGGATCCGGCCGCGTCCGCCGCCGTAGCCGAGGAACGAGGGCTCGGCGCCGTGCTCGCTGATCGTCGCCGCGGCGACGCGGTCGAGCGCGGCCGTCGTCACGCCGGGCGCGACGGCGGCGACCACGCGGTCGATCGTGGCGGCCACGATCTCGCCGGCGCGGCGCATGCGCGCCAGCTCCTCCCCCGACTTGCGCTCGATCATCCCTCGGCCTCCGCGAGTCCTCGCACGAGCCGCTCGGACACCTCGGCGGCCGGTGCTTCGGCGTCGACCTCGGTGAGCAACCCCCGCTCATCGTAGAACCCCTCGAGGGGTTCGGTCTGCTGGCGGTAGAGGGCGAGCCGCCGCTTCACGGTGAGCTCGTCCTCGTCGGTGCGCTTCTCGAGGGGCGCGCCGTCGTGGTCGCAGGCGAGGTCGTTCTTGGGCGGGCTCCACCGGTCGTGGTAGGTCCGCTTGCATACCCCACACGTGTACCGCCCGACGATGCGTCGGATGGCGATCGGGTCGGTGATCGTGAACTTCACGACCCGGTCGAGGGGGGTCTCGTTCTCGGCGAGCGCCGCGTCGAGCGCCCGCGCCTGGGGCACGGTCCGCGGGAATCCGTCGAGGATGAACCCCTTCGTCGCGTCGGGCTCCTCGAGACGTTCCTCCACCATCCGCACCACGAGGTCGTCGGGCACGTATTCGCCGCGGTCCATGTAGGTGCGCGCCTCGATGCCGAGCGAGGTCCCCTCCTGCACGTGCTCGCGGAGGATGTCGCCGGTCGAGACCTGCGGGATGCCGAGCCGCTCGGACAGGAACCGCGCCTGCGTCCCCTTGCCGGCGCCCGGGAGTCCGAGGAACACGTACCGCATGGGTCCTCGCTTCCGCTCAGACGCGGAGGAAGCCCTCGTAGTGCCGCATCATGAGCTGCGACTCGATCTGCTTCATCGTCTCGAGGGCGACGCCCACCGCGATGAGCACCGAGGTGCCGCCGAACGGGAACTGCTGCGGATCCGCCCCGATCGCCCAGAAGGCGTAGACGATGTTCGGCAGCAGGGCGATCAGCGCCAGGAACAGCGACCCCGGCAGCGTGATCCGGTTGAGGATGTCGGTGAGGTACTGCGCCGTCGGCGGCCCGGGTCGGATGCCGGGGATGAACCCGCCCTGCTTGCGCAGGTTGTCGGCCGTTCGCTCGGGGTTGAACTGGATCGCCGTGTAGAAGTACGAGAAGAACACGATGAGCCCCGTGAGGATCAGCATGTACACGAAGCTCCGCGGGTTCTGCAGGATGTTCGTCACGAAGTCCTGGAACCACGGCGCCTGGATCACGCTCGCGAGCAGCACCGGGAAGTAGATGACCGACGTGGCGAAGATGATCGGGATGACGCCCGCCTGGTTCACCTTGAGCGGCAGGTAGGTTGACGCGCCCGTCGTCATCTTCCGTCCCACGACCCGTTTCGCGTACTGGATCGGGACGCGCCGTTGGCCCTGGTCCATGAAGACGACGGCCATCACGATGCCGATGCCCATCAGCAGGACGACGCTCAGGGCGAAGATCCCGCCCGTCTGGAAGATCTGCCCGCCCTCGGCGGGGAGGCGGCTGATGATGCTCGTGAAGATCAGCAGCGACATCCCGTTGCCGACGCCGCGCTGCGTGATCAGCTCCGACAGCCACATGATCAGCGCGGTGCCCGCGGTCATGACGAGCACGATCAGCAGGACGTTGCCCGTGTCGAAGGTGTTCGCCGGGAAGACGTCGGCGCCCAGCTGGCCCGAGTGGAACAGGAACACGAGCCCGGTCGCCTGCAGGATCGCGAGCACGACGGTCAGGTAGCGCGTGTACTGGTTGATCTTCTTCGTACCGGCCTCGCCCTGCTCCTGCCACTGCGCGAGCTTGGGGATCACGACCGTCAGCAGCTGCATGATGATCGTGCTCGTGATGTAGGGCATGATCCCGAGCGAGAACACCGACAGCTGCGTGAGCGCTCCGCCCGAGAACAGGTCGATCAGCGCGAGGAAGCCCGAGGACTGCGTGCCCTGCAGCGACGAGACGTCCACCACCGGCACCGGGACGTGCGAGCCGAACCGGTAGACGGCGATGATGAACAGCGTGAAGAAGATCTTGTTCCGGAGGTCCGGAACCCGGAAGGAGTTGAGGAAGGCGCGCAGCACGGCCCGATCAGCCTACCCCGTCAGTCGATCAGCTCGATGCGCCCGCCTGCGGCCTCGATCTTCGTCCGGGCCGTGGCGGAGCACGCGTGGGCGGTCACGGTGAGGGCCTTCGTGAGGTCCCCGCGACCGAGGATCTTCACCTTCGCGCCCTTGTGGGCCAGACCGTGCGCGACCAGGGCCGCCGGAGTGACCTCCCCGTCGAAGTACCGCTCGAGCACCTCGACGTTCACCGGCGCGTACTCGACGCGGTTGGGGTTCGTGAAGCCCTTGCGCTTGGGCACGCGGCGCTGCAGCGGCATCTGGCCGCCCTCGAAGTAGGCGGGGACGTTCTTGCGTGCGCCCGTGCCCTTCGTGCCGCGGCCCGCGGTCTTGCCGCGCGCGCCGGCGCGGCCGCGACCGACCCGCGTCCGTTCCTTCTTGGCGCCCTCGGCGGGGCGCAGGTGATGGAGCTTCACGTGCCCTCGACCTCCTCGACCGTGACGAGGTGCCGGACCTTCGCGATCATGCCGCGGATGTCCGGGCGGTCCTCCTGGACCACGGAGTCGTTGATCCGATGCAGCCCGAGGCGTCGGACCGTGTCCTTCTGATCCTTGGGCCGGTCGATCAGGCTGCGGACCTGGGTGACCTTGAGCTGGGTCATCGACGGCCTCCGCGCGGTTGCTGGGGCTTCTCCTCGGTCACGCCGTACTGCTCCTGCAGGGCCTCGGCCCGCGCCGCGTTGATCCTCGTCTCGGCGGCCGCGATCGCCTCGAGCATCGGCCGGGGCGCGACGTCGTGGACGTCGCGGCCACGCAGGCGCGCGATCTCGGCGGGCTTGCGCAGGCCCTGCAGACCCGCGACCGCCGCCTTGACGATGTTGATCTGGTTGGACGAGCCCATCGACTTCGACAGGATGTCCTTGATCCCGGCGCACTCCACGAGCGCGCGGACGGGACCGCCGGCGATGACCCCGGTCCCGGGCGCGGCCGGCTTCAGCAGGACGGTGCCCGCCCCCGCGTGCCCGACGATCTCGTGCGGGATCGTGGTGCCCATCATCGGCACCTCGAACATGCCGCGCCGGGCCAGCTCGACGCCCTTCGCGATCGCGGCCGGCACCTCCTTGGCCTTGCCGTAGCCCAGGCCGACGCGACCCGCGCCGTCACCCACGACGACGAGCGCGGCGAAGGAGAACCGACGGCCACCCTTCACGACCTTGGCCACCCGGTTGATCGAGATGACCCGCTCTTCGAACGGGCTCTTCTCCTCGTTCCTCGCGTCGTACCGTCGCATCAGATCTGCAGTCCTCCTTCACGGGCCCCGTCGGCCACGGCGGCGACCCGCCCGTGGTACCGGCGCCCGCCGCGGTCGAACACGGCCCGGTCGATCCCGGCCTCCTTGGCGCGGGTGGCGATCAGCCCGCCGACGGCCTTCGCCCGCTCGATCGGCGACCCCGCGCCGACCTCGGCGTCGGAGGCCGCTACGAGCGTGGTGGCTCCCACGTCGTCGATCAGCTGCGCGTAGATGTGCCGGTTCGACCGGAACACCGCCAGGCGCGGCCGCGTCGAGGCGCCGCCAACCTTCTTGCGCACGCGGCGGTGTCGGCGCAGCCGTCCGGCCCGCTTCGTCCCCGCCTCCATCACGCAGCTCCCTTCGCGGCCTTGCCCGCCTTCTTGCGGACGACCTCGTTCTCGTACCGGATCCCCTTGCCCTTGTACGGCTCGGGCTTGCGGATCTTCCTGATGTTCGCGGCCACCTCGCCCACCTGGGCCTTGTCGTTGCCGCGCACCACGATCTGGGTGGGCGCCGGCACCTCGAACTCGATGCCCTGGGGTTGCGGCACGGCCACGGGGTGCGAGTACCCCACCTGGATCTCGAGGTCCTTGCCCTTCAACGCGGCGCGGTAGCCGACGCCCACGATCGCGAGCCGCTTCTCGAAGCCCTGCGTGACGCCGAGCACCATGTTGGCGATCAGCGTGCGCGTGAGCCCGTGCAGGCCCCGGTGGAACCCTTCGTCGTCCGGGCGCTCGACACGGACCTGGCCGTCGGCGCTCACGATCGCCATGTCCGCGTGCATGGTCTGGGACAGGCTGCCGCGCGGGCCGGTCACGGTGACGACGTTGCCGTCGCCCACGCTGACCTCGACCCCGCCGGGGATCTCGATGGGTTGCTTGCCGATCCGACTCATCCGTCCCTCACCACACGTACGCCACGATCTCGCCGCCGATGCCTGCGCGGGCGGCCTCCCGGTCCGTCATCACGCCGCGGGACGTGGAGACGATGGCGATCCCCAGCCCCCCCATCACGCGGGGGAGCTCCCGGCGGCCCCGGTACACGCGGCGCCCGGGCGTGGAGACCCGGCGCAGCCCCGTGATGGTCCGCTGCCGGCGGGGACCGTACTTCAGGGCGACGCGGAACGCCTGGTCCACGCCGTCGCCCTCGTGCGAGTACCCGCCGATGTAGCCCTCGGCCTGCAGGATCTCCAGGATAGCCTTGGAGGCCTTCGACACCGGCACCGCGAGGTCCTCCTTGGCCGCGAGGTTCGCGTTGCGGATCCGCGTGAGCAGGTCCGCGATGGGGTCGGAGATGTTCGAGGAGAAGCGTGCCGTGGTCACCATGAGGACTTCGTCACCCCCGGCATCTCGCCCAGGTGCGCCAGCTCGCGGAAGCAGATCCGGCACAACATGAACCGCTTGAAGACCGCACGCGGGCGCCCGCACCGCTGGCAGCGCGTGTAGGCCCGGACCCGGTACCTGGGCTTCGCCTGCTGCTTGTTGATCAGCGCCTTCTTCGCCACGCTCAGTCCTCTCAGCCGGCCGGCGCCCGCTCGACCGCGAGGGGGAACCCCGCGGCCAGCAGCAACGCCCGGCCCTCGTCGTCGTCATGCGCGGTGGTCACGATCGTGATGTCCATCCCGCGCACCTTCAGCACCTTGTCGTAATCGATCTCCGGGAAGACCAGTTGCTCGGTCAACCCGAACGTGTAGTTCCCTCGCCCATCGAACGCCTTGGCGTCCAGGCCGCGGAAGTCACGGATCC
>DASQKC010000174.1:0-11148 GCA_035630755.1 Actinomycetota bacterium | reverse complement strand
GCGGTCAGGCCCATCCAACCTCCCGGTAAAGGGTCAGGAGGCTGTCCCCGTACCGGAGCTGCCTCGCGACGGCCCAGTGTAACGGAACCGCAGGCAGGGAGCCCTTCTGACCCCGGGTCACGATCACCGTCCAGCCGTCGTCGGGTAGCCACCCACGGTCGAGCTCCGCCAGACACGCCGCGAGGTCCTCCGAGGGGGTCTCGTACGGCGGATCCACGAAGACGAGGTCGAACGGATCCTCCGGTCCACGGCCGGATCGCAAGGCCCGCAAGACATCTGCCCGTTGCGCGACACCCTCCTTCCGGCTCCGCGCGAGGTTGTCACGGATCGCGGCCACCGCGTCGGGCGAGGCGTCGACGAACCGAGCGGTGCTCGCTCCCCGCGAGAGGGCCTCGATCCCCAGCGCCCCGGTCCCCGCGAACAGGTCGAGGACCCGGGCGGCCTCGACGCGGGCGCCCAAGCTCGCGAACAGGCCCTCGCGCGCCCGGTCCGAGACGGGCCGCGTGCCCGCCGGCACGGGCCCGAGGCGGGTGCCCTTCGCCGTTCCGGCGATGATGCGCATACGGGCAGGGTAGCGGCGGCGCCGGGCCGGGCTAGGACCGGAAGAGCCAATCGATCGAGCCCTCGAAACGCCGGCGGAGCTCCTCGAGGAGGTCCTCGTGGCCCGCGAGCCCCGGGTCGGCTTCCAGGAGCGCGAACGCGCGCGCCCGGGCCCGCCCCACCAGCTCCGCGTCCTCGGCCAGCCGGGCCAGGCGGAGATCGGGCATCCCAGACTGGCGCACGTCGAACAACGTGCCCTCTCCCCGCAACCGCAGGTCCTCGTCGGCCAGGACGAACCCGTCCGAGGTCGATGCCATCGCGTCGATCCGCGCCCGCGCCTCGACGTTGTCGGGGTCGGACTCGTCGAAGAGCACGCAGAACGCGTCGTCGCCACCGCGGCCGATCCTGCCGCGAAGCTGATGCAGCTGGGCGAGCCCGAACCGCTCCGCGTTCTCCACGAGCATCACGGCGGCGTTCGGCACGTCGACGCCGACCTCGATCACGGTGGTCGAGATCAGCAGGTCGAAGTCGCCGGCGCGGAAGCGGTCCATGATCGCCTCCTTCGCCTTGGGCCGCATCCGTCCGTGCAGCAACTCCACGCGCAGGTCCGGGAACACGTCGGTCTGCAGCCGGATCGCCTCGGCCTCGGCGGCGCGCACCTGCGTCCGGTTGGCGTCGTCGATCGCCGCGCACACGACGAAGGCCTGCCGGCCCTCCCCCACCTGCGTGCGGACGAGGTCCTCGGCACGGGCGCGTTCGGCGGCGGAGCGCGCCACGAGCGTGCGGACCGGCCGTCGCCCGGCGGGCAGCTCGTCGACGATCACCACGTCGAGATCGCCGTAGTAGGTAAGCGCCAGGGTCCGCGGGATCGGCGTGGCCGTCATGATCAGGACGTCGATCTCGCCGCCCCCCTTGCCCTTCAGCGCCATCCGCTGGTGCAGCCCGAACCGGTGCTGCTCGTCGACGACGGCGAGCGACAGGGCGTGGAACCGCACCGCCTCCTGCACCAGCGCGTGGGTGCCGATCACGAGGTCGACGTCGCCGTCCGCGATCGCCTCGAGGATGCGGGTCCGGTCCTTGCCCGTGACGGCGCC
The DNA here is from genome assembly GCA_035630755.1 of Actinomycetota bacterium. Lineage (GTDB taxonomy): Bacteria > Actinomycetota > UBA4738 > UBA4738 > HRBIN12 > AC-51. The sequence continues at coordinate 9,514 of DASQKC010000174.1, read as the reverse complement.
GGTGAGCAGCGCGTAGCGCAGGGGTGCATCCTCGGGCCCCGGGTCGGAGACCTCCCCGAACAGGCTCGCCTGCGGCCCGTCCGGTCCGGCGGCCGCCTCGAGGAACGGCCGCGCGCCGATCGGACCCAGCAGCGAGGCGACCGAGCGTGAGTGCTGAGCGGCGAGGACCTCCGTCGGCGCCATGATCGCCGCCTGGAAGCCCGTGTCGATCGCCGTGAGGCACGCGTGGAGCGCCACGAGGGTCTTGCCGGACCCGACGTCGCCCTGGATGAGCAGGTTCATCGGCGAGGGCGCGGCCATCGCGTCGCCCACCGCGGCCATCGCCCGCCGCTGCGCGCCGGTCGGCTCGAAGGGCAGGGCGTCCAGGAGGGAGCGCGCACGCGGCCCGTCGGTGCGATGCGCCACGCCGCCACGTTCGGCCGCGACCCGCTGGCGGCGGAACCCAACCCCCAGCTCCAGGACGAACAGCTCGTCGAACTTCAGGCGCTCGCGCGCGGCGGCCAGCTCGACGTCGTCGTCGGGGAAGTGGATCCGCCGCAGGGCGTCGTCGAAGGACGACAGCGACTCGGCCGTCACGACCTCGGCCGGCAGCGGGTCGGCCATCGGGGCGAGCTGCTCGAACGCCCGCCACAGGAGCGCCCGGATCGTGCGCGCCGAGATGCCCTCGGTCGCGGGGTGGATCGGGGTGATGCGGCCGGTGTGCACGAGGTCCTGGTCGCCGCTCCGCAGGACCTCGACCTCCTGGTTCGCGAGCTGGAGCCGGCCGCCGTAGGACTTCGGGACGCCAGACACCGCCAGCTCGGTCCCCTGCCGGTACGCGGAGGACGCCCACGGCTGGTTGAAGAACGCGAGGTCGATCCGGCCGGTCCCGTCGTCCACCGTGACGGTGACCATCGTCTGGTTGCGCCGCGTGCGACGCGACGCCGCCTTGACCACCGTCCCGACGATCGTGGCGGGCTCCCCGAGACGGAGCCCTCGCACCGTCTCGACGCGGGACCGGTCGATGTACCGGCGCGGGTAGTGGTGCAGGAGCTGGCCGACGGTGCCGATCCCGAGCTGCTCCCCGAGGACCCGCCACGCCTCGGGTCCCTTCGTCCGCATCCCGGTCCGCCGGGTGGCCAGCCCCCGATCGATCTGCAGGACGGTCGACGAAGGGGTCAGCGGGGGCACGCCGCCCTTCTACCATGACCCGATGCGACACCCCGCCCGCCTGGTCACCGCCATCGCGATCCTCGCCGTCGCGGCGCTCGTCGCCTGCGGCCGGGGGGCGACCGCGACCCGGTCGCCGATCCCGGCACGGAACGCCACGGCCGCGCCCGGCCTGCCCACCGACGCCGCGGCCCTGCCGACTACCGATCCGGCCGCCTTCGACGAGCTCCTCACGTCGCTCCGTGGGACACCGGTGGTCGTGAACTTCTGGGCCTCGTGGTGTGACCCGTGCGTGCGGGAGGCGCCGATCCTGACGGCGGCGCACGACCGGCTCGGCGACCGGGTCCAGTTCCTGGGCGTGGACATGAGCGACGCGCGCGAGGGTGCCGAACGGTTCGTCGTGGACCACGGCCTGCGGTACCCGAGCCTGTTCGACCCGGGGAACGAGGTGGGGCTCCGCGAGGATCTGTTCGCCCCGCCGATGACGATCGTCTACGACGCCGAGGGGGAACGCGCCCTCACGTGGCCCGGCGAACTGTCGGCCGCGACCCTCGACGAGGCCCTGCGCACGGTCACGCCGCGCGGGTAAGTCCCCGCGCGGCGGCGGCTGGTATCGTCGACGGTCATGGCAGCGGTCTGCGACGTCTGTGGCAAGAAGCCCTGGTTCGGCAAATCGGTCACGTTCTCGCACAAGCGGAACAACCGCCGGTGGGACCCGAACATCCAGCGCGTGCGCGCGCTGGTCGACGGCACCCCGAAGCGGATCAACGCGTGCACCAGCTGCATCAAGGCCGGCAAGGTGACCCGGCCGCCCGTCCGCGTCTGACGCCCGGACCCCTCCCGTCCTCGCGGAACCCCTGAACGTCGTTCGATAAGCTGTGCCGGCTCTCCACCGAAGCCGCACCCCGCGGCGTTACCCCTAGATCCGATCGAGGAGGCCCACGTGGCGCAGGTGTTCACCAACCCCACCCCGGAGGAGCTCCGGGCGTGGACCGAGGAGATGCCCGAAGCGCGCATCTCCGAGTACGGCAACGTCAACGTCCAGACGACCGTCCTCTCCCGCTCGGCCGGGTCGACCTACGTCGTCGACCGCGAGTCGAGCGGCAAGACGATGTCGCGGGCCGACTACGACGCGATCGCCGCGCTCCAGGACGCCTACATGGCCGCGCACGACATGATCGTGATCGACGGCTACATCGGCAACGATCCCGAGATGCGCACCGCGGCGCGCCTCGTGATGGAGAAGCGCTACGCCAACATCGCCGGGATGCAGCAGAAGCTGTTCTTCGAGCGCAGCGACGGCGCCGAGCCGACGGTGCAGGTCATCTACACACCGGGTCTGGTCGCCGAGGGCTACCCCGACGACCGGGTGATCGCCGTCGACCTCGATGCCTACGTCACGCGCGTCCTCAACTCCGACTACTTCGGGGAGTCGAAGAAGGGCGGCCTGCGGATGTGGAACGACATCGTCCACGGCAAAGGCGGGCTGGCCCTGCACGCCGGCCTCAAGGTGATCCCGACCGACGACGGCGAGAAGGTCTTCATGATCATCGGCCTGTCGGGCACCGGGAAGACGACGACCACCTTCACGACGCAGAACGGGTCGCGGCCCGTCCAGGACGACTTCGTCGGGCTGATGCCCGGCGGGCGGGCCTACGGCACCGAGAACGGGTGCTTCGCGAAGACGTTCGGGCTCGATGCGGACTTCGAGCCGTCGATCCACGGCGCCGTCGTGAAGCCGAACGCGTACCTCGAGAACGTCTACCAGGACGGGGATGGCCGGGTCGACTTCGCCAACGAGGGCTACACGAAGAACGGGCGCGCCGTGTTCGAGATGCGCGACCTCATGTCGTACGAGGACGCCCGCAACGTCGGGCCCGTCGACTACCTGCTGATCCTCAACCGCAACGAGAACCTGATCCCCGCGGTCGCCAAGCTCGACCAGGAGCGGGCGGCCGCGTTCTTCATGCTCGGCGAGACCACCGGGACCGCCGCCGGTGGGGCGGCCGAGGAGGGCAAGTTCCTGCGGGTCCCCGGGACCAACCCGTTCTTCCCGCTCCCCCACGGCCTGCAGGGCAACCGTCTGCTGGAGCTGCTCGCGACGCACCCGATCGAGACGTACCTGCTCAACACGGGCCGCGTCGGAGGCTCCGACGGCGACGAGCGTTCGAAGAAGCTCCGGATCCCGGACACGTCCGCGTGCGTGAAGGGGATCGCCGAGGGCACGATCGTGTTCGAGGAAGATCCCGACTTCGGCTACGAGGTCGCCACCTCGGTGCCCGGTCTCGAGGACGAGGAGAAGCTCCGCCCGCGCCTGCTCTACGAGCGCCAGGGCCGGACCGACGGATACGAGCGCCTCGTCGAGAGGCTGAAGACCGACCGCGTCGCGCACCTGCAGCAGTTCACGCAGCTGTCCGAGGAGATCATCAAGGCCGTCGGCTAACCCGCCGCCGGCGTCCCCGGATCATCGGTCCGGTCGGCCCCGCGGCGCGCCAGGAAGAAGCTCGCGAGGAACGCCACGCCGCAGGCGGCGAAGAACGCCACGATGACCCACCCGTACCGGGCGCGCACCTCGTCGGGGAGCGCGCGCGTGCCGAGTGTCTCGTCGCGCACCTCCCCGGCCACGTCCGCGAGGCCGGCGAACCAGATCGCGAGCAGCAGCCACGATCCCACGCGGGTCACGAAGAACAGCGCGAACAGCGCGTGATCCGCGGCGTCGGTCGAGTCCAGCGGCCGCCGCAGCCAGTGGACGGCGCTGCGCACGGCCAGCGCGACGCAGAGCCCGGCCGGCACCAGATCCAGGGCCGTCATCGGCTCGCCGCGAGCGCGGCGCGCACCTCCTCGTCGGTGGTCTGGTCGAAGCGTTCGTACCAGCGACCCACCGCCACGAACGGACGCGGGGTCGCGAGGACGACCACGTCGTCGGCCGCCTCGCGCAGCGCCGCGGCGATCGACGACGGGGCCACGGGCGCCGCGAGGACGACCCGTGCGGCGCCGCGGTCGCGGGCCCACCGGACGGCGGCGATCGCCGTGGCGCCCGTCGCGATGCCGTCGTCCACCAGCACCGCGGTGCGGCCGCCCAGGTCCTCCGGCGTCGCGCCGTACGCGGCCGCTCGCCGCGTGGCCTCGGCCTCAGCGGCCGCCACGAGCGCCGCGAGCTCGTCGTCGTCCACCCCCGCGCGCGCGATCAACGCCCGGTCGAGGTAGCGGATCCCGCCCGGCGCGACGGCGCCGAGCGCGAGCTCGGGCTGATCGGGGGCCCCGATCTTGCGCGGGACCACCACGCCGAGCGGCGCGCCGAGCCGCCGCGCCACGGGTACGCCCACCACCACGCCGCCCCGCGGGATCCCGAGGACGGCCCGCGGTCCCTCATCCGGCAGGATCGCCGCGACGGCGGTCGCCAGCGCCTCCCCGGCCGCGGTCCGGTCGCGGAACGTCGTGCTCACGGGCGTCTCCGCGCGCGTTGCGGCGCGTCCGCTGCGGGCACTAGCATGGGCGCCTTCCGAGCGTCCAGGAGGCAGCGACCGTGGTCCACGCGTACATCCTGATCCAGACGGAGGTCGGCAAGGCAGCGTCGGTGGCCAGCGAGGTCCGGGACATCGTCGGGGTCACCGAGGCCGACGACGTCACCGGCCCGTACGACGTCATCGTGCGCGCCGAGGCGAAGACCGTGGACGACCTGGGCAAGCTCGTCGTCGCGCGGATCCAGGCCGTCGAGGGGATCACCCGCACGCTGACCTGTCCGGTCGTCCACCTGTAGACCCCCGCCAACGGGGGGTCAGCGGCCCTCGTCGAGCTCCCGCGGCACCAGCACCTTCGCGCGTTCGGCCGCGAAGCGCTCCTCCGCGAGGTCCAGCAGCTGTGCGATCAGCTCGGGGTAAGGCACGCCGCTCGCCGCCCACAGCTTCGGGTACATCGAGATCGACGTGAACCCGGGGATCGTGTTGATCTCGTTCAGCCACACGTCGCCCCCGGCATCGATGAAGAAGTCGACGCGCGCCATCCCGGCGAGGTCGAGCGCCCGGAACGCGGCCACGGCCAGACGTTGGACGGTCGCGGTCGTCGCGGCGTCGAGCGGGGCGGGGATGCGGAGCTCCGCGCCGTCTTCGTCGAGGTACTTCGCGTCGTAGTCGTAGAACGGATGGTCGCGCGGCACGATCTCGCCGGGTACCGACGCCACGGGCTCGTCGTTCCCGAGCACGGCGCACTCGATCTCGCGGGGACGGTCGACCGCCCGCTCCATCACGACGCGCCGCCCGTAGCGGAAGGCCTCCTCCAGGCTCCCGGGCAGCGCCGCCGGATCGTCGGCCCGCGTGATCCCGACCGAGGAGCCCAGCGCGGAGGGTTTGACGAACAGCGGGAACCCCAGCGCGAGCGCGCGTGCGAGCACCGCGTCGGGGTCGTCGCGCCACTCGGCCTCGCGGACCCCTTCGGCGGGGACCACGGGCAGCCCGGCCGCGGTCCACACGGCCTTCTGCACGACCTTGTCCATCCCGACCGCCGACCCGAGGACGCCCGCGCCGACGTAGGGGACGCCCGCGAGCTCGAGGAACCCCTGGAACGCCCCGTCCTCCCCGAACGGTCCGTGCAGCACCGGGAAGACCACGTCGATCCGTCCACGCGACCCGCCCTCGCCCAGCAGCTCGTGGGTCGCGCCGTCCGCCGGCGCGAGGGCCACCGGATCGCCGTCGCCCGCGCCGACCTCGGGCATCCGGCCGGACTCGGCCGGCAGCGCCGGTGGTCCCGGGAGGATCCGCCAGCGGCCGTCGCGCGTGATGCCGATCGGCACCACCTCGAAGCGCTCGGGATCGAGCGCGTCCATCACCGATCGGGCCGAGATGCAGGAGATCTCGTGTTCGGCCGAGCGGCCCCCGAACACGACCGCGACGCGGCGCTTGCTCACGCGGCCCAGCCTAGCCGTCCGGCGTCCAGCGCTCCGGGTAGCGGGCGCGGAGGTCCACCACGAGGTCCGTGAGCCGGTCCATGACCTCCGCCGTGACGCGCTTGATCGCGTCGACGTCCTCGGCGTCGGCCCCCGATCCGGGGACGTCGATCGCCGGCGCCGCCGTCACCCAGACCGGGCGCCGCGGGCGGAGCGACCCGCGACCCGACTTCTGCCACACGGGCGTCGAGCCCCAGCTCACCATCGGGATGACCGGCAGGCCCGTCGCGAGCGACAGCCGGACGACGCCCGTCTTGCCCTCCATCGGCATCCCATCCTCGCGGCGCGTGACCGTCCCCTCCGGGTAGATCACCACGACCTCGCCCGATCGCAGCGCGACGGCCGCCAGGTCGAGTGCCGAGGTGTCGCCCGTCCCGCGCCGGACCGGGATCTGCCGCAACCCCGGCAGGGCCCACCTCAGCAACGGGGCCCGGAAGAGCTCCTCCTTCGCCAGGAAGCGCGGTCGCCGGCCGGCGCGGAGCACCGCGTACGCGTTCGCGATCGGGTCAAGGTAGGACGCGTGGTTGCACGCGATCAGACCGGGCCCCGACCGCGGGATGTGGTCGAGCCCTTCGAGGTGGAACGCGAAGTACGCGCGGGCCAGCGGGAAGACGGTCCATCGCGCGGGAGGGAACCACGGCTCGGCCAGGGCTCAGCCCTCCGCCCGGTCCAGGGCGATCGTCATCACGTGGCGGCGCCTCCCTCGGTCGATGGCGCCGTGAGGCTAGCGCATCGCCTCCGATACCCTGACATCGGTGCGCGCCCTCGTCCTCCCCGTGCGGTCCCTCGAGAGCTCGAAGTCACGCCTGGCGGAGTTCCTGACGCCGATCGAGCGCGCCGCGCTCACCCTGGCGATGCTCGAGGACGTCCTGGACGCCACCACGGTGATGCCGGGCTGGGCGACGTGGGTCCTGTCGCCCGACGAGGCGGTGCTCGGGATCGCCGTGACCCGCGGCGTGCGGGCGGTGACGGAGGAGCAGGGTCCGCTCGGGGCCGCGATCGCGCAGGCCGAGGCCGAGGCCGCCGACGCGGGGCTCTCGACGCTCGCCGTGCTGCTGCCCGACCTGCCGCTGCTGACGCCGGCCGCGCTCACCCGCGCGCTGCACACGCTCGGCCCGGTCGTCCTCGCGCCGAGCGCCGACGGCGGGGGGACGAACCTGCTCGTCCGGCGTCCGCCCGGCGCGATCGAGGCGCACTTCGGAACCGACTCGTTCCGCCGTCACCTGGAGGACGCCGCCGAGCGCGACCTGCCGACCTCGGTCGTGGAGGCGCGCGAACTCGCCGCCGACCTCGACGTCCCCGGCGATATCCTCACCGTGCTCGCCGACCGCCGCCGCACGCGCACCCGCGCCGTGTTACGGGAGATGGACGCCGGGTCGCGGCTCGCCGACGACGCCGCCGCCCACTGAGGAGGAGACATGCAGGGCACGATCAAGGAGTTCGACGGCGAGGCCGGGACCGGCTCGGTGGTGACCGACGACCGCGACGAGTTCGCGATCGACGTGCGGTCGATGGACGGCATCATACTGACGCTCCGCCCCGGACAGCGCGTCGTGTTCGACGCCGCCGATGACGACGGACGCAAGGTGGCGCGCGGTCTGCGCCTGGTGACGTTCGAGCGCTAGCCCGTCCCGTCCCCCACCACCTGCGCCCGGAACTCCTTCCCGGGCGTGAACGACGGCAGATCGCGTGCGGGCACCACGATGGGGACATCGGGTCGCCGAGGGTTGCGCGCGATGCGCTGGTTCCGATGCTTGCGTTCGAACGTGCCGAAGTCCGCGAGGGTCACGCGATCGCCCTGCACCACCGAGTCGCGGATCGCGTCGATCGTGGCGTCGACGACGCGTCCTACCTCGGCTTTGCTGAGTCCGGTCCTCTTCGCAACCTCCGCGACCAAGCCACCCTTGTTCATGCGGGCTTCCCTCCAAGGTCGTCGGTTCGCCTTCCAACCTAGGCGATGCGCGATGCCCGCGCAACCACGCCCGGAGGCGCCCGGTGCGTTACCATGGCCGATCGATGGCCCGTGGTGTAACGGCAGCACGACTGACTCTGGATCAGTTAGTCTTGGTTCGAATCCAGGCGGGCCAGCTCCACATCTGACGGCGCCTCCACGTCCACGGGCGGCGACGCTGGCTGACGATATCGAGGAGGCCACGTGACCGACCCCGCTCGCATCCCGGTGACCCTGATCCCGGGCGACGGCATCGGACCCGAGTGCGTCGACGCGGCGCGCCGCATCATCGAGGCGACCGGCGTCCCCATCGCGTGGGAGGAGCACGTGGCGGGCGCCGAGGTCTTCAAGGCGGGGCTCCCCTCGGGCGTCCCCCAGGAGACGATGGACTCGATCGCGCGCACGCGCGTGGCGCTGAAGGGTCCGCTCGAGACGCCCGTCGGGTTCGGCGAGAAGTCGGCGAACGTGACGCTCCGCAAGCTCTTCGAGACGTACGCGAACGTCCGGCCCGTGCGGGAGATGCCGGGCGTCGTCACCCCGTACAGCGGCCGCGGCATCGACCTGGTCGTGGTCCGGGAGAACGTCGAGGACCTGTACGCGGGCATCGAGTACATGCAGACGCCGAGCGTCGCGCAGACGCTGAAGCTCATCAGCGTGAAGGGCTCGGAGAAGATCGCGCGCTTCGCGTTCGAGTACGCGCGGAGCGAGGGCCGCACGAAGGTCGCCTGCGCCACGAAGGCCAACATCATGAAGTTCTCCGAGGGCACGATGAAGCGCGCGTTCGAGCGCGTGGCCCCCGACTACCCGGAGATCGAGTCCTGGCACGTGATCGTCGACAACGCCGCGCACCAGCTGGTGAAGCGCCCCGAGCAGTTCGAGGTGCTCACGATGACGAACATGAACGGCGACATCCTGAGCGACCTCACGAGCGCGCTGATCGGCGGCCTGGGCTTCGCGCCGAGCGCGAACATCGGCAACGAGGTCGCGATCTTCGAGGCCGTCCACGGCTCGGCGCCGAAGTACGCCGGGAAAGACGTGATCAACCCCACCGCCGTGATCCTGGCGGGGGTCCTGATGCTCCGCCACCTGGGGCTCGTCGAGGAGGCCGCGGCCATCGAGCACGCGATCTTCGTGACCCTCGAGGGCGGGATCCTCACGGGCGACGTCGTCGGGTACGACCGCGGGACGCCCACGTCGGCCTACACGGAGGCCATCATCGGCAACCTGGGCAAGCGGACCGAGAACTGGACGATCCGCGAGGTCACGCCGTTGCAGCTCCCCCAGCTCGACCCCCGGCCCGACTACGTCCGTCCCGCCTCGCGCGCCGTGGTCGGCCTGGACGTCTTCGTGGAGTCGCCGCTCGACGCCGCGGAGCTCGGCGCCTCACTGATGGACCTGACCCGCGACACGCGGCTCTCGCTGAAGATGATCTCCTCGCGCGGCACGAAGGTGTTCCCGCCGACCGGCGCGCT
>DASQKC010000173.1:0-9059 GCA_035630755.1 Actinomycetota bacterium | reverse complement strand
GCCCCGATGTCGTCGGCGAACCCCGTCCACGAGGCCGCCACCGGGTGGTAGCTGTCATCCTCGGGCATGTACATCTCGGGGTAGGTCATCGGCCGCACCATGTCCGCGAGCGGCTCGGCGAGCGCCCGCAAGGGCGCGATCGCCGCCTCGCCCGCCGCCACGTCCTCGCTCGCGTGCGCGATGAACGCCATCACGACCGGCGTGCCGTGCAGCGCCTCGGGGATGAACGGCATCGGCGGCGCCGGCATCGCGTTGAGGATCGTCGACAGCTCGTCGGGCGCGCGACGAGCCTCCGCCATGAACCCCTCGATGACCTCGGCGGTCGCCGGCAGGAAGAGCATGCCGCCGACGATCCGGGCCAGGGGCCGCACCCGGAAGCGGAACCGGGTGGCGACGCCGAAGTTGCCGCCGCCGCCCCGGATCGCCCAGAACAGGTCCGGGTGGGTCTCGGCGTCGGTCCGGACGAGCTCCCCGTCGGCGGTCACGACGTCGGCGGCGAGCAGGTTGTCGATCGTGAGGCCATGCGCTCGCACCAGGAACCCGATGCCGCCGCCCAGCGTGATGCCGCCGATGCCGACCGACCCGGTGTCGCCGAACCCGGTGACGACCCCGAGGTCGCCCGCGATCGACGTGTAGTCGCCGGCCGTGAGGCCGGCCTCGGCCCACGCGGTGCCTTCGTCGGGGTCGATCTCCAACGCGGTCATGTCCCGGAGGTCGAGCACCATCCCGCCGTCGACCGATGAGTGCGCGGCACCGCTGTGCCCGCCGCTGCGGACCGCGAGCTCCGTGCCCGTCTCGCGCGCGAGCGTGACCACCCGGCGCACGTCGTCGTCGTCGGCGACCCGCGCGATCACGGCCGGCCGTGGATCGACGCCGCCCATGACCAGCGTGCGAGCCTCGTCGTACCCGTCGTCCTCGGGCGTGATCACCCGGCCGGTGATGCGCGTGCGCAGCTCGTCGATCGGGATCGTCGTCGGTGTCGATGTCATGGAACGCTTCCTCCCTCGTCGCGTGGTCCGTCATCCACCTTCCCACGCTGTCCGGACATGGTCATGCGGGCAGCGTCACCCGGATCAGGGTCCCGCCCGCGGGCGGCGACGCGGCCTCGATCGTGCCGCCGTGCGCCTCGACCAGGCGTTTCGCGATGGCGAGCCCGAGCCCGCTGCCGCCGGTGTCGGCCGAGCGGACGAAGCGATCGAAGACGTTCGCGAGCTGGTCGGGCGCGATCCCCTCGCCGGTGTCCTCGACGTCGAGGAGGACGGCGCCCCGCGACGACCCCACGCGGACGGTGACCGTCCCGCCCCGGGGCGTGTGGCGGATCGCGTTCGCCAGCAGGTTGCCGAGCACCTCGAGCAGGCGGACCGGGTCGGCGTCGATCGTCGTCGTCGCGCCGTCGGCCACGACCGCGAGCGTGACGCCGACCTCAGCGGCGGCGTCCTCGAACGATCGCGTGGCGTCCTCGGCCAGCGCCCGCACGTCGACGGGCTCGCGGTGCAGCACGAGCACGCCTTCGTCGGCCATCGACAGCGTCCGGAGGTCCTCGAGGAGCCGCGCCATCACGACGGTCTCCTCGAGCACCGCCTGCAGCCGCGGGGGATCGGGCGGGTACAGGCCGTCGAGCATGCCCTCCACCGACCCACGGATCACCTGCAGCGGCGTCCGGAGCTCGTGCGCGATGTCGCCGAGCAACTCGCGCCGCCGGCGATCGTTCGCTTCGAGCCGCGCGGTCATCTCGTCGAACGCGCCGGTGAGCCGGCCCAGCTGGCCGGCGCCGGGCGGGACGCGCGTGGCGTAGTCGCCGCCCGCCACCCGGTCCGCGGCGTCCATCAACGACCCGATCGTGCGGGCGTTCCGCCAGAGCCACCGCGCGCTCAGGACCAGACCGACGATCACGACCGCCGCCACGACCACGGTGATCGCGGGGGACGGCGCCGTGTCGGTCAGGACCGAGGCCGCGAGCGTGGCCAGGCCGGCCACGAGCAGGATCACGACGAGCAGGAACGCGAACGCGCCGCGCCGGAACCGGCGCCCCGGCCCGGGTCCCCACCCCGGCCGGCCGGCCCACGGCGGGGGCCCCTCGCCCCAGGGCGGCCCGCGGCGCCCGTGCGGCTCAGGCATCGGCGAACCGGTAGCCCACGCCGTGGACGGTCAGGACGTACCGCGGGTGCCCGGGCTCGGGCTCGATCTTGCGGCGCAGGTTCTTCACGTGCGCGTCGATCGCCCGGTCGAACGTGTCGACGCCGCCCGTCCCGTGGACCGCGTCCTGGAGCTGTGACCTGGTGAACACGCGACCCGGCTGGCGGATCAGCGCGGTGAGCAGCTGGAACTCGCTCGGCGTGAGGTCCACGGCGCTCCCCGCGACGCGGACGCGTCGCCGCGTCAGGTCGACCTCGACGTCGCCGGCGCGCAGGACCTCGGCCTCGCCCGCCCCGGTGGTGCGGCGGAGCACCGCGCGCACCCGGGCCACGAGTTCCTTGGGGCTGAACGGCTTCACGAGGTAGTCGTCGGCGCCCAACTCGAGCCCGACGATCCGGTCGGTCTCCTCACCCCGCGCCGTCACCATCACGATCGGCACGGTGGAGTCCCGCCGGAGCTCGCGGGCCACGTCGAGCCCGTCCACGCTCGGCAGCCCCAGGTCGAGCACGACGAGGTCGGGTCGCTCGCCGCGGGCGCTCGCGATCGCCGCGCCGCCGTCGCCGACCACCGTGACGTCGTAACCGGCGACCTCCAGGTAGTCCCGGAGGGTCCGGGCGATCGACATCTCGTCCTCGACGACCAGGATGTGTGCCATCGGTGCGAGCCTCTCGCGCGCGCGAGGGCGGAGGCAAGCGCCCCCGCCCTCGTCGCCGCGTCCTCAGGCCGCCGGTGCCGGCGGCGTCTCCCCGTGCTCTTGGCGATGCCACTCGCGCGCCCGTTCCTCGAACCGGCGCCGTCCCTCGTCGTTCCAAGGACCCGGCCCGTGGCCGGGACCGCCCCAGCGTCCCGCCCCGCGGAAGATCCCTCCGATCAGGACGAACGCCCCGATCAGGAACAGCGGGAACAGGAAGAACCCGGGGAAGAACCACCCGTGCCGCCCCTCGTCCACCACGTGGACGACCTGGACGTCCTGGCCGCTCTCCTGGGCCACCTGCACCTGCGCGACCCCCTCGGCGATCCCGTCGCGCTCACCGGCGCGGTAGGCGCCGGCCCCGATCCCGATCACCGCCAGGATCGTCACGACGATCGCCACGATCGCGAACCCACGTCGCATCTCGATCTCCTTCCTCTCGACGTCACCCCCCACGGTGGCGTCGGGATGTGAAGGGCGTGTGAACGACCCGCGGAGGTTTCCGGCGCCGCGCCGACGGGCATCCCGCAGGCAGGAGGTGACGTCCACATGGGCACGGCGGTACGTGAGCACACGAGCCCGACGGCACCCACCGACCGCCCGTGGAACTGGCACGGGACGGCCGAAGCCACGAAGGGCGACGAGATCCTGGAGCGCGGCGGCTGGGAGCGCTTCGCCGACGCGCACGCCTGGTACGACGCGTCGATGGACGAGGAGGGCAACGACCCGCCGCACGAGAAGCAGGCGTACAAGCTGCCGCACCACGAGATCGTCGACGGACGGCTGCGGGTGGTCTGGCGCGGGGTCGCCGCGGCGATGCAGGTCATGGCCGGCGGGCGCGGCGGCGTGGACATCCCCGACCGCGACCGGCGCGGCGTGTACGAGCACCTGGCGCACCACTACGAGGAGTTCGGTCAGGAGCCGCCGCCGTTCGCCGACCTCGACGGGTGATCGTGCCGCCCGACGACGAGTACGAGAGCGGCGCCTACCGCTGGTGGCACCTCTCGTCGGTGAGCCCCGAGCTCGAGGAGGCGCTCGGCGCCGGCTGGTTCCCGGACGCGGGCCGGATCCTCGACGTGGGCTGCGGCGCCGGGTCCGAGCTCGCGGCGCTCGAGGCGGCCGGCATCCGCGCCACCGGCATCGACCTGTCCCGCGCCGCACTGCTGCTGGCACGGGAGCGCAGCCGCGCACCCGTCGCGGTCGCCGACGTCACCGAGGCGCCGTTCGCCGCCGACGCGTTCGACGCGGCGCTCGACCGCGGCTGCTTCCACCACCTCGGCGGCGCCGACCGACGCAGGTACGCGGCCGAGCTCGCGCGCGTCCTGGCCCCCGACGCGCCGTTCCTGCTGCGCGCGTGCCTGACGTCCGAGGGTCGTCCGAACGGGATCGACGAGGCGTCGGTGCGGGCCGCCTTCCAGGGGTGGACGGTCGATCGCCTGTGCACGCGGCGTATCCCCAGCGACACGCGGACGATGTCGGCGCTCGTGTGCTGGCTGCGCGCGCCGGCCGGCGTGGGTCTTGCCCGCCCGGCCTGGCAGGTGTAGGGTCCGCACGGCTCGCCGCCCCGTCGGGGCGGCCCGGTGCAGGGAAAGGACGGTGGATCGGTGATCGCTGCCGCTGTGTCCATCCCGTCGTGCCCTGCGCACCGCTGACGCGTCTCCGCTAAACGCCGGCGCATCCCCATCTCCGCGAGGCACGACGTGCGTCGTCCATCGTGCTCTCGTTGGAGGTTGCCCATGTCACACGATCATCGCCGCGACGAGCGGCGACGACGAACCGAGTCGTTCCGCTGCGGTCACTGCCGTCTCGACGTCCCGACGGACGCCTTCGGCACGGCCCACCGGAACCACTGTCCGAACTGCGCCTGGAGCAAGCACGTCGACCGGACCCCCGGCGACCGTGACGCCGAGTGCGGCTCCTTGATGGAGCCGATCGGGATCACGGTCCGCGGCGACGGCGAGTGGGTGCTGGTCCACCGCTGCGTCGGCTGCGACGAGGTCCACCTGAACCGCACCGCCGGCGACGACAACCCGCTCGTGCTGCTGCGGCTCGCGGTGAAGCCGCTCGCGCAGCCGCCCTTCCCGATGGAATGGCTCGCGCAGATCTGAAGGGTTGACAAGCTAACACTGTTAGCCTACGGTGGGCTAACAGTGTTAGCCATCGACCCGAAGGGGGCGGCGATGTTCCGTAACGAGATCAGCTCCGAGGTCACCATCGAGGCCACGCCCGCGGAGGTGTGGGAGGTCCTCACGGACCTGCCGCGCTACGGCGAGTGGAACCCCGGGTTCGCCGAGATCACCGGGCGCATCGAGGTCGGCGCCCGCCTGGACGCCACCTTCGCGAAGGACGGCGGACGCGGGATGACGCTGCACCCGACCGTCACCGCCGCCGAGCCCGGGCGCGGGTTCACGTGGCTCGGCCGGCTCGTCCTCCCGTACGTGTTCGACGGGGAGCACCGGTTCGAGATCCATGAGCTGGCGCCCGACCGCGTGCGCGTCGTGCAGGGGGAGCGCTTCCGCGGTCTCCTCGTCCCCTTCGTGCGTCGGATGATCGAGCGGGACACCCTCGCGATGTTCGAACGGGTGAACGCCGCGCTCGCCGCGCGCGTCGAGGACGTGCGGGCGGCCGCGTGAGCGAGCCGTCCCCCCGGGTGGCCGAGATCGTCGCGGCCGCCCGCTCGATCCTCGAAACGGAGGGACGCGAGGGCCTCACGATGCGGGCACTCGCGTCCCGTCTGGGCATCCAGGCGCCGTCCCTCTACAAACACGTGGCCGACAAAGACGAGCTCGAGGCGTTGTTGGTCGCCGACGCCTTCCGCGAGCTCGGCGCGGCGCTCCACGACGCGATCGACGCCCTCGGCCCGCGGCGTCCGGCGCGGCGTCGCGCGCTCCAGTCCCTGGCCGGGGCCTACCGCGCGTGGGCCCTGGCCCATCCCGGCCCGTACCGCCTCGCGACCGAGGGCGAACTGGCCCGCGACCGGATGCCGGACGGTCTCGAGGCCTGGACCGCCGCGCCGCTGGTGGCCGCCGCCGGGTCGGCCGATCGGGCACGCGCCGTCTGGGCGTTCGCGCACGGGATGACCATCCTCGAGATCGACGGGCGGTTCCCCGGCGGCGCCGACCTCGACGCGGCCTGGTCGGAGGGGATCGCGGCCTTCGCCTGAGCCGCACGCGCCTGGGTAGCCTGGCGTGATGGGTCCATGCTCCGCCGTGCGAGGTGGCCGGGGCGTGCTCGCGTCCCTGCTCGTGCTCGTGCTCGTGCTCGTGGGTTGCACGGGGACCTCGGTCGACGTGCCCTCGGTGTCGCCCTCGGCGACGGGCAGCCCGGCGCCCCCGTCGCCCTCGGGCGAACTCCCGGCGCGGGCCGCCGACACCGTCCGGATCGCGCCCCCGCCCGACGGCTCGTTCCTGGTCCGGGGGTCCTACCCCGAGGTCGGCTCGAGCTGCCGCGACGCGGAGCAGCCCCGGCTGAAGTCGCGGTTCCCTGGGCGGCTCACGATCCGTCGCCAGGACGACGGCACGCTCGCGCTGTCGGTCACCCTGCCGTTCGAGCGGTACCTCGAGGGGATCGCCGAGGTGCCGTCGTCGTGGCCCCGCGCCGCGCTCGAGGCGCAGGCCATCGCCGCGCGCAGCTACGCCCTTGCGACGACCGGGTGGAGCGGCGAGGAGGGCGAGACCCTCGAGGAACCGATCTGTGCCACGACGTCGTGCCAGGTCTACCGGGGCATCCCCGTGGGCAAGCGCGGTGACATCAGTCGCTGGTGGAGCGCGGTCCGCCGCACCGACGGCCTCGTCCTGCTCCACGACGGACGGCCCGCGGAGACCGTCTACTTCTCGACCTCGAACGGGCGGACCTATCCCAACGAGGACGTCTTCGGGAGCTCACCGCTGCCGTACCTGCGGGGGGTCGTCGAGCGCGACGACGGCGCGTCGCCCACGTCGCGCTGGACGTCGCGCATCCCGTTCCGCGACCTGGCGACCTTCCTGGCAGAGGGCGATCTCTGGCCCGGTGGCCGGCGGATCACCGGCGTGCGGGGCGACGGCGAGCGCATCGTCGTCAGCGGGGGCGGCGGGTCGCGCACGATCGACGGCGGGTCGTTCCGCGAGGCGGTGAACGTGTGGGCGCCGTGCCTGCGGCCGGACCGTTACCCGTCCGGCGCGCTGCCGACGACGATCCCGTCGCGGTGGATGCGGGCGTCCTCGGGCGCCGATGGCGCCACGTTCACGGGTCGCGGCTGGGGCCACGGCGTCGGGATGGTGCAGTGGGGCGCGTACGGCAAAGCGAAGCGGGGGTTCGATGCGGACCGGATCCTCGGCGCCTACTACGGTGGCCTGCGTCCCGAGGCCTTCCCCGAGCCGGGTCTCATCCACGTCCAGATCGCGAGCGGATTGACGCAGCTGCGGATCGAGCCGTCGGCGACCGGCGCCACCATCGACGGCGAGGACCTCGCCGAGGGCTCGACGATCGTCGAGGGCGGCGAGGTCCTCGCTGTGCGCTAGGTCAGCCCGTGGGCATCGGGCTCATCAGTTGGAAGTAGTTGTCGTCGGGGTCGGCGAAGGTGCAGATCAACATGCCCTGCGCCTCGCCCTCGACGGTGTCGCTCGGGTCGTACGGCTCCTGGACGACGGTGGCACCGGCGCCCTGGAGTCGGTCGAACTCGCCGCGGACGTCGGGCGTCTCGATGTTCCAGATGATCCGTCCGGGCTGCGGGTTCTTGCCCTTCACCTCGGTGTGCGGGCCGACGGTGATGCCGCCGTTCCCGATCTGCCACCCGATGTAGCCGCCCTCGTTCCAGCCCGGCTCACCGAAGAGCTTCGTGTAATACGCGGCCAGACGGTCCGGATCTTCGGACCCGATCAGGATGCTGTTCAGGTTCATCCCGTGCCTCCTCTCCTCGACCCCATCTATACCCCGTCTGCGCGAACGGTGAACCGATGGCGGGTGAACGCTCGGGTTGTCGCAACGCGCCGGGCCCGATTGGATGGGAGGGTCCGAGCGGAAGGGGGAGCGAGATGGCCAAGGTCGTGCACTTCGAGATCCCGGTCGATGACCGTGAGCGAGCTACGGCGTTCTACGCATCGGTGTTCGACTGGGACATCCAACATCTCCCGGAGATGCAGTACACGATGGTCGGGACCGTCGCCGTGGACGAGAACCAGCTGCCCACGGAGCCCGGCGCGATCAACGGCGGGCTGATGGAGCGCAGCACCGCCACGCCCTCGCCGGTGATCACGATCGACGTCGACGAGATCGACGATGCCTTGAAGAAGGTCGAGGCCGAGGGCGGCTCCGTCGTGACGCCGAAGACGCCGATCCCGGGGATGGGGGCCTTCGCGTACTTCAAGGATTCCGAAGGCAACACGATGGGGCTGTTCCAGACCCACTGACGTGGCCGAGGACCGCCCCTACATCGAGGAGAACGCCCGCGAGCTGGCGCGGATGGCCGCCCTCGTCGACGGGCTGGACGACGCGACGGCGCGGCTCCCGGTGAACCCGCATTGGACGGTGGCCGCGGTGTTCGGCCACATCGCGTTCTGGGACGGCCGGATGCTGGCGCTGTCGGACAAGCTGGATCGTGGCGAGCCGTTCGCGCCGTCCGACGCCGAGCCCGAGGACGTCGACTGGATCAACGACGCGTCGCGCCGACTCATCCACGCCGTCGAGCCGCTCGAGCTGGCCCGCCTGTCGGTGCGCATCGCCGAGGAGACCGACGCGCGGGCGGCGACCCTGCCGCTGGACCGTCTCTGGCCCCAGGATCCGGACAGCCCGCTCTACGCCGTGCGCGCATCCCACCGCGGCGAGCACCTCGACGACATCGAGGCCACGCTCCGCGACCGGTGACCACGTAGGCTCCGCGCATGGACACCGCCTCCCTCCTCCTGTTCGTCCGGTTCCACGCCGCGTCGAACCGGCAGATCATGGAGACGGCCGCGGCGCTCGACGACGCGGAGCTCCGTGGCCCCGGTCCCTTCGACCACGGCACGGCGTTCCAGACGCTGCGCCACCTGGTCGACGTGGACTGGAGCTGGCGCGAGTTCTGCACCGGCCACGACCCCGGCCAGACCTACGTGTGGGACCAGGTCCCCATGGAGGACCTGACGAGCGTCGCGGCGTTCAGCGCGGCCGAGGATGAGACGCTGACGAGCTACGTCGGGTCGCTCGACGAGGCCGGGTTGACCGAGCAGCTCGGGCTGGACCCGGAGGACCCCACGGACACCGTGCCGCGCTGGCT
>DASQKC010000172.1:0-3349 GCA_035630755.1 Actinomycetota bacterium | reverse complement strand
TGCTCATGCAGGAAGTGTCGGCAGATTCGGCGTACGGCGGTATCCAGCCAACGCCGGGTTCCCCCCGGGGGACACGGCCCTGTTCAACTGGTCCAGAGGGACTAGGCCGCTGCCACGGGCGGGGGTCCGAGCGGCCGTTTCACGCACGGGTCCCCGTTCGCCCCGACCGCGCTGCTATGCTCCTGCCCAGACGTTCCCGTTCAGGGCCGGATCCACGGTCTGAGCGGGTTTCCATGAGTCGAGGAGGCGCGCGACCGCCGCCCGGCCGTACCAGGCCAGGAGCGCGGACCGCGAGCGCCGGACAAGGACGTAACGGGTGCGCGATCTCGCGCGAGGCCCGGCGCGCGGCACCGACCGCAGCGCGGGCACCGACACCACCACATCGCCGAGCACGGCGCGTTCCATGCGCGTGCCGCTCGGTGGTTGCGTCCCCACCGGTCTCAGCGCGCCCTCTCGCATCGACCGAGAGGAGTAACCGTGGATCACGAGACCGAGGTCGCGGCGCCGAAGGCGTCGGCCGACCCTGAGGTCGACGAGCGCATCGCCGCGTTCAAGCGGGGCGCGCCGCTGCCCAAGACCGTCACGCCGGCGCCGAAGCGCCGGACCGAACCTAGGGCGCCGAAGCCCGACACGCCCGTGAAGACCGAGACGCCAGTCAAGACCGAGACGCCGGTCAAGACCGAGACGCCCGTGAGGACTGAGACGCCCGTCGACGGACCGGACGCCCCGGCCGAGAGCGAGACCGGGCCAGGCACCTCCAGCGCGGCTCGCCGGCGACGCCGTGGTGGCCGCGGCCGTGGCGGCCGTGGTGCCGGAACCCCGTCGGGGACGACCACCGCGACGGCCGAGGAGCCGGAGGACACCGCTACGCCGGCGCAGCCGCCTCGTGCCCGGACCTCATCTGGATCCGCGCCTTCGGGCGAGACCAAGACAGCAGTCGACGAGGCATCGGGTTCGACCGACACCGCACCGGACGCCACAACGCAGTCCGGGACCCCGCGGAAGCGGCGTCGCCGTGGCGGCAGGGGCCGCGGCAGGGGCGGGAGCGGGAGCTCGGCACGCACGAGCGATGACGCCGAGGGCGGGGTCGACCCGTCGCCTCAGGCGCAGACGCCCGAGTCCCAGCGTGACGACGCGACCCCCGATGTCCCCGCGGGTGGGCGAGGGTCCTCGTCACGCCGTGGCGGCAGTCGCGGCGGATCGGGCTCGAAGTCGGGCAAGGGGCGCAGCGGCGGCAACGGCCAGACGAACGACGGTCAGGGTGCACGAGGCGGCCGGACGAAGCAGATGACCGTCGAGGAGCAGGTGGCGGCGGGCGGTCCCACCCGCGGCATCCGGGGGAGTCGTAGCCGCACCGGGCGAGATGGACGCCGCCGTCGCGAGCCCGCGATCGTGCCGCCCCGCTTCACCGACAAGCTGATGGTGATCACCGAGCGTGGCGAGCGCGACCAGATCGCCGTGCTCGAGGAAGACGTGCTGGTCCAGCACTACGTGACCCGCCAGGGCGCGACCTCGATGGTCGGCAACGTCTACCTGGGCCGCGTTCAGAACGTGCTTCCGGGCATGGAGGCCGCGTTCGTCGACATCGGCCGTGGCCGCAACGGTGTGCTCTACGCCGGCGAGGTGAACTACCGGCCCGAGGACCTCGAGGGGCCGGCGCCTCGCATCGAGAACGTGCTGAAGTCGGGCCAGGCCGTGATGGTCCAGGTCACGAAGGACCCGATGGGTGGCAAGGGCGCCAGGCTCACGGCCCAGATCTCACTGCCCGGTCGATACCTCGTGTTCGCCCCGGACCAGGACCTTTCCGGCATCAGCCGGCGGCTGGGCGACAACGAGCGCAAGCGGCTGAAGTCGATCCTGAAGAAGATGCAGCCGAGCGGCCACGGCGTGATCGTGCGCACCGCCGCCGAGGGCGCTGCCGAAGAGGCGATCGTGCACGATCTGAAGCGGCTGATCGCGCTCTGGGACGAGATCCAGAAGCAGGCGAAGAAGGTGAAAGCCCCCGCGGTGCTCTACGAGGAGCCCGAGCTCACGCTGCGGGTGTTCCGCGACCTGTTCACCGACGAGGAGTTCAGGGGCCTCGTCACCGACTCGCCCAGCATCCACGAGCGGGTGCTGGCGTACGTGCGTGACATCGCGCCGGACCTCGAGCCCAAGGTGACGCTGCACACCGGCGCGCTCTCGGCGTTCGAGGAGCACCGCATCGAGGAGCAGATCCACAAGGCGCTCGACCGCAAGGTGTGGCTGCCGTCGGGTGGATACCTGATCATCGAGCGCACCGAGGCGATGACGATCGTCGACGTGAACACCGGCAAGAGCGTGGGAAAGACGAACCTCGAGGAGACCGTCGTGAACACGAACCTCGAGGCTGCGAAGGAGGTGGCGCGTCAGCTGCGCCTTCGCGACATCGGCGGCATCATCGTCGTGGACTTCATCGACATGCTGCTCGACAAGAACAAGGGCAAGGTGGAGGAGACGATGAAGGAGGCCATGGCGCTCGACAAGACGCGGAGCCAGGTCTTCGAGATCGGGCCGCTCGGCCTGATGCAGGTCACGCGCAAGCGCGTATCCTCTGGCCTGGTCGAGTCGTTCTCCGAGACCTGCCCGACCTGCGAGGGCCGGGGCATCCTGATCGATTACGAAGGTCGTGAGCACGGGTGACCCGTGACCGGACTCGCGACGAGCGGAGGCAACCATGTATGCGGTGATCAAGACCGGCGGCAAGCAGCACAAGGTGAGGGCGGGCGACGTGATCGAGGTCGAGAAGATCGTGCACGAGGGCGAGACGGTGACGTTCCAGCCGCTCCTCGTGGTCGATGACGACGGCGGCACGCACGTCGGCGCCGAGGCCGCGAAGGCGACGGTCACGGCGAAGCCGTTGGGGGAGAAGAAGGGCGACAAGGTCCGCATCTTCAAGTATCGGCCGAAGAGCGGGTACGCCCAGCGAGCCGGTCACCGCCAGCTGCTGACCCTGCTCGAGATCGAGAGCGTGACCCTCGGTGCCGCGAAGAAGGCGTCCTCGAAGAAGGCCGCCGCTTCTCCGGAGCCCGAGGAAGCCGCGGCCGCCGAGGCCGAAGAGTCGTAGGCGGGCTCGTTCGGAAGCCTTTGTTACCCTGGAGGTCTTATGGCACACAAGAAGGGCGGCGGCTCGTCCCGCAACGGCCGCGACTCGAACGCGAAGCGCCTCGGCGTGAAGGCCTACGGCGGTGAGACCGTCACCGCCGGCGCGGTCATCGTGCGCCAGCGCGGCACGCGCATCCACCCGGGCGACGGTGTGGGCAAGGGCGGCGACGACACGCTCTTCGCGCTGCGGGAGGGCCTCGTGACGTTCAGCGAGTCCCGCGGGCGC
>DASQKC010000171.1:0-9526 GCA_035630755.1 Actinomycetota bacterium | reverse complement strand
TCATCGCGCTGGAGTCGGACCGTCACGCCCTTCGACCGCAGATCGATGTCCGGCTGCCGGCTCGCGGTGCGTGCGACCTCGCAGATCGCCTCCGCCAGCGCCGCCCCCTCCGCGAGCGATCCGGTCCGGAAGTGCGTCGCTTCGGTGTACGCCAGGACCCGCCATCCCACCTCGTGGAAGCGGGACGATCCGATCGGTTCGCTCATGGCATCCCCTCGCTCATCGTCTCCGCGACCCAGCCTAGACCCGCCCGATCGACCCGAGGCAGGCATCGATGTCCGGATGGCTGGGTCTGCGTGATGCACGGCGGGACCGACGCCTGGAGGTTCGAGGACGTCGGCGCACCGTCGACGCTCGCCGCCGCGTGCTCGCTGCCGCGAGGTCCCGGGGCTGGGTCGACGAGCGCGAGCCCGTCCTGCTGCCGCCCGGCACCATCGAACGAGCCTGCCTGCTGTAAACGTTCCGCGCGGTCCCGGGCTCTTCAGTCGGCGCGGAAGCCGTTGAGGCGGTGCGAGTTGTCGCAGAACGGCTTGCGGCGACTCCCGCCGCACCGGCAGAGCGAGACGCGCGTCATCTCGCGGACCACGTTGCCCTCGGCGTCCACCATCCGCAGCCGGCCGCGGACCTCGAGCGGTCCGTTCGGGACCGGGTGGACCTGCGGGTCGCCCACGAGGTCCTCCTCTTGGGGTCCGCCGTCGAGCCGCCGGAACCGCAGCGCGCTCGTCGGACAGCGCATCACGACCTCGGCCACCGCGTCGGCGTCGGCGGCGTCGAGCCGCACCCACGGCCGGGCGCGGGGATCGAACACATCGGGTGCCGTCACGAAGCACTCCCCGACGTGGGTGCACAGGCTCGGTTCCCACGAGATCTCGATCTGGTCCGTCGCGTAGGTGCGCGCGACCCCCTCCTGGTGCCGCGCCTGCCGCGCCTGCCGGGTGCGGAGCCTGGTCTCCGGATCGTCCGCCATCCAGGCACCGTAGCAGGGGTCCCGTCAGGCGCCCGCCGGGCCCATGCGCATCCCCCCGACGACCCCTCCGAGGACGGGGTCATGACCCGGCCGGTACGCGAGGTGGTCGGGGCCGTCGCCCTCGAGGATCAGCACGTCGGCGCGCAGGCCGGGCGCCAGACGGCCGAGCCGGTCGTCCAGGCCGAGGACCCAAGCGGCGTTCGCGGTGGCCGCGGCGAGTGCCCCGACCGGAGCGAGCCCGTACAGGCGGCAGCCGATGGCGATCGTCTCGGGCACCGAGACGACCGGCGAGGTGCCCGGGTTCGCATCGGTCCCCACCGCGACGATCGCGCCCGCGTCGACTAGCGCGCGGGCGGGCGCCGGCGCGGCGCCGAGGCAGAAGGTCGAGGCCGGCAGCAGGACGGCGGCGGTCTCCGCGGCGGCGAGAGCGGTGACGCCGGCGGCGCTCGCGTGGTTCAGGTGGTCGGCGGCCCGCGCGCCCGCCGCGACCGCGGCGGCGGTGGCGCCCCCGTCCTCGAGCTGGTCGGCGTGCACGCGCAGGGGCAGCCCGTGCGCGAGGGCCGCCGCCGCCACCCGGGCGAGATCCTCCAGCGTGAACGCGATCGACGGCTCCACGTAGATGTCCACGGCGTCGACGAGCCCCTCGGCCGCGGCGGCCGGGATCAGCTCGCTCGTGGCGGCCTCGACCCACGCGGCGCGCGACCACCCGGACGGCACCGCGTGGCAGGCGAGGAGCGTGACGGTCGTCGTCTGGGCCACGCGGCCGCCGAGGGCGCGCGCCAGCCGCGCCTGGCGGAGCTCGGCCTCGACCGAGTCGCCGTAGCCCGTCTTGCACTCGAACGCCGTGGTCCCGTGCGCGAGCATCTCGGCCGCGAGGGTCTCGGCGAACCCGAGCACCTCCTCGTCGCTGGCGGCGGCGAGCATCCGCGCGCTCCGCGGGATGCCCCCGCCCTCCCCCTGCACGCCGGCGTAGGTGGCGCCCGCCAGCCGGGCCGCGTACTCGTCGGCGCGCCATCCGACGAACGGTAGGTGCGTGTGCGGGTCGACGAACCCGGGCGCGAGCCAGGTCCCCTCCGGCACGTGTTCGGGCGCCGGGCCGTCGGCCGGCAGGCCGCGCCGCGGTCCCACGTACGAGAGGACCCCCTCGTCGTCCCACGCGAGGGCGGCGTCCTCGATGACGTCGACGGTCAGCGCGGCGCCGCGCAGCGGTGGTCGCGTGGTCGCCGTGGCCAGGCGCGGCGCCGCGAGCGCGCCGGCCGGGCTCACCCCTCGATCGCCTCCCAGACGACCTCGGCGACGTCGACCTCACGGCGGCCGGGCGTGCGCTTCACGGTCCCTCGTCCATCGGGATCCGGACGCCGCGCTGGCCCGCCACCTCGCGCGCGCGGTCGTACCCCGCGTCGGCGTGCCGGATCACCCCCATGCCCGGATCGCTCGTGAGCACCCGTTCCAGCCGCTCGCGCGCGTCCTCGGTCCCGTCGGCGACCACGACCATCCCGGCGTGGATCGAGTACCCGATCCCCACCCCGCCGCCGTGGTGGACGCTCACCCAGTGCGCACCGGCCGCGGTGTTCACGAGGGCGTTGAGGATCGGCCAGTCGGCGATCGCGTCCGATCCGTCGGCCATCGCCTCCGTCTCCCGGTACGGGCTCGCCACGGATCCGCTGTCCAGGTGGTCGCGGCCGATCACGATCGGCGCCGACAGCTCACCCGAGGCCACCATCTCGTTGAAGCGCAGCCCTGCCCGCGCGCGGTCCCCGTAGCCGAGCCAGCAGATCCTTGCGGGCAGGCCCTGGAAGGCGACGCGCTCGCCGGCCAACGCGAGCCAGCGATGGAGACGTTCGTCCTCGGGGAACAGCTCGGCGACGGCCCGGTCCGTCCGCGCGATGTCCTCCGGGTCGCCCGAGAGCGCCGCCCACCGGAACGGGCCCTTGCCCTCGCAGAACATCGGCCGCACGAAGGCGGGGACGAACCCCGGGTAGGCGTACGCGCGGTCGTGCGCCAGGCCGCCGACCTCGGCGCCGGCCCGCAGGTTGTTGCCGTAGTCGAACGCCTCCGCGCCGCGCTCCTGGAACGTGACGATCGCGTCGACGTGGGCCGCCATCGAGGTGTACGCGCGGCGTTCGTAGGCCGCCGGATCGTCGTCGCGCAGCCGGGCGGCGTCCTCGAGCGACAGCCCGGCCGGGACGTACCCGCCGAGCGGATCGTGGGCCGAGGTCTGGTCGGTCACGATCTCGGGCTGCCAGCTTCGTGCAACGAGCGCCGGGAGCACCTCCGCGCAGTTGCCGTGCAGGCCGATCGAGACCGCCTCGCGCGCCGTGCGGGCTTCCGCCGCCCAGGCGAGCGCCTCCTCGAGGTCCTCGGTGGCGCGGTCGAGGTAGCGCGTCGCGATCCGGCGCTCGATCCTCGCGGGGTCCACCTCGACGCACAGGGCGACGCCGCCGTTCATCGTGACGGCGAGCGGCTGCGCGCCGCCCATCCCGCCGAGGCCCCCGGTGAGCGTCACCGTGCCGGCGAGCGTCCCGCCGAAGCGCTGCGTCGCGCATTCGGCGAGCGTCTCGTACGTGCCCTGCAGGATGCCCTGCGTCCCGATGTAGATCCACGACCCGGCCGTCATCTGGCCGTACATCGTCAGCCCCGCCTGCTCGAGCTCGCGGAACGTGTCCCAGTCCGCCCACTTCGGCACGAGCATCGCGTTCGAGATCAGGACGCGGGGCGCCTGCGGGTGCGTCCGGAACACCCCGACCGGCTTCCCCGACTGGACGAGGAGCGTCTCGTCGTCGCCGAGCGTCGTCAGCGTGCGGACGATCGCGTCGTAGGCGTCCCACGAGCGCGCCGCTCGGCCCGTGCCGCCGTACACGACGAGGTCCTCGGGCCGCTCGGCCACCTCGGGGTGGAGGTTGTTCATGAGCATCCGCATCGCGGCCTCCTGCGGCCAGGCCCGGCACGTGCGATCGGTCCCCCGCGGCGCGCGGATCCTCCGGCTCACGCGAGCGTCACCGCCCCGGCGACGCCGCGCACGAACCCGCCCGACGCGACGAGATCCGTCGCGGCGGCGATGTCCGGCGCCATCTCCCGATCTTCGTCCAGGTGGGGCACGACGGCCCGCACGGCGTCGCGGCCGGCGGCGGTCCCGGCGGCGGGCGCGAGCGGCGCGCGCAGGTCGAGCGCCTGGGCGGCGCTGAGCGCCTCGATCGCGAGGACCGAGGCCACGTGCGTCCGCACGGCGTGCAGCTGCAGCCCGGCGGTCCACCCCATGCTCACGTGGTCCTCCTGGCTCCCCGACGTGGGGATCGAGTCCACGCTCGCCGGGTGCGCGAGGCCCTTGCACTCGCTCACGAGCGCGGCCTGCGTGTACTGGGCGATCATGAACCCGCTCGACAGACCGGCGTTCGCGGTGAGGAACTCGGGGAGGCCGCGCGTGGCGCCCGGGGCGAGCAGCCACGCGGTGCGTCGTTCCGCGATGTTCGCGAGCCCGGTCAGCGCGATCGCGAGCAGATCGAGGACGTACGCCAGGGGCTCGCCATGGAAGTTCCCCGCGCTCTCCACGCGACCGTCCGCCAGCACGACCGGGTTGTCGGTGACCGCGTCGAGCTCGCGCGCGAAGACCTCGGCCGCGTACGCGGCGGCATCGCGCGCCGCACCGTGGACCTGCGGGGTGCAGCGCATCGAGTAGGGATCTTGGACGGCGTGGTCGCTGTCGGCGTGGCTCGCGGTGATCGCGCTGCCGGCCAGGAGCGCGCGGAGGTTCGCCGCGCTGTCGCGCTGCCCCGGGTGGGGCCGCAGCGCCATCAGGTCGGCCGCGAACGGACGGTCCGTCCCGAGCGCGGCCTCGATCGTCATCGCGGCGGTCACGTCGGCGGCGCGCAGCAGGTTCTCGACGTCGGCGGCCGCGAGGATGCCCAGGGCAAGCATCCCCTCGGTGCCGTTCACGAGCGCGAGCCCCTCCTTGGCCTCGAGCTCGATCGGACCCAGGCCCACGCGTGCCAGGGCGTCGGCCGCGGGCTCGGTGCCGCCGCCGGCAGCGAGGGCGCGCCCCTCGCCGATCGCGCAGAGACCGATGTGCGCGAGCGGCGCCAGGTCTCCGCTCGCGCCGACGCTGCCGCGGCTCGGCACCGCCGGCGTGATATCGGCGTTGAGCAAGGCGAGCAGGCGCTCCGCGAGCTCGGGCCGCACCCCCGCGTATCCCGTGCCGAGCGTCCGCGCCCGCAGCAGGGTCATCGCGCGCACGATGTCGGCGGGCAGGAGCTCGCCCGCCCCCGCGGCGTGGGACCGCACGAGGTTGCGCTGGAGCTGACGCACATCGGCGGGCGGGATGTGGACGCTCGCGAGCGCGCCGAACCCCGTCGTGATGCCGTACACGACGCGGTCCTCGTCCCGGATCGCCTCGACGTGGGCCCGCATCGCCGCCATCCGGTCCCGGGCCGCGGGGTCGAGGGTCACGCGTCGCCCGGCGCGCGCCACGTCGACCACGTCGCCGGGGGCGAGCGGACCGGCGCCGAGCACCAGATCGTCCACCGGCGCACGCTACCGCACGCGCTCACGGCGCGCCCCGGCGCTAGGGTTCGCCCGTGCCGACGAGCGACGTCGTGGTGATCGGCGGCGGGATCATCGGGCTCGCGTGCGCCCGCGAGCTGGCCCGTGCTGGCGCGGCGGTGACGCTGCTCGAGGGCGAGCCGGCTGTGGCCCAGGGGTCGACCGCCCGCGCGAACGGCGGCGTCCGGGCGCAGTTCACGACGGAGCCCAACATCGCGTTCTCACGGTTCAGCATCGATGCGTACGAGGGGCTCGCGGGCGACCACCCCGCGGTAGCGTTCCACCAGACCGGTTACCTGCTGCTGAGCGGCACCGAGGCGGGCGCGGCCGCGCTGCACGCCGCGGCGGACCTGCAGCGCGCGCACGGTGTCGACACCGAGTCGCTCGCACCGGTGGACGTGGCGCGTGTGGCACCTTCCGGCGTCCGCACCGAGGACGTGCTCGCCGCGACGTTCCACGTGCGCGACGGCTTCCTCGACCCGGCCGGCGCGGCGGCGGCCTTCGCGGCCGAGGCCCACGCGACGGGCGCGACGATCGTGACGAGGGCGGCGGTCCGGTCGCTCCGGCGCGACGGGTCCAGATGGGCCGCCCACACGGACGGTGCCGCCTACCGCGCCGACGCCGTCGTCAACGCGGCGGGGCCCGACGCCGCCGAGGTGAGCGCGCTCGCCGGCACGGCCCTGCCGGTCGTCCCGGTCCGGCGGAACCTCGCGATGTTCACTGACGCCGCGGCGCCGCTCACGCCGATGGTCGTCGACCTCGATACCGGCGTCCTGGCCCGGCGCGAGGTGGCGGGCGGCTGGGTCGTGGCGTACTCCGACCCCGCGGACCCGCCGGGTCGCGCGACGTCCCTCGATCCGCGCTTCGTGGAGGCCCTGGCCGAACGGGTGCCGCACCGGTTCCCGTTCCTCGCGGACCTCCCGCTCGACCTCGATCGGTGCTGGGCGGGCCTGTACCCGGAGACCCCCGATCACCACGCGATCGTCGGGCCCGACCCGGCGGTGCCGGGCCTCGTCCACGCCGCCGGGTTCGGCGGCCACGGGATCATGCACGCCCCCGCCGCCGGCCGCGCGGTGGCGGAGGTCGTGACGCGCGGCCGATGCGACACCTTCGATCTGACGCCGCTGCGCCCCGGTCGGTTCGCCGAGGGCGATCTCGTGGTGGAAGCGAACGTGTTCTAGCGTCCGACGGCGAACGGGGCGAGATCGACGCCGGGATCGTCGTCCACCACGAGCCCCGCGACGATGCGTCCGGTCACGGGCGCGAGGGTCAACCCGAGCATGTTGTGGCCCGCGGCGACCACCACGCGATCGTGCCCGGGGACCCGGCCGAGGTACGGCAGGCCGTCCGGCGTCATGGGGCGGGGGCCGACCCAGCCCGCGTCCCGCGTCGTCAGGTCGACGTCGAGGAAGCCCTCCGCCGCACGGACGATGGCGTCGATCCGCGCCGGGTGGAAGGCATCGGGCATCCCGTCGAACTCCACGGTGCCGGCCAGGCGCAGTCGCCCGTCGAACGGGGTCGCCATCACGTGCGCCGCGGAGAGGTGGATCGGCCGGTGGACCGGTGCGCGCGGGCGGACCTCGAACGAATATCCCTTGCCGGCGAGGATCGGCAGGCGGACCCCCAACCGGGCGAGCACCCGAGGCGTCCACGCCCCCGCGGCGACCACGGCGACGGCGCCGTCCACGCGGTCGCGCGTCGTCGACACCTCGACGCCGTCCTCGAACGCGGCGACGCCCGTCACCTCCGTCCCCGTCCGCAGGTCCACCCCGTCGGCCACGAGCGACGCCGCGAGGTCGTCGACGAACCGCGACGGGTCGATCCACCGTTCCCCCGGCAGCAGGAACCCGGCGACGGCGGCCGGGCCCAGCGCCGGCTCGAGCGCCCAGAGGTCGGCGCCGCCCACCACGTCGCCCGGTTCGTCGCAGACCCCCATCGACGCCATGCGGGCGATCGCCGCGCGTTCGGCGACCGCGCCGCCGGCGGTCGCGTGCACGAACAGGTACCCCTCACGGCGGGCGTGCGTCCCGATGCCGGCCGCCGCCAGCTCGTCGTAGGCGGCGGTGACGCCCGCGGCGAGCGGGCCGAACGCCGCGAGCCCGCGCTCGAACCGGTCGGCCGTCGCGGCCGCCGCGAACCGGCGGAGGAACCGAGCCATCCGTGGCGCGTACGTGGGGGCGACGTGCAGCGCCGCGTCGGCGCGGCCGAGGTTCGCGAGGGCCTCGCGGATCATGCCCGGGGCCGGCAGCGGCTCGGTCATCGACGGGCAGATCGCCCCCGCGTTCCCGCAGCTCGCGCCGCCGCCGGGCTCGCCGCGTTCGAGCACGACGACCTCCGCGCCCGCCCGGCGGAGGAACCACGCGCACGACAGACCGACGAGGCCGCCGCCGATGACGACGACGGGTGCGGTCGACACGGCGATCGGCGCGCTACGCGCCGTCGCGGTCGGTCGTCTCGCCCGCGGGCGGGTCGTCGTCCGGGGTCGGCGGCACCGGCTCGGGAACCGTCGGCTCGGGCGTCATCGGCTCGGGCTCGGGCTCAGGCGTCACCGGCTCGGGCGCCGCCGACTCGACCGCCGGCGCCGTCGTCGCGGCCTCGGGCGTGCCGGGCATCGCGGGCACGTCGCCGCTCACGGCGGGCGCTCCCTCGGCGGGGGTTCCTGCCTCGTCGGGCGCGGTCGTCCCGCGGCCCCGGAGCACCACGATGACGACGACGGCGATCAGCACGATGACGCCGAGCGCGATGAGGATCCACAGCAGCGAGGACGAGCCCTCGTCGATCGCGCTGCCGACGGCGTGGATCGAGGTGGCTTCGCCGAACGCCGGCGTCCACGTCACGGTCGTGCCGTCGAGGCTGCCGTCATGGTCGCTGACCTCACCCGGGAACGTGACCGACAGGGACACGTCGAACTCCGACATCAGCTCCTGGGTCGCCGGGTCGGTCGGGTCGATGGGCGTCTCGCCGGCGGACAGGTCGACGTCGCCGTCGACGACGAACGTGTCGCCCTCGTGGGTGATCGACAGGTCCCCTTGGTCGTTGATCGCGCTGATCGGCGCACCGGTGAAGGTGAACGTCTTCCCGACGAAGCCGTCCTCCTGGTAGTCCTCGATCTCGGCGTCGATCCCCTCGGGGATGGGCGACTCACCCTCGGTGATCTGCTGGAGCACCTCCTCGGCGGTCGACCCGGACAGCTCGATCAGCTCCTCGCTCACGGCGACCAGCACCACGCCGTCCACGGTGTCGTCGGGGTGCAGGGTCAGGTCCTGCTTGGCTTTGAGGCACCCCGCGAGCAGCACGGCGAGCGAGAGCGCGAGCGCGATGCGCGCCGTGCGGCGGACGGTGGACGACATGGTGCCTCCTCGGCGATCGGGAACGATGCGCCGAGCCTACACGGGCCGCGAGGCGCCACCGCGCGCGGTAGGGTCGGCCCATGTCGCTCGTGACGTCGCGCCGGGTCGGACACGTCGAGGTCGTCGCCCTGCTCGACGGCCACGAGCCGTGCGGCGCGATCGTCGACGCCTTCCCTGACATCCCGCCCGACGCGCACGAGATCGCGGCGGCGCGTCACCCCGATCTCTACGCCGACGGGGCGTGGCGGCTGCCGGTCCGCGCGTGGCTGATCCGGCACCCCGGCGGCGTCGTGCTCGTCGACACGGGGGTCGGTCCGGCGACGTCGGCGACGATGGCGTGGTTCCCCACGCCGGGACGGCTGCACGAGGCGCTCGCCGAGGCCGGGGCGTCGCCCGATCAGATCGACACCGTCGTGATCACGCACGTGCACGACGACCACGTGGGCGGCACGGTGACGGCCGACGGGACGCCAGCGTTCCCGAACGCGCGGTACCTGGTGCAACAGGCGGACCTCGACGCGCTCGTCGAGTGGTCCGCCGAGAGCGAGGAGGACCGCGTCGTGGACGCGCAGATGATCGCACCGGTGCGTGCCGTCGGACAGCTCGTCGCGGTCGACGGCCACCATCGCCTCGCCGACGACCTCGAGCTGCGTCACGCGCCCGGACACACGCC
>DASQKC010000170.1:0-2570 GCA_035630755.1 Actinomycetota bacterium | reverse complement strand
CGGCAACGATCTCGCCGTGTGGTCGGACGCGGACGGCGACTTCGAGATCTACACCCTGTCGAGTGGCGGTGGCAGCCTCCATCGGGTGACGCGCAACAGCGCGGACGACGTGAACGCCTTCTGGCTTCCGTCCGGCGCACGCATCGTGTTCAACCGCGAAGACGCGAACGATCTCGAGATCCATTCGATCAGGCCCGACGGGACCGGGATCCTGCGATTGACCGCGAACACCGTCGAGGACTACCTCATCCGGAACGTGACGTAGCGCGTGGACCTGGCCTCCCTCGCCACCGGCACCGGTTCGCGGATCCTCCTCGTGGTCGTCGACGGACTGGGCGGCATGGCCGACGAGCGCCAGGGCACCGAGCTCGAGGACGCGTCGACGCCGCATCTCGACGGCCTCGCGGCGGGAGGGGTGACGGGGCTGCTCGAGCCGGTCGGCCCCGGGATCACGCCGGGCTCCGGTCCAGGACATCTCGCCCTGTTCGGCTACGACCCCGTCCGGTTCGTGTTGGGACGCGGGGCGCTGAGTGCCGCGGGCCTCGGCGTCCCGTTGCATCCCGGCGACGTGGCCGCGCGCGGGAACCTCTGCACCCTCGATGCCGAGGGCACCGTCGTCGACCGTCGCGCCGGCCGGATCGCCGACGAGGAGGGACGTCGCGTGGTGGCGCGGCTCGACGAGGCCGTCGCCGGCGCGGAGTTCCACCACGAGAAGGGACATCGGGTGCTCGTGGTCTTCCGGGGAGACGACCTCGATCCCCGGATCGCCGACACGGACCCGCAGGAGACCGGCGTCCCGCCGCTGGAGCCCCGCCCCCTCGATCCGACTGCCGCGGCCACCGCTGCGCTCGTCTCGGCAACCCTCGAGGAGGTGCGCATGGTGCTCGCGGACGAGCCCGCCGCCAACGGTCTGCTCCTGCGTGGCTTCGACACGCAGCGGGCGCTGCCCTCCTTCCGCGAACGCACCGGGATGCGAGCCGCGGCCGTGGCCGTCTACCCGATGTACCGAGGGATCGCGAGCCTCCTCGGCTTCGACGTCCTCGGCCCGCCCGCCGACCTGTCGGAGCAGGTGCGCCTCCTCGAGAAGCATCGAGAGGACGCGGACCTGTTCTTCGTCCACGTGAAGGATGCCGATGCCGCCGGCGAGGACGGTGATCGTGCCGCCAAGATCGCCGCGATCGAACGGGTGGACGACGCGATCCTCGACCTGGTCGCGGCCGCGGACCCGGGCGTGGTCGCGGTGACGGGCGACCACGCGACCCCGTCCCAGATGGGGGCGCACTCCTGGCACTCCGTCCCCGTCCTCGTGCACGGTCCGCGATGCGGACGCGACGAGACCGACCGCTTCGGCGAGCGCTGGTGCCGGGCCGGCGGCCTCGGGACCCGTCCCTCGACGGACCTGCTGCCGATCCTGATGGCCAACGCCGGCCACCTCGCGAAGTTCGGCGCCTGACGATGTGCTTCGACACCGACGCCCTCCCGCCCGACCCGGCGCGGACGGGGATGCTCGAGGGGTCCGAGGGGACCACGCTCACCGCAGACGACGGCAACCGCTTCGCCGCGACGGTCGCGCGCACCCGAGAGCCGGCGTCGGCGGGCATCGCGATCCTTCCGGATGTGCGCGGCCTCCATCGCTACTACGAGCGGCTGGCCGAGCACCTCGCCGACGCCGGTGTCCACGCCGTCGCGATCGATCCGTACGGGCGGACCGCGGGCGCGGAGCACCGGGAGGACGGGTTCGACTACACGGAGCACCGAGCGGCCACCCGCAACGAGGGGTTCCGAGCGGACGTGCGCGCGGCCGGCGAGGCTCTCCGGAGCCTCGGCGCCACGGCCGTCATCTCGATGGGGTTCTGCTTCGGCGGCCGCGCCTCCTTGATGCAAGCCTCGCAGGAGAGTGTGGACGGCGTGATCGCGTTCTACGGACCGCCCACCAAGCGCGAGGGCGACCAGCCGTCGGCGATCGACGAGGCCCACGAGGGCCTGGTCCGCGTCCCCGTGCTGGGCCTCTACGGGGGCGCAGACCGCGGGATCCCACAGGCGGACGTGGACGCCTACGACCAGGCCCTCGAGGCTGCGGGCATCGAGCACCGGATCGTCGTCTACCCAGGGGCGCCGCACTCCTTCTTCGACAGGACGATGACCGAGCACGCCGACGCGTGCCGCGACGCCTGGGCGCGGGTGCTCGGGTTCGTCGACAGCATCGCGCGCTGACCGGTCATCGGGTCGGGTTGCGCCGCAGGCCGACGCTGATCGTCGTTGACTTGCTGAGCCTTTCCGCCCGCGGGTAGCCTGCCTCCATCCGTCGGAGAGGAGTCGCACTCGTGGACATCGACCGGATCCTCCGCCAGCAGCTCGACAGCCAGGCGACCGGCAGCCGAGGGATCAGCCGACGCGAGCTCCTCAAGCGGAGCGGGTTGCTCGCCGGCGCCGCGATCGGGATGCCGGCGATCCTCGCCGCGTGCGCCCCCGACGCGCCGACCGAGCCGGCCGGCAACGAGAGCCCCACGCCGATCGACACGTCGAACATCGCCGGCGCGACGATCAAGGTCGGCACGTATGGCGGCTTC
>DASQKC010000169.1:0-2032 GCA_035630755.1 Actinomycetota bacterium | reverse complement strand
TCGATGACGGCGCCGAGCGCCGTCAACCTCGACTGGATGTCCGCGATCTCGGGACCGCTGTCGCCTGTGCGAAAGATGCGCATCGATGCGAGTCTGCGGGGACGCGCGTCACCGCGGCAACACGGCGCCCGGAAGCGGCGTGGGTCGGCGGGCCTACACGAGATGCGGGTCGAGGTCTCTGAGGATCGCTTCCTTGGGCCGGGCGCCCGTGACGCGCGCGACCTCCTTGCCCGCCTTGAACAGGATCAGGGCGGGGATCGACATCACGCCGTAGGTGCGCGTGGCGCCCGGATTGGCGTCGACGTTCAGCTTCGCCACCTTCAGGCCCTGCCCCTTCTCGTGCCCGATCTCCTCGACGACGGGGGACACCATGTGACACGGCACGCACCACTCCGCCCAGAAATCGACCAGGACGGGCGTCTCGGAATCGAGCACGCTCGTCTGGAACTCCGTGTCGGTCACATCTCCGATGTTGGCCACGCTCTTCTCCTCTCAGCCGCCGGCGGGCCGGCGCGTCTACGTTTCGATCGGTACGCCGGTTCCGACGGCGACATCTCCCCGGTCCTCCGACGCGTGTGACTCCTCCTCGAGCAGCCGCTCGGCGTCGATCGCGGCCTTGCAGCCCTGGCCCGCGGCGGTGACGGCCTGACGATAGATCCGATCGGTGACATCCCCGGCCGCGAACACCCCGTCGATCGACGTGTGGGTGCGCGGCTCTCGAACCGGGATGTACCCGCCGTCGTCCAGACCCAACCAGTCCGTGAAGAGCTCGGTGTTCGGTGTGTGGCCGATCGCGACGAAGACGCCGTCGGTCCGGAGCTCCCGCAGCTCCCCCGTAGCGGTGTCGCGGAGCCGCACGCCGGTGACGGCGCCCTCGCCGAGGATCTCCGCGACCTCCGCGTTCCAGACGACCTCGATCTTGGCGTTCGCGAGGGCACGGTCCTGCATGATCTTCGACGCCCGGAACTCGTCCCGCCGATGGACGATCGTCACCTTGGACGCGAACTTCGTGAGGAAGGTCGCCTCTTCCATGGCCGAGTCGCCACCGCCGACCACCACGAGCTCCCGGTCCCGGAAGAAGAAGCCGTCGCACGTGGCGCAGGCGGAGACGCCACGGCCACGGAGCTTCTCCTCGCCGGGCACGTCGAGCCACTTGGCGGTCGCTCCCGTGGCGATCACGACGGTCCGCGCACGCCACTCCTTGTCGCCGGCCCAGACGCGGTACGGGCGAGAGGACAGATCGACGCGGGTCACGTGGACCGGCAGGATCTCGGCTCCGAACCGGGCGGCCTGCTTCTCCATCTGATCCATCAGCTCGGGTCCGAGGATGCCGTCGACGAAGCCCGGATAGTTCTCGACGTCGGTCGTCAGCATCAGCTGGCCACCGGCCTCGACACCCTTGAGTACGAGCGGCTCGAGGTTCGCCCGGGCGGCGTAGAGCGCCGCGGTGAACCCGGCCGGGCCGGATCCGATCACGATCATGTTCCGGATGTCGTTCGCGCGTTCCGTGCTCATGCGTTCGGTCAATCCTCCCACACGACCTGAACGCCGCCCGCTAGGGGATTCCTTCCCGTTCTGTGGCCCGCGCCGCGTCTCCGGGACGGGAGGTCAGATGCGCGCTTCGGCGAAGGACAGAACCATGCAGCTCTCCGAGGAGGCCGCCCACACGGTGGCGGTGTCGGGCGGCTCACCGGCGCCCGGGCCCTCCAGATACACGGCGATGTAGGCTTCCTCACCCTCGAACCGGGCCCGGATCAGCCGGGTCAACCGCCCCGACTGTTGGTCGTCGAAGGCCCGGGTGACGCACCGGACTGCCGCCGTCGCGTCGAGGGCAGCGGACCCCGCGGCGTTCGAAGCCTGCTCGCTCCGCTCCGCCGCCGCGGCCCTGGCGAGATCCTCCAACGCTTGCGCGTCGTAGTCCTTGTCCTCCTGGCTCACCACGACGTCACCCGTCGGAGCCGTGAACTCAGGCGCTGAGGCGGTGTCGGCGACCACCCCGCCGGCCTCCTCTTTCGATCCATCCCCGACGTCC
>DASQKC010000168.1:0-24452 GCA_035630755.1 Actinomycetota bacterium | reverse complement strand
AGATGCTCAACGAAGAGGTCACCGAGGAGGACGTGGCCGAGGTGGTCGCCGCGTGGACCGGCATCCCGGTCGCGCGCCTGATGGAGGGCGAGATGCAGAAGCTCGTCCACCTCGAGGAGCACCTGCACCAGCGCGTGGTCGGCCAGGAGGAGGCGGTCAACGCCGTCGCGAACGCGATCCGCCGCTCGCGCGCCGGTCTGCAGGACCCGAACCGACCGATCGGCTCGTTCCTGTTCCTCGGGCCGACCGGCGTCGGGAAGACCGAGCTCGCCCGTGCGCTGGCCCAGTACCTGTTCGACGACGAGCGGGCGATCGTGCGCATCGACATGAGCGAGTACCAGGAACGGCACGCGGTCTCGCGGCTCATGGGGGCCCCGCCCGGGTACGTCGGCTACGAGGAGGGCGGCCAGCTCACCGAGGCGATCCGCCGGCGGCCGTACAGCGTCGTCCTGCTCGACGAGATCGAGAAGGCCCACGGTGACGTGTTCAACGTGCTGTTGCAGCTGCTCGACGACGGCCGCCTCACCGACGGGCAGGGCCGCACGGTCGACTTCCGGAACACGATCGTGATCATGACCTCGAACCTCGGCTCGGCCGTGTTCCAGGACGAGGGCCTCAGCCCCGAGAAGCGACGCGAGGAGATCCTCGAGGACGTCCGCGGGTTCTTCCGCCCCGAGTTCGTCAACCGGGTCGACGAGATCGTGGTCTTCGAACCGCTCGACCGCGACGACATCCGCAGGATCGTCGACATCCAGGTGGGGCTGCTCGCCGCGCGTCTCGCCGACCGCAAGCTGACGATGGACCTCACCGAGGAGGCGCTGGCTTACCTCGCGAACGCGGGCTACGACCCCGCGTTCGGCGCCCGGCCCCTCCGGCGCCTGATCCAGCGCGAGCTGCAGGATCCCCTGGCGCTCGCGCTGCTGGCGAGCGAGATCCACGACGGTGACACGGTCCGCGTGACGGTCGAGGACGGGCACCTGCGCGTGGCCCGCGCGTAGGTCCCTCCAGGCCCGCCGGCGGCCTGCCGACCATCACGGGTATGTGGTGGATCGCGGGACTCGCGGCGCTCGCGTCCGCGGCCGTCGGCATCTGGCGGACGCGGGGCGCCAACGCGCGCCAGCGCGCGATCATGCTGGCCTGCTGGCGCGCCGGCATGCGCTTCGCGGTCCTGAACCCGTTCCCCGACCTGATGTGGCTGCCGTTCCCGATCTTCGCGAACGCCCGCCGACCCCGCGTGACGAACGTCGTGTGGGACCGGCGGGACGACGCCGTCCGGGGGTTCGATCTCGCCGTCGCGGTCGCCGTCCCCCTCGACGAGACCGCGCCGGGGATCGGGATCGGGGACACCCTGACGATGACCTGCGCGGTCGCGCCGCTCCCGTTCACGTCCCCGGGTCTCTCGATCGTCGCGCGCGGCGCGACCGATCCATCGGGGATCCCGCTCGTCGGCGCCGAGGTCCGGCTCGAGCTCGACACGTTCAACCGGCAGTTCCTGGTGATGGCGGCCGACGCACGCGCCGCCACGGCGTTCCTCGATCAGCGGATGATGCGGGCGCTCCTGCACCTGCCGGTGCGCGCGTCGATCCACGTGCGCGAGCGGAC
The DNA here is from genome assembly GCA_035630755.1 of Actinomycetota bacterium. GTDB lineage: Bacteria > Actinomycetota > UBA4738 > UBA4738 > HRBIN12 > AC-51. The sequence continues at coordinate 22,850 of DASQKC010000168.1, read as the reverse complement.
GCTGCTGCTCGTCCTCCCGCCGCGCCGCCCCGCGGGCGAGGTGCTCCTGCTGGTCCAGACCGCGAAGGTCCTCGCGCGGTCGGTGCCTCCCGTCACCGCGAGCCTGTACCCGCCGCGGCCCGAGGAGGGGCCGCACGAGGATCGGTGGCTCCAGGGCAGCTGGTCGGCCGACCCCGCCGGCTCCGAGGCGGCGGACGCGGGCTGACGGATACTCCGGTCCGATGGAGCAGCTCATCCCGATCCTGCTCGGCCTCGGCGTGTTCGCGGTCCTCGCCATCGCGTACGCGTCGTTCCGGTCGGGCCAGCGCCGGCAGACGGCGTTCACCGTGTTCGCGGCGGCGCACGGGCTCGACTACCACGTCGACGACCCGTTCGGGATCGACGGCTGGGGCTTCGCGCTGTTCCAACGGGGCGACGGCCGGGGCGTCGAGAACGTGCTCCACGGCGAGTGGGAGGGCACACCGGCCCGGGCGTTCGACTACTGGTACTACGAGCGGACCTCCGACGGAGACGGCGGATCGTCCAAGACCTACCACCGCTTCACGTGCGCGGTCACGCCGATCGAGGCCGCGTGCGCGCACCTCGTGGTCGAGGAGGAGCACGTGTTCAGCCGGCTCGCCGACCTGATCGCCTTCCAGGACATCCGGTTCGAGTCCGAGGCGTTCAACCGGACGTTCCAGGTCCGGTGCGACGACCCGCCGTTCGCGCACGCGTTCATCGACGCCCGCATGATCGCCTGGATGCTCGCGCAGGGCGAGGGGCAGGTCTACGAGATCCTCGGGGACAAGCTGCTCCTGGTCCGCCGGACGATCGAGCCGGAGGCGCTGGGCGACCTGCTCGGATCCGTGCGGTCGTTCGCGGCGACCGTCCCCCGGGTGGTGTTCTCGTTGTACCCGCGCTCGGGATAGGCTGGCGCCGGCGTCCGAGGCGAGGAGGATCCGTGGGACCTGTCGTGCTGATCATCGTGGGGCTGCTGGTGCTCCTGCTCATCGTCGGGGTGGTCAGCTACAACCGGTTCGTCACCCAGCGCAACCTCATCAAAGACGCGTGGGCGAACATCGACACCGAGCTCCGCCGCCGGTACGACCTGATCCCGAACCTGGTCGAGACCGTCCGCGGGTACGCCTCGCACGAGCGCGAGACATTCGAAGCCGTCACGAAGGCGCGCGCGATGGCGACGGCCGCGACCGGCTCGCCCGCCGAGCAGGCGGCCGCCGAAGGTCCCTTGGTCGCGGCGCTGCGCCAGCTGATGCTCGTCGCCGAGGCCTATCCGACGCTGAAGGCCGACCAGAACTTCCTGCACCTGCAGGCCGAGCTCGCGAACACCGAGGACCGGCTCCAGACCTCGCGGCGCTTCTACAACGCGAACGTGCGCGAGTACAACACGCGCGTGCAGGCCTTCCCGTCCATGATCGTGGCGCGCCTCGGCGGCTTCCAGGAGGAGGAGTTCTTCGAGGTGGACGACGCCCTCCGCGGCGACGAGGGCGTTCCGCAAGTGGACTTCTCGCCCGGCGCCGGGAGCGGCACGCCCACGCCCCCCTCGACGGCCACCGGCGCGCCGGCCGACGCCGACGGTGACGGCACGGCCGACCCCCCGCCGCCCCCTGCCTAGACGGGCTCGGGGCCCGGCTCGGGGACCGGTTCGGGGCGCTGCGCGTCGTCGTCGAACAGGGGTCGGTGACGCACCCGCTTCGTCAGGAACCACCAGACCACCGACCAGCCGAGCGCGAGCCCGCCGACGATCTGGATCGCCTCGCGGACCCCGATGCGGTCGGCGAGGTAGGACGCGATCACCGCCGAGATCGAGAACGTCAGCGTGATGAGCGCGAAGTCGAAGGAGAAGATCCGGCCACGGATCCGGTCGGGCACGATCCGCTGCAGGCCGAACGACGACAGCACCCACTGCGCCCCGCCCCCCAGGTGCGCCACCATGACCGCGAACGCGGCGAACCAGAGCGTGGGCGCGGCGCCGACGGCGACGTAGCCGAGCCCGAACACGGCGAGTGCGCCGGCGATCACGGGCATGAGGCGCCGGTGGCCGGTGCCGGCCACGCGATGCCCGATGAAGGGCCCGATGAGGGCGCCGACCCCGCGCGCCGCGAGCAGGATCCCGAAGCCCACCGCCCCGGCGTCGAACACCGTCTCGGCGAGCACCACGATGAGGGCGAGGACGCCGCCCGCGAGCCCGAAGCCGAACTTCACGCTGATGAGCGCCATCACGCGGTGATCCTGGCGGGCGTAGGCGACGGTCTCGCGCGCCGCCTCCATCGCGCCGACCCGTTCGTGCTGCGCGGCGTCGCGTTCGGCGAACGGCCGCCGGACGCCGGTCAGCAGGAGCGCCGACACCGCGAACGATGCGGCGTCGATCACGAAGGCCGCGTCGTGACCGAGCGCCGCGGTGATGATCCCGCCCACCGCCGCACCGACCGCGAGCATCGTGCCCCAGAGCGATCCCCCCATCGCGTTGGCGACGGGGAGGTCCTCGGGATCGACGACGTTCGGGATGGCGGCCGAGGACGCGGGATCGAACGCGGCGGCGAAGACCGCCAGGATCGCGAGCAGCACGTACGCGAGCCACAGGTTGTCCGGTCCGACCAGGAGGAAGGACGCGCAGACGATCACGCGCGCCCAGTCGCACCAGATCATCAGCAGGCGTCGGTCCATGTGGTCGGCGAGCCAGCCCGCCCACGGGGTCGCGAAGAAGACCGGCAGGTCCTGCGCGAGCACGAGCAGCCCGATGGAGATCGCCGTGCCGGTGGCTTCCAGGACGAGGGCGCCGACGGCGACGAACAGGAACCAGTCGCCGCCCAGCGAGATCACCGAGGCGAGGAACAGCCGGCGGAAGTCCCGGTTGCGGCCGAGCAGATCGACGGCCTCACGCAGCCCCGCCCGTCGCTCCCCGGTCGCCATCGAGGTGCGAGACTAGCGGGGGGTTCCGTGAGCGACAGGGAGGGTCAGCGCCCATGCTCGAGCACCTCACGTGGTTCCGCCAGTCCGCGCTCCGCTGGCACGACGGGGAGCGCACGGTCTACGTCGACCCCTGGGGGATCCCGCCCGACGCGCCGCCCGCCGACGTGATCCTCGTGACACACGCGCACGACGACCACTTCCGACCCGACGAGATCGGGCGGCTCGCCACGGACGCCACCCACCTCGTGGCACCGCACGATGTGGCGGCCCACCTGTCCGGGCGGGTCACGCCGGTGGCGCCGGGGGAGTCGCACGAGGTCGCGGGTCTGCGGTTCACGACCGTCCCGGCCTACAACACGCACCCGGAGCGCCTCGAGAAGCACCCGCGCGCGAAGCGCTGGGTCGGCTACGTCCTCCGGTTCACCGGCACGACCTACTACCACGCCGGCGATACGGACCACGCGCCCGAGCTCGATGACGTGCGCACCGACGTCGCGTTCGTGCCGATCGGCGGCACCTTCACGATGGATCCCGAGGAGGCCGGCGGGCTCGTGACGGCGATGCGTCCGCGCCTGGCGGTGCCGTTCCACTACGGGTTCGTGGTGGGCTCGCCCTCGGACGCCGAGCGGTTCCGCGCCGCCGCCGCCCCCGTCCCGGTCGAGGTGATGACCCCGGTCGATCCGTTCGAGCGCGGCTGAGGCTCAGACGATGTCGAGCACGAGCCCGCGACGACGACGGATCCGGCGGTCGAGCAGACCGAACAGCAGGTAGTCGGCGGCCACGCCGATCACGAGGATCACCGCGAGGGTGGCCAGGAGCGCCGGCACGTCGGCCCGCTGGCGCGCCAGCAGGTGCCCGAGCCCGGTGGCGCCGGCGGCGGCCACGATGAGCTCGCCCGCCATGAGCGCCTTCCACGCGAAGCCCCAAGCCTGCTGGAGCCCGGCCATCACCCCCGGCATCGCCGCCGGGAAGACGACCTCGCGGTACAGCGTCCATCCCTCGGCGCCCAGCGTCCGGCCCGCGCGCCGGTAGAGCGGTGGGACCTGGCGGATCGCCTGGATCGTCGCGAGGGTCATCGCGGGGAACGAGCCGACGATCGCCACGAACACGACCGCGCGCTCGGTCACGCCGAACCAGATCACCGCGAGCGGCACCCACGCCACGAACGGGGTGATCTGGAGCGCGACCACGAGCGGGCGGATCGAGCGCCGGGCGAACTCGTTGAGCGCGAGGGCCATGCCGAGCGACGTGCCCAGCACGACCGCGACCGCGAACGAGAACGCGAGCCGGATCAGCGTGAGCACGGTGGCCTCCGCGAGCGACCCGTCGCCCAGCCCGTCGAGGAGCGCCGACCACACGGTGGCGGGCGACGGGAGGGACGGGGAGTCGGCGATCGCCGCCACGATCGCCCACACCACGACCGCGCCGGCCATGCCGACGAGCGGCGGCGCGACCTCCCGCACGATCCGGCGCGGGGTCACGGCGTCACCTCGCCCATCAGCAGGTCGTGGACCTCGGTCACCACGCGTGCGACGAGGGCGTCGTCGAGCCCGCGGGGGCGGGGCGCCTGGATCCGGACTTCCTCGACGAGCCGGCCGGGCCGCGCGCTCATCACGAGTACGCGGTCCGCCAGCAGGACGGCCTCGCGGACGTTGTGCGTGACGAACAGGTAGGTCGAGCTGCCCTCGGACCGCATCCACGCCCGTTGGACCTCGTCCTGCAGGAGCTCGCGCGCCTGGGCGTCGAGGGCGCCGAAGGGCTCGTCGCCGAGCAGGACGGCGGGTTCGCAGGCGAGCGCGCGCGCCAGGGCGGCCCGCTGCCGCATGCCGGCCGAGAGCTCGTGCGGCTGGGCATCGGCCTCGGCGGTCAGGCCCACGTTCGCGAGCCACGTCGCCGCGCGCTCGGCTCGCTCGGCCGCGCCAACCCCGACGAGCTTCAACGCGAGCTCGACGTTGGCCCGCACCGAGAGCCACGGGAAGAGCGCCGGCTCCTGGAACAGGACCGCCCGCTCGGGACCGGGGCCGGTGATCGGCGCGCCGCCCACGAACGCGGCGCCCGCCGCCGGCGTGTCGAGCCCGGCCAGCACGTTGAGGATCGACGTCTTGCCGCACCCGCTCGGCCCGATGAGGCAGACGAACTCGCCGACCCCGACCTGGAACGAGACGTCCCGCGCGGCGGTCACGACCTCGCCCGAGGACTGGCGGCGCGACACCGTGAGATCGCGCACCTCGAGCTTGGGGACCCGAGGGGTCGGGAGCTCCACGAGACGTGCGACCCGGTCCGCCATCACCGCAACCGGAACTTCTCGGCCATCTCGATCTGCACGACCTTGCCGTCCTGGACCACGAGCACGACGGTGCCGAAGTTCACGCGACGCAGGATCTCGGCGACCCGCGCCATCACGAGCTTCTCTTCGTCGGAGAGGGTCAGCGCCGCCAGCTGTTCCTCCGGCGTGGGTTCGGTCGCGTCGGCCATGGCCCGGATGCTATGCCCCCTGGGGCCGGCTCAGGTCCGCAGGAACAAGCCGGTGAGCAGGAACAGGATCGGGAGCGTGAACAGGACCGCCACGAACCCCACCAAGCGGGCGTTGCCCGCCACGAGGAAGTCGTCGAGCCGCAGCACGTTGTCCTTCACCGGGCGGTAGATGAAGGCGAGGATGAACACCGAGACGATCGTGACGCCGATGGCTTCGGCGAGCACGACCTGCGTGGCGCCCGGCCCGGGCTGGAGCATCGCCACGACCAGCGTGTCGGCGAGCGTCGTGATGTTCGCGCCCATGATGTAGGGGAGCGCCTCGTCGCGTTTCACGTACCCCTTCACGGCGAGCGGGACGAGCACCGTGAGCGCCACCGAGACCGACAGGGTCAGCGTCGCCACGACGCACCCGAGCAGGAACATCGTCCACGGTCGCTTCAGCCAGCCCCTCCGCTTGGACGCGGTGGAGTCCGAATCCACCTGCGGCAGGACACGGTCGAGCAGGTTGAACGACAGCAGGATCGTGGCAAGCCCGGCAAGGAACAGGCCCCACCCGGGCAGGCGCTCGGCCGCGAGGTCCACGATCGGCCCCCAGAGCCGCCCGAAGAACGACTCGAGCTTGCCGGACGCGTGCCAGTCCACCCCGTCGAGCCAGCCCGCCTGCAGGATGAAGAAGGCGATGATCATCCCGGGGATGTACTGGATCGCCGTCATCGTCATCGCCTGGATGCCGATGCTGAGGCCCTCGCCCCGCTGCTGCTTGTGCCGGATCGTGTAGAGGAACCCGGTCACCAGCACGATGAAGCTCGCGCCCATCCGCGATCCGGACAGCATGGTGAGCGCCTCGAGCTTCGAGATCGCCTCGGCGCCGTAGAGGCTGATCGTGGTCGCGGCGACCGGGGACCCCGAGAGCACGAAGTACGCGCCGAGCCACCCGGTCCCGAGCGTCGAGAGGGGGCTCGCGAACGGGAACGAGCCCTCGATCGAGGGCCCGATCGCGACCGCGCCTTCCTTCATCAGCTGGATCGCGAGGATGAACAGGAACAAGGCCGGGATGAAGAACAGGAGCTTCTTCGCGAGGTACCACGGCGACCGCTCGACCTCGCCGAAGATCGGCCCGAGGTCGATGTAGTGGCGCGTCTGTCCGGCTTCCTGGGGTACGCAGAATTCGCCGTCCACCTCGACGAGCCGGCGCTCGTACTCCTCGAGCGCAGCGTCGTCTTTGTCGGTCTTGCTCTTCGCCATCCGGTCTCCCTCCGGAGACGAGAAAGGCCGCAGCGCTGAGGGTCCTTAACGCGCCGCGGCCTCCAGTCGTCTGGTCAGCTGCTGCGCGAGACGGTAACAGCGGCCCCCAGCGCGGTCAACGGCCGGAAGACCTGCGACATGTGGCGAGATCGTCACGACGTATGTCGTGACCGTTCGTCGCTTGACACCGGTGGGGAACGGACGGTATCCCTAGGGCCGCACGTCGCTGACCGGACCACCGGAGTCGGCGCGCACCCCACGGAACCACGGTCGACGGACCGCGTGTGCCGTGATGCACCTCTCGTTTCGGTTGACCGGACCACCGGAGGCCGAGCCCTCGCACAGCTGACCGGCTCGTGATCATCGACCCGGCCGAACTGAAAGGAGAGCTCCATGCCTCGCTGGCTACGCCGCTCGCACGTGGTGGCGCCGATCCTCACCGTTCTGGTCCTCGCCGCGTGCTCGGACACCTCGAGCACTGCGTCGGCGGCCGGTCCTTCGGGCTCCGGCACCTGCACCCCGGCCGAGACCCCCATCATCAACTTCGCCGCCTACAGCACGCCGCGCGAGGTCTACGGCAAGATCATCCCCGAGTTCGTCTCGCAGTGGAAGGAAGACCACGACGACCAGAACGTGATCTTCCAAGAGTCCTATGCTGGCTCGACCACGCAGGCCGCGAACATCATCGCCGGGTACGAGGCCGATGTCGTGGCGCTGTCCCTGGGACCGGACGTCGACGAGATCGCGTCCGCGGGCCTCATCACGCACGACTGGACGAAGGAAGCCGACGACGGCATGGTCTCGACCTCGGTCGTCGTGTTCGACGTCCGTCCCGGCAACCCCGACGGGTTCACCGACTGGGACGATCTGACCGCTGATGGCGTCGAGATCCTCACGCCCGACCCGGCATCCTCGGGCGGCGCGCGCTGGAACCTCGTGTCGGCCTGGGGCGCCGCGCTCCGCGGCCACGCGGGCGTCGGCGAAGGTGACGAGGCCGGCGCGCAGGCGCTCCTCGAAGGCGTCCTGGGGAACGTCGTCGTGTTCGACAAGAGCGCGCGCGACTCGATCCAGAACTTCGAGTCCGGCATCGGCAACGTCGCGATCACCTACGAGAACGAGGTCCTGACGGCGCAGGAGGCCGGGCTCGAGGACGAGGCGGTCTACCCGCCGTCGAGCGTCCTCATCCAGAACCCGGTCGCGGTCGTCGACGCGAACGTGGACAAGCACTGCGTCCGTGAGGTTGCGGAGGCGTTCGTGGAGTTCCTGCACACGCCGGACGTGAAGGCCCTCTACACCGAGGTCGGGTTCCTGCGGTCGACCGACCTCGCCGAGGCGCAGGCCGGCGGCGGGCAGTTCCCGCCGATCGAGGACCTGTGGACCGTCGATGACCTGGGTGGCTGGGACGGCCTGACCCAGGAGCTCTTCGACGACGACGGGATCGTCACCCAGGCGATCGCGGGATGACCGAAGGAACCGGGTGACGATGATGGCGAGCGTCGCGCAGCGACTGAGGTACCGGGACACCTCGTCGCGCGGTTCTCCCCCGCGCACAGCTGCCGTGGCACGGCACCTCGCGCTGCGCGGCGCCGCCATCCTCTACCTCGGTCTCATCGTCGTCCTGCCCGTCCTGGCCGTGATCCGGGAGGGGTTCGCGGGGGGCCTGGCGGCCCTCCGCGAAGCCCTCGCGATCCCCTACGCGTGGGACGCCATCCGTCTCACCCTCATCACGTCGATCCTCGCGGCGGTCATCAACGCCGTGATGGGCACGGCGCTCGCCTACGTCCTGGTGCGGTTCCGGTTCCCCGGCCGGCGCGTCCTCTCGTCGGTCGTGGACCTCCCGCTCGCCATCCCGACGCTGGTCACGGGTCTGATGCTCGTGTCGCTGTACGGCCCCAACGGGGCCATCGGGGGGTGGCTCGCCGAGCGGGGCATCCAGGTCGTGTTCACGAAGTTCGCGGTGCTCCTCGCGCTCCTGGTGGTCACGCTGCCGCTCGTGGTGCGGCAGGTCATGCCCGTGCTCCAGGAGCTCGACCCCGCCGAGGAAGAGGCCGCGTCCACGCTGGGTGCGAACGCCTGGACCTCGTTCCGGAGGGTGGTCCTGCCGGCGGTCCGGCCCGCGGTGGTCGGTGGGACGCTCCTCACGTTCGCCCGGTGCCTGGGCGAGTTCGGCAGCGTGGTCCTGATCTCGGGCAACCTGCCCGGCAAGACGCTCACCGCGCCGGTGTTCATCTTCCAGCTGGCGAACCAGTTCCGTCCGGCCGAAGCCGCGGCGGTCGCCACGCTGCTGTTCGCCCTCGCGTTCGTGCTCGTGCTGGTGACCGCGCGGCTGACCCGCCGCCGGGAGGACGCGTGAGCGCCGTCGCCGCGCGTGACGCGGTCCCCACCGACCTGGAACGGGCGCGGCGACGGCGGCGCCTGGTCCGGAGCCTCCTCGTGATCGGCTGCGTCGGGTACGTCGCGGTCCTCCTGTTGCTGCCGCTCATCGGCATCATCCGGACCGCGCTCGAGCCCGGCGTCGGGATCGTGCGCGAGACGTTGACGCTCCCCGAGGTGCGCCACGCCTTCTACCTGACCGGCATCATCACCGTGATCACCGTGGTGGTGACGACGGTGTTCGGCCTGATCGTCGCCTGGGTGCTGGTACGCCAGCGCTTCCACGGGCGCGCGGTGATGAACGCACTGGTCGACCTGCCGTTCGCGCTGTCCCCGGTCACGGTCGGCCTCGCCTGCGTCCTGCTGTTCGGCGCGAACGGGTGGTTCAACGAGTTCTTCGCCGCACGCGGGATCCAGATCATCTTCGCGGTGCCGGCGATGGTGCTCGTCACGATCTTCATCTGCGTGCCGTTCACGATCCGCGAGCTGGTGCCCGTGCTCGAGGAGATCGGTCTGGACGAGGAGGACGCCTCGCGAACGCTCGGCGCGTCCCTGTGGCAGACGTTCTTCAAGGTCACGTTGCCCAACATCCGCTGGGCGCTCGGGTACGGGGTGGCCCTCACGACGGCCCGCGCTATCGGCGAGATCGGGGCCGTGCTGATCGTCAGCGGCCTGATCAAGGGCAAGACGGAGACCGCGACGATCTTCATCTTCACCGCGATCGAGGAGCGGCAGACGGCGGAGGCCTTCGTCGTCGCGCTCGTGCTGGCAGCGATCTCGATCGTCCTGTTGGTGCTGCTGGAGGCGTTCCGCCGCCGCAGCGAGAAGGGGAGAGGACACACGACATGAGCACGCCCATCGTGGTGCAGGATCTGACGAAACGGTTCGGTGACTTCGCCGCCGTCGACGACGTGTCGTTCACGGCGCCCGCGGGCGCCGTCACGGCCCTGCTCGGGCCCTCGGGCTCGGGCAAGAGCACGGTGCTCAGGATGATCGCGGGCCTCGAGATCCCGACCGCGGGCCGGATCTTCATGGGCGAGGAGGAGCTCACCGCGAAGAGCGTCCAGGACCGCGGCGTCGGCTTCGTGTTCCAGCACTACGCGCTGTTCCGGCACATGACCGTGTCGCAGAACGTCGAGTTCGGCCTGCGTGTCCGCAAGGAGTCGGCCGCCTCGCGCAGGGCGCGGGTGGACGAGCTGCTCGAGCTCGTCCAGCTGTCGAACTTCGCGGGCCGCTACCCGGACCAGCTCTCGGGTGGGCAGCGCCAGCGCGTCGCCTTGGCGCGTGCGCTCGCCCCCCGGCCCGAGGTCCTGCTCCTGGACGAGCCGTTCGGCGCGCTCGACGCCAAGGTCCGCCAGGATCTTCGGCGGTGGCTCGACGAGCTCCACCGCGAGCTCGGGGTGACGAGCCTGCTCGTCACCCACGACCAGGAGGAGGCCCTCGAGCTCGCGAACCAGGTGGTCGTGATGCATGAGGGGCGCGTCGAGCAGGTCGGCGCCCCGGCGGTGATCTACGACGACCCGGCGACCCCGTTCGTTGCCGGGTTCGTGGGCGCCGCGAACGTGTTGCACGGGCAGGTCCGCGAGGGACACGTCCACCTCGGCGCCTTCCGGCTCCCCGGCGCGGACCACCTCGACGAGGGGGTCGCCGCGACCGCGTTCGTGCGTCCGCACGACGTCCGCGTGGCCGCCGACCAGGGCGGCGATGCCCGCGCCGTGGTGGAGCGCGTGGCGACCCTGGGCTGGCTCGCGCGCCTCACGCTCACGCTCGACGGCGGCGAGACGGTCGTGGCGCACGTGCCGCACGAGGAGCTCCACGGCGCGAAGGAGGGCGACCTGATCTGGCTCGACCTGCGCAACCCGAAGGCGTTCGTCCGGCCGGAGACGGCGGCCGACGAGGGCGCGACGATCGCACCCGAGGAGGTCCCCGCCTCGTGACCTCGGCCGCCGGGGCGCCCGCCCCCGAGGACGGCCTCGTCCGACCGGACCTGCCGCTGGATGCCCTGCGCTACGCCGAGCTCACCGAGGAGCGCCGGCGGATGCTGCTGCACGTGAGCGACGTGCTCGACGCCATCGATTTCGGGACGGTCGTGCTCGTGCTGCACGACGGCGAGGTCGTCCAGGTCGAGACCTCGGAGAAGATCCGGCTCTGACCCGCGGGCGGGCGACCCGCCGTCGGTAGACTCCGGAGCGTCATGCCTGCCACGGTCGTCCTGGGCACCCAGTGGGGGGACGAGGGCAAGGGCAAGGCGGTCGACTACCTCGCCGACCGGATGGACTTCGTGGTCCGCTACCAGGGCGGGAACAACGCGGGCCACACGATCATCGCCGAGGGGCGGCTGCTGAAGCTCCAGCTCATCCCCTCCGGGATCCTGTACCCCCACATCACGAGCGTGATCGCCGACGGCGTCGTCGTGGACCCCGAGGTGCTGCTCGCCGAGATGGCCCAGCTGCGCGAGGCGGGCGTCGACCCCGACGGCCTGCGCGTCTCGCTCAACGCGCACCTGATCATGCCGTACCACAAGGAGCTCGACCGGGTCACCGAGCGCTTCCTCGGCAAGAACGCGCTGAACACCACGAAGCGCGGGATCGGGCCGGCGTACGCGGACCGCGCGGCGCGCGTGGGGATCCGCGTGCAGGACCTGTACGACGAGGGGATCCTGCGCCAGAAGCTCGAGATCGTGCTGTGGGAGAAGAACCAGATCCTCGCGAAGATCTACAACCGGATGGCGATGCCGGCCGACGCGATCTTGGCCGACTACCTCGCGTACGGCGAGCAGCTCCGCCCATTCGTGACCGACACCGGCGCGCTGCTCCACGAGGCGATCTCGGCCGGCAAGCAGATCCTGTTCGAAGGCGCGCAGGCCACGATGCTCGACCTCGACCACGGCACGTACCCCTTCGTCACCTCCTCGACCCCCGTCGCCGGCTACGCCTTCGCGAGCGCCGGCGTCGGCCCGGGCCACGCCGGCCGGATCATCGGCATCGCGAAGGCCTACGTGACCCGCGTGGGCGCCGGCCCGTTCCCCACCGAGGAGTCGGGCCCCGACGGCGAACGGATGGGCGAGCGCGGCCACGAGTTCGGGACCGTCACCGGCCGGAAGCGACGTTGCGGGTGGTTCGACGCCGCCGTCCTGCGCTACGCGACCCGGTTGAACGGGATCACCGAGCTGTGCCTCACCAAGCTCGACGTCCTGAGCGGCTTCGAGACGCTCAAGGTCTGCACCGGCTACCGGGCCGGCGGCCAGACGTGGGACGACGTGCCGCCCAACCAGACCCTGTTCCACCAGGCCGTGCCGACCTACGAGGAGCTTCCCGGCTGGGACGAGGAGATCGGCGAGGCGCGCGCCCTCGAGGACCTGCCTAAGGAGGCGCAGCGCTACGTCGCCTTCCTGGAGGAACTGGGCGGTGTGCCGATCACGATGATCGGCGTGGGGCCCGCCCGCGAGCAGACCATCGCCGTGGCGACGTGAGTGCCGGACGGCCCGCCGACCGGCTTCCGTAGACTGCGGGCCATGGAGGTCCTGGTCGTGGGCGGCGGGGGTCGCGAGCACGCGCTGTGCTGGCGCCTCGCGCAGGATCCCACCGTGACGCGCGTGTTCGCGGCGCCCGGCAACGCCGGCATCGCGGCGGTCGCCGCGTGCATCCCCGAAGCTCAGCCCGACGACGTCGACGGGATGGTCAACCTGGTTGACGAGCTCGATCCCGACCTCGTGGTCGTCGGACCGGAGACGCCGCTGGTCGCCGGCCTCGGCGACGCCCTGCGGGACGCCGGTCGTAGCGTCTTCGGACCGAACGCGGCGGCCGCCCGGATCGAGGGATCGAAAGCGTTCGCGAAGGACGTGATGGCGACGCGCGGTGTCCCGACGGCTCGCTGGGGCCGGTTCCGGGACGTCGACGCTGCCGTCGCGTTCGTGGACGAGCTCGGCGGGCGCGCCGTCGTGAAGGCCGACGGCCTGGCCGCCGGCAAGGGCGTCACCGTGGCCGCCGACCGGGCCGAGGCCGCCGACGCCATCCGCGCGTCGCTCGTCGACGGCACCTTCGGCCCGGCGGGGTCGAGCGTCGTCGTCGAGGAGGTCCTCGAGGGCTCCGAGGTGAGCGTGTTCGCCGTGACCGACGGCAAGGGCAACTGCGCGCTGCTCGACGTCGCGCAGGACGCGAAGCGGGTCGGCGACGGCGATACCGGTCCGAACACCGGCGGGATGGGCGCGTATTCGCCCGTGCCGATCGTCGACGAGGCCACGGCGACGCACATCCTCGACACCGTGATCGCGCCGGTCGTCGACGAGCTGCGCCCGTACCGCGGCGTGCTGTTCGCGGGGATGATGCTCACCGTCGACGGGCCGAAGGTGCTCGAGTTCAACTGCCGGTTCGGCGACCCCGAGACGCAGGTCCTGCTGCCCCGGATGCCGTACCGCGTCGGGACGTTGCTGCACGCCTGCGCGACCGGCCGGCTCGCCGACGAAGCCGGGCACGCCGGGTTCGACGACGGGGCGGCCGTCACCGTCGTGATCGCTAGCGAAGGCTACCCCGGCCCCTACCCCACCGGCCTCCCGATCGCCGGGATCGAGGGAGCCGAGGCGATCCCGGGCGTGACCGTGTTCCATGCCGGCACGGCCCGGGATGGCGACGGCCGGCTCGTCACGGCCGGCGGCCGCGTGGTGAGCGTCACGGGGACCGGCGCGAGCCTCGCCGACGCACGGGAGCGCGCGTACGCCGGGGTCGAGCGCATCCGGTTCGACGGCGCCCACCACCGGACCGACATCGCCGCGTCCGCGGTGGCCCTGGAAGGGGGGAGCCGATGAGCGACCCGACGCCGGTGGTCGGCGTCCTGGCGGCCTCGCCCTCCGAGCTCCCGATCATGCGCCAGGCCGGGCTGATCCTGGAGAAGTTCGAGGTGCCGCACGAGGTCCGGATCATGTCGTCGTCGCGGAACCCCGACCTGGCCGACGAGTACGCGCGGACCGCGTTCGAGCGCGGCCTGAAGGTCGTCATCTGTTCGACCGGGCTCTCGGGGCACCTGGCCGCCGCGGTCGCCGCGCGGACGGTCTTGCCGGTGATCGGGGTCCCGATCGCGTCGGCGCCCCAGATGGTCGGCAACGAGGCGCTCGCGATCACGGCGCAGATGCCGACCGGCGTCCCGATCGCCACCGTCGGCGTCGACGCGAGCGTGAACGCCGCGCTGCTCGCGTGCCAGATCCTCGGGGTCGCCGACGAGGAGATCCAGGCGGCGCTCTGGAAGTTCAAGGACGACCTCGCCGAGGGGCTGCGGCTGTGATCCCGCGGTACGAGGTGGCGGAGGTCGCGGCCGTCTGGTCGGACGAGGCACGGATGGCGAACTGGCTCGAGATCGAGTTGCTCGCGGTCGAGGCGTGGTCCGAGCTCGGGGCGATCCCGGCCGCCGACGCCGCCGCGTGCCGCGCGCGAGCGGCGTTCACGGTGGATGCCGTCCTCGAACGGGAGGCGGTGACCCGACACGACGTGGCCGCGTTCGTCGACGTGGTCGCGGCGTCGGTCGGCGAGGAAGGCCGGTGGATCCATTACGGGATGACGTCGAGCGACGTGCTCGACACCGGCTTCGCGCTGCAGCTGCGGGCTGCCGCCGATGTCGTGCTGGGGGACCTCGAGGCGCTGCTCGGCGCGGTCAAGCGCCAGGCCCTGGCGCACCGCGACACGGTGTGCATCGGCCGGTCCCACGGCGTGCACGCCGAGCCGACCTCGTTCGGGCAGAAGCTCGCGGTGTTCGCGTTCCAGCTCGACCGCGATCGCGACCGGCTTCGGCGCGCGCGCGAGGCCGTGCGCGCCGGCGCCATCAGCGGCGTCGTCGGGTCGTACGCGAGCGTCGATCCGAAGGTCGAGGAGATCGTGTGCGGCCGCCTCGGGCTCCGGCCCGCGGAAGCGTCGACGCAGATCATCCAGCGCGACCGCCACGCGGAGCTCCTCAACGCGATCGCGCTCTGCGGGTCGACGCTCGACGCCCTCGCCACCGAGATCCGGCACCTGGCGCGGACGGAGGTCCGCGAGGTCCAGGAGCCGTTCGCGCCGGGGCAGAAGGGCTCGAGCGCGATGCCGCACAAGCGGAACCCGGTCGCGTGCGAGCGGGTCAGCGGACTCGCACGCGTGCTCCGCGGCCACGCGCTCGTCGGTATGGAGGACGTCGTCCTCTGGCACGAGCGCGACATCTCGCACTCGTCGGCCGAGCGGCTGGTCATGCCCGACGCCACGGGCCTGCTCGCCTTCATGCTCCGCGACATGACGTGGGTGATCGACGGCCTCGTGGTCTTCCCCGAACGCATGCGGGCGAACGCGACGACGTTGGGCGGGATCGCGTGGAGCCAGACGGTGTTGCTGGCACTCGTCGATGCCCGCATGTCCCGCGACGACGCCTACCGCATCGTCCAGCGAGCGGCCGCGCAGGCATGGGACGAGGACGCCTCGTTCCGCGACGCGATCGCCGCCGACCCCGAGGTCGGCGGTCGCCTCGACCTCGACGCCCTGTTCGACACCGACCGGTTCCTCCGCAACTTGGGCGGGGTGTTCGACCGCCTCGAGAAGCTCCCCGTCGACGCCTGACCGCGCCGCCGCGGACCCCCCGGTCGGGGTTCCGTAGACTGGGCTCGTGGGGACCTCGGACGGCCGAAGGGGAGCGGTGGCGGCGCCCGTCGCCCGTGGCAAGGTCCGCGACATCTTCGATGCCGGTGACGGGCGACTGCTCCTCGTCGCGACCGACCGGATCAGCGCGTTCGACGTGATCCTGCCCACCCCGATCCCCGACAAGGGACGCGTGCTGACGGCCTGCTCGCTGCACTGGTTCGACCGGGTCGCGGACGTGATCCCGAACCACGTGGTGACGGCCGACATCGGGGGGTTCCCCGCGCCCTTCGACGCCGACCCGGACCTCGCCGGCCGCGCGATGCTGGTCGCGGCCGCCCGCGTCATCCCGATGGAGTGCGTCGTCCGCGGCTACCTGGCGGGGAGCGGCTGGGTCCAGTACCGGGAGGGCGCCGCGGTGTGCGGCGTCCCGCTGCCCCCGGGCCTCATGGAGTCCGCGCGCCTCCCCGAGCCCATCTTCACGCCCACGACGAAGGCGACCGCCGGCCACGACCTGCCGCTCTCGCCGGACGAGGCCCGCGACCTGGTCGGCGTCGGGCTCTACGAGCGTCTCCGCGAGGTCGCGATCGACGTCTACGAGCAGATCGCTGCCGACGCCCTGGCAAGCGGCGTGATCCTGGCCGACACGAAGTTCGAGTTCGGGTTCGAGCTCGCCACCGGGGAACTGACGTTGATCGACGAGGTCGGCACGCCCGACTCGTCTCGGTTCTGGCCGGCCGACGGCTACGCGCCGGGCCGTCCGCAGCCGAGCTTCGACAAACAGTTCGTCCGCGACCACCTCGACGCGACCGGCTGGGACCGCGAGCCGCCACCGCCCGCGCTGCCCGACGACGTCGTCGCGGCCACCGCCGCCCGCTACCGCGAAGCGTACGAGCGCGTCAGCGGCGAGCCGTTCGAGGCCTACCTGCGGCGATCGGGGGCGGCGTGACGACGTTCCGGTTCGAGGTGCTCGTGTCGCTGAAGCCGGGCCTGTCCGACCCCGCGGGCAAGGCGGTGGAGGCGTCGCTCCCGGCGCTCGGCTGGTCGAACGTGGCGAACGTGCGCGTCGGCAAACACGTCGCGCTCGACGTCGACGCCCCCGACGAAGCCGCCGCGCGCGCGCAGGTCGACGAGATGGCCGCGCGGCTGCTGTCGAACCCGGTGATCGAGGACGTCCGGATCCTGGAGGTGGCCGAGCGGTGAGCGACCGCGCGCCGCGGATCGGCGTCGTGACGTTCCCCGGTTCCCTCGACGATCGCGACGCGCGCCGCGCGGCCGCGACGATGGGCGGCGATCCGATCGCGCTGTGGCACGCCGACCCCGACCTGCGGGGCGCCGAGGCCGTGATCCTGCCGGGCGGGTTCAGCTACGGCGACTACCTGCGGGCGGGCGCGATCGCCGCCCGCGCGCCGATCATGGCCGAGGTGGTGGCGTTCGCCGAACGCGGCGGGCCCGTCCTGGGGATCTGCAACGGCTTCCAGATTCTCTGCGAGGCAGGGCTACTGCCGGGCGCCTTGATCCGGAACAGGTCACTGCGGTTCATCTGCCGCGAGGTCTCGCTCCGCGTCGAGACCGCGCAGACCGCGGTCACCGCGGGCCTCACGCCCGGCGAGACCGTCCGCATCCCGATGAAGCACGGCGAGGGGCAGTGGGTCGCGACCGCCGACCAGCTGGCGCGCGTCGAAGGGGAGGGCCTCGTGGCGTTCCGGTACAGCTCGCCCGACGGGATCGTGGACGAGGCGCACAACCCGAACGGCGCCACGAACAACATCGCCGGCGTGCGCAACGCCGCCGGCAACGTCGTGGGCCTGATGCCGCATCCCGAACACGCCGTCGATCCCGACGTCGGCCCGACCGGTGGCCAGGCCCTGTTCGCATCCCTGCTCCAGGCGGCCCTGGCGGGTGCGGCCGCGTGAGCGAACCGCTCCACCGACAGCTCGGGCTCCGCGACGACGAACACGAGCGGATCGTGACCACCCTGGGTCGCGACCCCACCCGGACGGAGCTCGCGATGTACAGCGTGATGTGGTCCGAGCACTGCTCGTACAAGAGCTCGAAGATCCACCTGCGCACCCTGCCGACGGAGGGGCCGTCCGTGCTCGTCGGTCCGGGGCAGGACGCCGGCGCGGTCGACGTGGGCGACGGGATCGCGGCCGTGTTCAAGATGGAGTCGCATTCGCATCCGAGCGCGATCGAGCCGTACCAGGGCGCCGCGACCGGGGTCGGCGGCATCGTGCGCGACATCATCTCGATGGGCGCGCGGCCGGTGGCGCTGCTCGATCCGCTGATGTTCGGCCCGCTCACGGAGGCGAGGAACCGCTGGCTGCTCGAGGGCGTCGTGGCGGGGATCGGCGGCTACGGCAACTGCATCGGGGTCCCCACCGTGGGCGGCGAGATCCGGTTCGCGGCCCCGCACTCGTCGAACCCGTGCGTGAACGTGATGTGCGTCGGCATCGCCCGCGCCGAGGACCTGGTGACCACCACGTCGCTCACGCCGCGCGTCGGATCGTTGATGGTGCTCTACGGCGCGACGACCGGGCGCGACGGGATCGGCGGCGTGAGCGTCCTCGCGAGCGCCACGCTCGAGGAGGGGGCCGCGGACTCCCGTCCGAGCGTCCAGATCGGCGACCCCTTCGCCGAGAAGCTGCTGATCGAGGCCTCGCTCGAGCTCATCGCCGCCGACCTGCTGGAAGGTCTGCAGGACCTCGGGGGCGCCGGGCTCTCGTGCGCGCTGTCCGAGAGCGCGTCGCGCGCCGGGATGGGCGCGCGCGTGGACCTCGACGCGGTCCCGCTGCGGGAGCCCGCGATGGCGCCCTTCGAGATCCTCACGAGCGAGAGCCAGGAGCGGATGCTCGCGATCGTCCACCCCTCGAAGCTGGATGCGGTGCGGGCGGTCTGCGACCGGTGGGGCCTGGAGACGGCCGTCGTCGCCGAGCTCACGGACGACGGGGAGCTCGAGATCGTGCACGGCGGCGAGGTCGTCGCGCGTGTGCCGGCGCGGTCGCTCGCCGAGGACGGGCCGGAGTACGACCGCCCCGCGATCACGCCCGCACCACCCGAGGGGGAGGATCCGACCTTCCTCCCCTTCGACGGGGACGTGACGACCGCGTTGTTCGACCTGCTCGGTTCGCCCAACGTCGCCGGGAAACGGTGGGCGTTCGAGCAGTACGACCAGCTCGTGCTCGGCAACACGATCGAGGGCCCGGGGTCGGACGCCGCGGTGATCCGCGTCGACGGCACGATGAAAGGCCTGGCCGTCTCGGTCGACGGCAAGGGCCGGTTCGGGCGGCTCGACCCGTACCTCGGCGCGATGCACGCGGTCGCCGAGGCCTCGCGGAACGTCGCCGCGAGCGGCGCCCGCCCGCTCGCGATCACGAACTGCCTCAACTTCGGCAACCCGGAGCGACCCGAGGTGATGGGGCAGTTCCAGGCCGCGATCCGCGGGATGCGCGACGCCTGCACGGCGCTCGGCACGCCGGTGACCGGCGGCAACGTCAGCTTCTACAACGAGAGCGGCGGCAGCGCGATCGACCCGACCCCCGTGATCGGGATGCTCGGGCTGCTCGAGGATCACCGGCTCCGGGTGCCGAGCGCGTTCCCGCGCGGCGGCCTCGCCGTGTACCTGCTGGGGGAGACGTTCGCCGAGCTCGGCGGGTCCGAGTTCGCCGAGGTCGTGCTCGGGGCGACCGGCGGCCGCCCGCCCGAGCTCGACCTGGCGCGTGAGCGGGCGTTGCTGGATCTGCTGCACGCCGCCGCGGGCGAGACGCTGCTGCGGAGCGCGCACGACTGCGGCGACGGCGGCCTCGCGGTCGCGCTCGCCGAGGCTGCGCTCGGGGAGGGCCACGGGTTCGCCGTGACGCTCCCCGGCGACCTGCCCGAACATCTCGCGCTGTTCAGCGAATCCGCGTCGCGCGTGGTCGCGAGCGTGGAGCCGGCCGACGAAGAGCGCCTCGCCGCGCTGGCCGCAGCCCACGGGGTGCCATGCGCGCGGCTGGGCGAGACGGGCGGGACCCGCGCCACGATCGACGGGCTCGTCGACGTGGGGGTGGACGAGCTGACCGCCACGTGGGAACTCGCGATCCCGCGCCTGCTCGGCGAGGCGGTCTAGCCGTGCTCCGCGCGGTCACCTTCGACTACTGGCAGACCCTGGTGGCCGAGCGCCCGGGGGGCATGCGGGACGTCCGGCTCCGCCTGTGGGCGGAGGAGCTGGCCCGGGTCGGGCAGCCGCGGACCGCCGAGGACCTCGACGACGCCTTCGTCGCGAACTGGACGATGTTCGACGAACGGTGGCTGGCGAACACCGGCCAGTGGGGGGCGGTCGAGACCGTCGACTTCGTGGGCGAGCGGCTCGCGCTGTCCTTCGAGGACGGCCTCCGCGAGCGCCTGATCGACACCTTCCGGATCGTCGCCGAACGCGCCGATCTCGTGACGGCGCCGAACCTGGAGCCGTGCCTGCGAGCGCTCCGGGACGCTGGGTTGCGCCTCGGGATCGTCTGCGACGTCGGACTGACGGCGGGGGTCGTGCTCCGCGAACGGCTCGAGGCGTTCGGCCTGCTGAGCTACTTCGACGCGTGGTCGTTCAGCGACGAGACCGGTTGGTTCAAGCCGGCGGCCGAGTCGTTCTGGCCGGCCTTGTCGGGCCTCGGGGTCGAACCGGGCGACGCGGCCCACGTGGGCGACAACGACCGGACCGACATCGCCGGCGCGCTCGACCTCGGGATGGTCGCGGTCCACTACCTCGGTCTGCGGCACGCGGCCGACTGGCTCGACGAGCCGGTGCCGAGCCCCCGGGCCGACCACGTGCTGTACGACCACGCCGATCTGCCCGCCGCGCTCGGGATCTGACGTGGCGCGTCTCACGGAACCGGGCGCCCGGTCGTTGTTCCCCCGTGGACGTCGTGAGGAGGTCGACCGATGGCTGAGGATCGTTGGCGGTTGTGGCGCGTGACCGAGCCCGAGCCCGAGCCCGAGTACCTGCGGAGCATGACGCGCCGGCGCGGACCGCGGCGCCCCGGACCCGTGCCCCATCGGGTCCGCTGGTGGAGCGTGTGACGCGACCTGTCGTCCCACCGTTCGAGACGTTCCTGGAGGAGACCGGGCCGATGGTGATGCGGTTCCTGCTGGTGGCCGTCGGGCCGACCGACGCCGACGACGTGTTCCAGGAATCCTTCCTGGCGGCGCTGCGCGCCTATCCCCGCTGCGACGATCCGCGGCGGCTCGACCGCTGGGCGCTGAAGATCGCGTCGCGCAAGGCGATCGATCACCACCGCGCCACGGCCCGTCGGCCGCTGCCGACCGACGCGCTGCCCGAACGGGCGACCGGCGGTCCGCCTGAGGTCGACGACGAGCTGTGGGCCGAGGTGGCCGCGCTCCCGCCCAAGCAGCGCGTGGCGGTGGTCCATCGCCACGTGCTCGACCGCCCGTACGCGGAGATCGCGTCGATCATGGGCACATCCGAGGAGGCGGCCCGCGCCAACGTGGCCGCCGGGATGCGCAGCCTCCGGGGGCGGTTGCGGTGAGCGGGCGCGACCTCCGCCGCCTCGCGTCTCCCGCGACGGCCGACGAACGCGCCCGCGCCGCGGCTGACCACGTGCGGGAGCGTGCGCTCGACGACGGCCTGGTGGACGTCGCGGTCGGTCTCGTCGACGGGCCGGTCGGGGAGCTCCAGGTCGCCGTCACGGGTCGCGGGCTCGTGTACGTCGCCTACGACGACGAGGACCGGGAGGAGCTCGTCGCGCGGTACGCGGGCGCGCTGTCGCCGCGGATCGTCCGCTCCGCGCGCGCGACCGACGAGGTGCGCCGCGAGCTGACCGAGTACTTCGCCGGCACCCGGACCGCGTTCGACCTGACCGTCGACCGCCGGCTCATGCACCCCTTCGCCCGCACGGTCCTGGCTGCCACGTCGCGCGTGGGGTACGGCGAGCTGGCCACGTACGGGCAGATCGCGACGCGGATCGGTCACCCCTCGGCGGCGCGGGCGGTCGGCGCGGCCCTCGGATCGAACCCCGTCCCGATCGTGGTCCCGTGCCACCGGATCGTCGGGGCCGGGGGCCGGCTCACGGGCTACGCCGGCGGGCTCGATCGCAAGGAGACCTTGCTCCGGCTCGAGGGCGCGCTCCCCCCGAGGTTGGTCTAGATGAACGTGTCCGAACCGGGACAACCCGACGCGCGGCGGCGTGCGTAGCCACGGGCATGAGGGGCACGCGTCGCGCCGGGTGGTGGGTGCTCCTGGCGCTGCTCCTCGCGGCGTGCGCGGGCGGCGGCCGCGACGAGCCGCCGGAGTCCTGGATGGCCTTCGACGTGCGGGCCTCGGGCGACGCGCTCGTGACGATCGCGCGCCCGGGCCGACCGTCCTCGGTGACCCCGCTGCCGGGCATGTTCGCGCCCGGCCCGGCGCCGGTCCTCATCGTCGACCCGGCCAGCGTCGGTCGCCCGGGGTCTCGTGCGATCGAGGTCTGCCTGCCGGTGGTTGACGTCGACGTCACGGTCACCCGCGGACCGTCGCCGATCGTGACGCAGGGCTGCTGGGTCCTGGCCGCGGACCAGGTCGCGACGTTCCGGCTGCATCCGGAGCCGTGGCGCCTCCCGCTCGGCATCGCGGGCGTCGGCCTGGCGCTCGGCCTCGCGATCGTCGCCGTCCGCCGCCCGCCCGTCACGGCCGGTCGCTGGGCGACCGCCGCGCTCGCCGCGGCGATCCTCACGGGGCTGGCGGCCAGCCACGCGGAGACGGCGGCCACGGTCGCCGGCGCCTTCGGGGGCCCCGCCGTGTTCGGTCCCGTCGCCCTGGTCGCGCGTCTCGGATGGGTGGCCGCCGTGGCGCTGGCCACGATCGGGCTCGTGCGGGCCGCTCGCGGACGGCGTCCGGCACCGGTCGCCGGCTGACACCTGCCCGGAGGCGTCGGGACCGCCCGGTACACTGAGCCCCTCGATGGGCGCCGAATCACCCAAGGAGGAATGCGGGCTGTTCGGCGTCTGGGCGCCCGGGGACGACGTCGCCCGGCTCACCTACTTCGGACTGTTCGCGCAGCAGCACCGCGGGCAGGAGTCGGCCGGGATCGCGGTGAGCGACGCCACCAACATCCTCGTCTACAAGGACCTCGGGCTCGTGGCCCAGGTGTTCAACGAGGCCACGCTCACGACCCTGCACGGCGACCTCGCGATCGGGCACACGCGGTACTCCACGACCGGGTCCACGACCTGGGACAACGCGCAGCCGGTCTTCAAGACCGACGGCGTGCACTCCGTGGCCCTCGGCCA
>DASQKC010000167.1:0-3079 GCA_035630755.1 Actinomycetota bacterium | reverse complement strand
GTCAACGACGTCTCGGCGACGTAGGTATGGGCGATCACCACGCTCACCAGACCGGTCGTGATGAGGAGGACCCCGACGATGACACTTGCTGCGAATCGCTTCACCTTGACGCCCCCAGACGGGTTCGGCCAGATCCCATTTCATACAACCGGGTCGCAGCCATGGAGTCAAACCGGAGCTCGGACCACGTCCTTCGTGTGGTCGCAGGACACTCAGCTCGGCAACGTGCCCACCGCGACGATCACATCGCGGAAATCGTTCAGCGGGTCCGGGAACCGGTCCGCGAACACGGCGCGCGTGCGGTCCATCAACGATGCCCAGCCGGCCTCGCCGAGCATGTTGCGGACGAATCGGCCCACGGTCCACGTGCCGAGCCCCTCGACGAGGTCGTCCCGGGCGTAGGTCCACTGGTATCGCCGGCGTTCGGTGCGGACCCGCCGGAACCCCGCCAGGCGCAGGATCTCCTCGATCACGGCGGATTGCTTCATGCGCTCGTGGCCGGGGGCCGCCGCTGCGTAGGCCGGCGCCAGCATGTCCCGAGGGACGACGTTCTCCACCAGCTCGAGCCAGGCATCCTGGAACGCGTCCTTCGTGTCGGCCCACGCCGTGAAGCCGACCCGTCCCGCCGGCCGGAGGACGCGACGGACGTCGAAGAGGGCCGTCTCCACCTTCACGAAGTGCGCCAGGACGAAGTTCCCCATCACGACGTCGAACGTGCGGTCGCGGAACGGGAGGTCGACGACCTGCCCGGCGAGCAGACGGAGCGCCGGCTGCTGCCGATGGCCGACCGACAGCATCGCCAGCGACCGGTCGACGCCGACCGCGGTGGCGCCGACGTTGCTCGCGGCCTCGACGCCGACGCCGGTTCCGGTACCGACATCGAGCACCCGGTCGCTATCCACGACCGCGAGGGCACGCACGAGATCCTGCGCGGCCTCCGCGAAGCGGGGCGCGTGGACGCGGCCATAGAGCTCCGCGACGCTGTCGTAGGTGCGCCAGTCGTCCATCGAACGAGGAGCCTACCCGCGCCCAGGCGGATACAGGACCACCGCTAGACTCCGCGCGATGCGAACGGGCCGATCGTGACCGGCGTCGCGGGCGTCATGGCCCTGGTCCTCGCCGAGGCGGTGGCGGGGGCCACCCTCCTCCTCTGGGTGGGACCCCTGTGGACCGAGGTGAAGCGCGGGTTCTTCAAGCTGCTCGGATCGATCCTCACGGTGCTGGCGATCCTCACGTGGCTCTCGACGGACGCGGCCGTCGTCGGCAGGTTCCCGTCAGGAGATGCCCTGCTGGCGACGACGGCAGCGGCGGGTGCGGCGACCGTGCTGTGGACCGCGCTGCTGTTCCTCCGGCAACAGTCGGCTGCTCGCGTCGTCGGCTGGCTGAGCGTGCCCGCGTGGCTCGCGGTGCTCGTCTGGATGGGCGGCGCCGGCCGACAGTCCCTCCCGCTCGCCGTGTTCCAGCTCGCGGCAGGCGCCGCCCTCCTCGGTGCGTCGACGGACGGCCTCCTCCTCGGCCACTGGTACCTCACCGACCGGAAGCTTCCCCGGCGCCCGATCGACCGCATGACCACGATCCTGTTGATCTCGGTGGTTGTGGCCGCGGTCGCGGTGATCAGCGCCGGATTCACCGGCGTGGAAGCCTCCACCGCGATCAACCCGCTGCTCACAGCGGGGGCGCTGGCGCCCTGGATCGCCCTGGGCATGGTCGTGGCGACGGCGCTGATCGCCGTCTTCATCCGGGCCGCGCTGCGGGGGGAGCGGGCATCGGCCGTCCAATCGGCCACGGGTTTCTACTACCTGGCCGTCGTCACGGCCTTCACCGCCGAGGTGGCGGTGAAGACGCGGTTCCTGGACACGTCCTTCGGGCCCCGGTGATGATCGCGGCGGTCATCGTGGCCGGCGTCATCGCGCATGCGACGATGTGGTGGCTGGTCACGTCCGGCCGCGTGAGCTTCTGGCGGGCCACCTCGGTCACGTTCCTCATCCTGGGTCTGTCGGCCGCCCTCCTTCGCGATCCCGGATCCTTCGATCTGACCGTGCTCGCCACCGGGGCCGTGTCCGGCGTCGCGCTGTACGCCGGGACGTGGATCGCGGTCGGCGTGCTCGTCCGGTCCTCGGCGTTCGCGGCCTCGGTGAGCGAGCTCTACGGGCGATCCGGGGAACGCTCGATGCCGCTCGTCTGGGTGTTGACCGTCGCGGTCGCCGTGCCCGGCGAGGAGCTCTTCTGGCGAGCTCTCGTCCTCCCGGAGCTCCAGGACGCGACCTCCGTCATCATCGGAGCCTCCCTCGTCTGGCTCGGATACCTCGCCGTGAACGCGGTCTCGCGCAACCTCGCGATCATCGCGGCGGCGGTCGTCTGTGGCGGCGTCTGGACGATCCTCGGCACCGTCGACGCCTTCATCGCGCCGCTCGCGAGCCACCTCGCCTGGACGAGCCTGATGCTCGCGTGGCCGCCGGCCGGCGACCGTGCCAAGGTGAGCACGTGAGCTTCCTCTCCACCGCGGTCCAGACCGTCCTGGAGCACGGTTCCTTCTGCGCGGTCGCGACCTCCGCACCGACCGGCCCCCACTGCACGCCGCTCGTCTTCGCCTACTCCGGCGGCCGGCTCTGGTTCACGACCTCCCGGCGGGCGGTGAAGACCCGTGCCTGGAAGGCGGATCCCGCCGCGGCCGGACTCGTCCGTCACGGGGAGCTGGCGGTCGCGTTCACCGGGTCGGCGAAGCTGTACGACGCCCTCGATCGGAACACGTGGGGTGACGCGGTAGCCGGCGCCACGTCGATCGCCCGTGCGACCGCGGCGTTCAGCCGGAAGAACGCCCGCTTCTTCGCGGGCTACGCGGTCGATGCCAAACAGGTCCCGTTCGCCTGGGCGCCGCCCGGTCGCGTGCTCGTCGGGATCGAGCTCGCGCGCACGGCGCTCCTCGACGCCGACGGGGTGCAGGAGGGCAAAGGCCGCTGGGCGGGGGCGTCGACCTCCCACGCGACGTTCCGGCGATCCACCAAGGGGGACGACCCGCTGTCCGTGCTCCCGCCCGAGGTACGCGAACCGCTCGGCGCGGAGGGTGTGGGAGCCTTGA
>DASQKC010000166.1:0-20681 GCA_035630755.1 Actinomycetota bacterium | reverse complement strand
GAGTGCCGGAGCCGCTCGATCTCCTCGTTCACCGAGGAGTCCTTCTCGATGTAGGTGTCCGACGTCGGGAGGTAGGCCTCGGGTTGGTAGTAGTCGTAGTAGCTGACGAAGTACTCGACGGCGTTCTCGGGGAAGATCTCGCGGAACTCGTTCGCGAGCTGGGCGCCCAGGGACTTGTTCGGCGCGATGACGAGCGTGGGGCGCTGGAGCTCCTCCACGACGTGGGCGATCGTGAAGGTCTTCCCCGTCCCCGTGGCCCCGAGCAGGGTGACGTGGTCGGCGCCGCCGCGGACGGCGGCGGTCAGGCTCTCGACGGCCTGCGGTTGATCGCCGGCGGGCCGGAGCTCGGACACGACACGGAAGGGGGGCACCGCGCCAGTGTAGGCGCGGTCGCCGACATGGCTACATGCGGCCGGCGGCGATGATCCGGTCGAGGAAGAGCCGGGTCTGGGGCTCCTCGGGCTCGGAGAACATCCGATGGGGTTCGCCTTCCTCCAGGATCTTCCCCTCGTGCAGGAAGGCCACCCGGTGGGCCACGTCGCGGGCGAACCCCATCTCGTGCGTCGCGATGACCATCGTCATCCCCTGCTCGGCGAGCTCGCGGATCGCGTCGAGCACCTCCGCGACGAGCACCGGATCGAGCGCGCTCGTCACCTCGTCGAGGAGCAGGATGTCGGGCTGCATCGCGAGCGCCCGGACGATCGCGACCCGCTGCTGTTGCCCGCCGGACAAGCGGTCCGGGTACTCGTCGGCCTTGTCGGCCAGCCCGAAGCGCGCGAGGAGGCCGTCGGCCCGTTCGCTCGCCTCGGCGGGCGGCATCCGGAGTGCCTTCCGCGGCCCGAGAGTCACGTTCTCACGCACCGTCATGTGCGGGAACAGGTTGAACGCCTGGAAGACGATCCCGATCCGCCGGCGGACCTCGTTCCGGTCGATGTCGGGACTGGTGATGTCCCGGCCCTCGAGCAGGATCCGACCCTGGTCGATCTCCTCGAGGAGGTCGATGCACCGCAGCAGCGTCGACTTGCCCGAGCCGCTCGCCCCGATCAAGCAGATGACCTCGTGGTCGTCGACCTCCAGGTCGATGCCGCTGAGGACCTCCAACTCCTCGAAGCGCTTGTGCAGCCCTTCGATCCGCAGCGTAGAGTCTGTCACGCGACGCCCCCGGCCAACCGCTTGCGCTGGTCGCGTTCGATCATGCGATCGACGAGCAGCACCTGCGGCACGGTGATGACCACGTACACGAGCGCCAGGGCCAGGTACGGCGTGAAGTTGAAGTTGGTCGCGGCGGTGATCTGCGCTTGCCGGAGCCCTTCGGTGAGGCCGAGGAACGCGACCAGCGCGGAATCCTTCTGGAGCCCGATGAAATCGTTCAGGAGCGGCGGCACCACCCGGCGGACCGCCTGCGGCAGGATCACGTGGCGCATCGCCTGTCCCCGAGTGAGGCCCAGGGATCGCGCAGCGGCCATCTGGCTCGGGTGGATCGACTCGATCCCCGCCCGGTACACCTCGGTGACGTAGGCCGAGTAGACGAGGACCAGCGCGATGATGGCCCAGAAGTAGTCCGAGTTCGGCACGCCCTGCAGCTCCAACGCGGGCATGCCGAACCCCAGGATCGCGATCACGAGGATCGTCGGCAGACCCCGGAACAGGATCGTGTACGACGACGAGAGAACACGGAGCGGGGTGAACACGCCGCGGGGCAAACTCCTCATCACCGCGAGCAGAAGCGAGAACGTCAAGACGCAGACCTCCGCGATGCAGAAGATGAAGACATTGCGCCAGAACTTCCCGAGGATCTTCGGGAGCGAGCTCATGAACTGCTCTCGGTCGAAGAACAGTTGCCGCACGCCGCCGGGCGCCGACCAGCCGGGCGAGTTCACGATTAGGATCGCCACGACCGCGAAGAACAGGAGGGTGCTGACGACGGCGACCCACACGCTCCGCGATCCCTCGCCGCCTCCGAGGATCCGCGAGCGGCGGTTCCCGGGACCCAGCGGGAACCGGGGATCCATCCCCGGCTTTCCCCGGGGGAAGTAGGCCTCCTTCCCCGGGGAGCCCACGGTCCGCCTCGGTCAGCTCGTCCCTACGAGAAGGTCGGAACGCTCGTGTCGGTCTCGAGCCATTCGTCCTTCAGGGCGTCGAGCGTGCCGTCCTCGCGCATCTCGACGATGGCCTGGTCGATGCAGGGCTTGAACGCGTTCCCCTTCTCGAACGAGAGCCCGAACTGCTCCTGTTCGCCGCCCAGGTTGGGGAACTGGCCCACGACGACGTCGGCGTACCCGTAGAAGGCGGTCGGGAAGTCGACCACGACGGCATCGACCTGCCCATTGTCCAGGTCCTTCAGTGCCAGGTCGAGGTCGTCGTACACCGTCGGCTCGACGTTCGGCTGCACCTGCTCTTCGATGACCTGGAGGCTGGTGGTCCCGATCGGGGCGCCGAGCTTCAGGTCCTTCAGCTCGTCGAACGTGGTCGCGCCGATCGCCGGGGACCCTTCGTTCGCGATGAGCGCCTGGTTGACGTCGAAGTAGCCCTCGCTGAAGTCGACGGCCTCGGCCCGCTTGGGCGAGATCGAGATCTGCTGCATCGCGAAGTCGAAGTCCTTCGGCCCGGGTGCGAACGACTTGTTGAACGGGATGCCGATCCAGGAGACCTGGTCCTCGGTGAAGCCCAGGCGCTCCGCGAGCGCGTACGCGAACGCCGCTTCGTAGCCGTCGCCCGTGTGCGGGTCGCCGGTGAAGCTCGACGACTCCCACTCGGAGTCGGGCACGCTCTTGCCGCCGTACCACGGTGAATAGGCCGGGTTGCCGGTCGCGATCGTCAGCGTGTCCGCCGCGTAAAGGTCGCCCGAGTGCGCGGTTGCGCACTCCGCCGGCGTCATCGCGGGGGCCCCGGAGTCGGTCGGCCCGGCCGCCGAGGTGGTTGAGGACTCGGGCGCGCAGGCCGCGGCCACGATCGCCAGCAGTGCGAGACCCACCAGGTACCTGCGCATCGTTCGGTCCCTCCCGGACGTCCAGCGGAGTAAGAGCGGCGAGCCTAGCAGAGGGCCTCAGCGCCCGGGCTCCCACCGGAACGTCTTCGCGGCGACGACGACGCCGATGACCAACCACAGTGCCATGACCACGACGTCCATCCAGCTGAACGACGGGAGCCCGAGGAACGAATCGCGGAGCGCGTCCACGAGGTGCTTCACCGGGAAGATGCGCCCGGTCCACGTGACCCATGCCGGCGCGTCGTTGCCCGTCGCGATGAAGACGCCTGACAGGAAGAGCAGCGGCAGGATGATCGCGTTGACGATCGGCGGACCAGCGTCGGCGTTCGGGACGAACCCTGTCACGGCGAGGCCGATCGCCGCGAAGCACCCGGCGCCCACGATGAGGGTCACCACGAATCGGAAGAGATCGACGCCGGTCGGGAAACTCGCCCCGTAGGCGATCACGCCGAAGGCGACGGTGATCGCGACGAGGAGGAAGCCCACCAGCGAGGCATGCAGGACCCTCGCTCCGAGGTAGGACCACGCCGGCAACGGCGTCCCCTTCGTCCGCTTCAACACCCCGTTCTCCCGAGCGAAGATCATCTGGATGGCGATGTTCGTGTAACACGCGCTGATCAACCCGAACGCGGCCATCGAGGCCACGTAGTACGTCGAGGTCCGGATCGTCACGGCACCGATCGTTTCCTCGTCGTTGCCCAGGAGCGTCGTGAAGATCACCAGGAACAGCAGCGGGAACACGAACGTGAAGAACGCCGACGCTGGGTTCCGCCAGAACGTCTTGTTCGTGAAACGGACCTGCCGCAGCACGAGACCGACCGTGCTCATCCCGGGCCCTCCTCCCCGCCCGTCAGCTCGAGATACACGTCCTCGAGGGAGGGCTGGGTCACCTCGAAACCTTCGAGGGAGAACCCGCCGGCGAGCGCCCATGCCGTCACCTCGTGCGCGGTCCGCGTCGGATCGTCGGTACGCACGATCCACGCCCGGTCGCCCGCGGCGATCTGACCGAGATCTGGCGGCGCCGGAGCGCCATCCGGCAACCGGAATCGGACGGTCGCCTGCATGCGATCACGCCCCGCGATGGTGTCGGGTGTCCCCTCGGACACGATGCTCCCCTTCGCGATGACCGCGACACGGTCGGCGAGGTACTGGGCCTCGTCCATGAAGTGGGTCGTGAGGAAGACCGTCTTCCCGATCGAGACGAGGTTCTTCACGATCTCCCACGCGTTGCGGCGGGCGCTCGGGTCGAACCCGGTGGTCGGCTCGTCGAGGAACAGCAGCTCGGGGTCGCCGGCGAGCGCGATCGCCACGTCGAGGCGGCGCTGCTGGCCTCCCGAGAGCTTCGCGACCCGCGCGTCGCGCTTCTCGGTCAGACCGACGACGTCGATCACCTCGTCGGTGGCCCGCTGGTGCGGGTAGTACCCGGCGTAGAGGTCGATCGTCTCGTGGACGGTGAGGAACGGGTCGACGCCGGTCGACTGGAGCACGATCCCGATCTGCTCCTTCAGCGATCGGTCGGCGTTCGCCGGATCATGCCCGAGCACCGCGACCTCACCCGCCGACCGCGGACGGAACCCCTCCAGGATCTCGGTCGTGGTGGTCTTGCCGGCCCCGTTGGGACCGAGCAGAGCGAACACCTCGCCGCGGTCCACGTGCAAATCGATGCCCGCGACCGCCTCGACGTCCTCGTAGGACTTGCGCAGCCCGCGGACGTCGATCACCCGGTCGGCCATACCCGACAACCTATCCGATCCCGAACCCCGCGCGGGCGTCGACGAGGCCGCGCAGGGGCTCCCCCGCCGCGTACCGCGTCAGGTTGTCGAGGAAGACCCCGACCGCGTCCGCCTCCCAGCCGTGGGTATCGCCGCACACGTGCGGGGACACGATGACGTTCGGAGCGGTCCACCACGGCGAATCGTCGGGGAGCGGTTCGTCGTCGAAGACGTCGAGCGCGGCGGCCGCCACCTGGCCGTCGGCGAGCGCGGCCCGCAGCGCGCCCTCGTCCACCGTGCCGCCCCGGCCCACGTTGAGGAAGACCGCACCGGGCCGCATCGCGGCGAACGCCTCGGCGTCGAACAGCCGCCGCGTGCCCTCGGCGAGCGGCAGCGCGTCGAGCACGTGGTCCGCTCCGCCGAGCGATGCGTACAGCCGATCGGGCCCTTCGATCCGGCCGAACTCGGGGTCGTCCCGCGACGCGCGCCCGACCAACGTCACGGACATGCCCAGGTCACGCGCGCGCCGCGCGGTCGCGCGGCCGATCGGTCCGGGACCCACGACCACGAGGTGGGACCCGGCGACGCGGCCGCGGCCCCGGCCGTCCGCCCAGCGCCGCTCGACGGTGTCCACGATCGACCGGTGCAGGCCGGTCCTGATCGCGAGGATCGCGGCGATCGCCCATTCCGCGATCGGGTCCTCGAAGACCCCGCGCGCGTTCGTGACCACGACCCCGCTCGCCACGAGCTCGGGGAACAGCAATCCGTCGACCCCGTCGCTCGCCGACTGGATCCAGCGGAGCCCGCCCGCGGCGGGCCACGACGCCTCGAGCCAGTGCTTGCGGCCGCGCCACCAGAACAGGACGTCGGCCCCGGGGAGCGCGGCGCCGAGCGCATCGGCGTCGGCGGCGAACCGCAGGTCGGCGTCGGCCCGGTCGATCCCGGGCGGCGGCTCGTCGGCAGCGGCGCCGGCCACCGCGACGACGGGTCGCGTCACAAGGGCCTCCGCGACCGGTAGCCGCCGTGCTCGCCGTGGTAGTAGCCGACGTCGCCCTCGCCCATCCGCCAGCACAGGTAGACGGGCTCGCCGTCGTGCTCGGCCGGGAAGTCCACCAGGCCGGTCTGTGTGTCGCGCAGAACGATGCCCCGCCGCGCGAGCTCCTCGAGCCCGTCGCGCAGCGCCTGCTGGTGCGCGAACCAGTCGCTCCCCGCCACCCCCCCGCCGTCGCTCGCGACCGCGTCGGTGATCCGCGCGCTGGCGTCGATGAGCCCGGCCCGCGCGGCCTGGATGGCGGGGAGGATCTCCCGGAGCGCGGGGAGCTCCGCGTTGGCCTCCTCGACCGTGAAGCGACGCTCCGTCACGCCACCTCCAGCAGCGGAGCGAGGTCGCGCAGGTCGCGCACCCGGGGCCCGCCGTGCGCGGCGTGGCGGTCTCGGCGGTCGATCAGCACGGCCGTCATGCCCAGCGCAACGGCCGGATCGACGTCGAGCTCGGGGTTGTCGCCCACGTAGACGGCCTCCGTGGCGGCCACCCCGAGGCGATCGAGGGCACGTTCGAAGATCTCGGGGTCGGGCTTCTCGATCCCCTCGATCCCCGAGATCACGCGGACGGCGAACCGGTCGCGGACGTCGAGGTCGGCCAACAGGTCCTCGAGCCACGCCTCGAAGTTCGACACGATCCCGACGGTCAGGCCGGCCGCGTCGAGCGCGTCGAGGGTCGCGGGCACGTCGTCGAACAGCGCGTAGTTCGCGCGGTCGGTGAACGTGGCGTAGAGCGAGACGGCGAGCCCGTCCCCGTCGGCGACGCCGAGCTCCCCGAGCATCCGCTCGTAGACGCTCGTCCAGAACCGCGCGGAGCGCTCGGGCGAGGTCGTCCACAGCTCGCGGTCGGCGGCGGCCTCGCTGAACCGGTGGAGCACCGCGCCCGACGCCGAAACGACGTCCTCGAGCGAGCGCTCGTGCCCGGCGCGGGCGAGCACGCGGACGAAGAGCTCGGGGAACGAGGGGGCGGGGTGGACGAGCGTCTCCCCCGCGTCGAACAGGACGGCGCGCAGCACGGGCGCAGGATACCGAGGGGCCCGCGGGTCAGGCGACGAGACGCTCCCACAGCGCGTCGACCTGGACCCGGAGCTCCTCGACGGTGCCCTCGTTGTCCAGCAGGACGTCGGCCTGGGCCGCGCGCTCGTCGAGGGGCAGCTGCGCGGCCAGGCGCGCCCGCACGTCCTCCTCCGACATCCCCCGCCCCATCGCCCGCGTCACCTGCGTCTCGGGCGAGACCGACAGCACGACGACCACGTCGCAGTCGCGATGGGTCCCCATCTCGATGAGCAGCGGGTTGACCAGCACGACGACGTTGTCGGTGTCGAGGTTGTCGCGGATCCCCTCGGTGATCAGCCGGCGGACCTCGGGGTGCACGATCGCCTCCAGGTCACCGAGTGCCGCCGGGTCCGCGAACACGATGGACGCGAGCGCCGCCCGGTCGAGCGATCCGTCCTCGGCGATGACCTCGCGGCCGAAGCGCTCGACGATCCGGCCCAGGGCGTCGGTGCCGGGCTCGACCGCCTCGCGCGCGAACGCGTCGGCGTCGAGGATCACCGCGCCGTGGGCGCGGAGCATCTCGGTCACCGTGCTCTTGCCCGAGCCGATGCCGCCCGTGAGGCCGACGAACCGCATGGGGACGACGACGACGCCGGGCCCCGAGGGCCCGGCGTCGATCGCCTCACTCGGGGCGGCCCTCGCGCCGCTTCAGGTCCTCGAGGATGGCCTCGAGGGAGACCTCCTCGTCGGCTGCCTCGTCGGCCTGCTCGGCCGCGGCCTCGGCCACGACCGCTGCCTCCGTGGCCACCTCGGTCGCCTCGGCGGCGACTTCGGGATCGTCCGTGGTCTCGGCGACCTCGGCCGCCGCCTCCTCGACCTCGAGGGCGGCGTCGGCCGTCGCGAGATCCTCCGTACGCTCGGTCGTCGCCGTGGCCTCGGCGGCCGCGACGGCCGCGAGGATCTCGGCGGGCACCTCGATCGCCGTCGACATGTCGGGCGCCGACGACCCGGTCGGCCGCGGCTCCTCGACGACGATCTCCTTCGGCTTGGGCGCCGGGGCGCTCACCTGACGCATCGACAGGGACACCCGCCGGCGCGTGACGTCCACGTCGATGACCTTCACCTCGACCTCTTGGCCGACGCTCAGGACCGCCTCGGGCGACTCGACGTGCTCGTGGCTGATCTCGGAGATGTGCACGAGGCCCTCGATCCCCTGCCCGACGCGCACGAACGCGCCGAACGGGACGAGCTTCGTGACCTGCCCGGTGATGATCGAGCCGGCCGTCGAGGTCCGCTCGAACTCCTTCCAGGGGTCCTCCTGCGTGGCCTTCAGCGAGAGCGACACGCGCTCGCGCTCGAGGTCGACGTCGAGCACCTCGACCTCGACCTCCTGGCCGACGCTCACGACCTCCTGCGGGTGGTCGACGTGCTTCCAGGACAGCTCCGACACGTGGACGAGTCCGTCGACGCCGCCGAGGTCGACGAACGCGCCGAAGTTCACGATCGAGCTGACCGTCCCCTTGCGGCGCTCCCCTTTCTGCAGGTTCTGCAGGAAGGTCTTGCGGCCCTCGGACTGCGACTCCTCCAGGAACGCGCGGCGCGACAGCACCACGTTGTTCCGGTTGCGGTCGAGCTCGATGATCTTGCACTCGAGCTCGGTGCCCACGAACGGCTGCAGATCACGCACGCGCCGCAGGTCGACCAGCGAGGCGGGCAGGAACCCGCGCAGACCGATGTCCAGGATCAGCCCGCCCTTCACGACCTCGATCACCGGGCCCTTGATGGTCTGGCCCGACGTCATGACCTCTTCGATCCTGCCCCAGGCGCGCTCGTACTGCGCGCGCTTCTTCGACAGGATCAGCCGGCCCTCCTTGTCCTCCTTCTGGAGCACGAGGGCCTCGATCCGGTCCCCGACCTTCACGACCTCGTTCGGGTCGACGTCGTGGCGGATCGACAGCTCCTTCGACGGGATCACGCCCTCGGACTTGTAGCCGATGTCCAGCAGGACCTCGTCCCGGTCGATCTTGACGACCTCGCCCTCGACGATGTCGCCGTCGTTGAAGTCGCGGAGCGAGGCCTCGAGGGCCGCGATCAGCTCCTCCGGTGTCAGGTCGGGCTCGGTGCCCGCCTTCGTGGCTGCCTCGGGGGCAGCCGTCATCTCGTCACTCATCCGTCCGGTCTCCTTCCGGCGCACCGCGCGTCACGACCGGCGTGGGTTCGGATTCGCCGGGTGCTGGCAGCGCAGGGGCCGCAGGGATGGTAGGTGACCTGCGGAAACGCCGTCAACGCCCGCGCCGGCTACGACGTCAGGAACTGCGTGAACGGGTACGGGGTCGGGACCATGTTCCCGGACGTATCGATCGCCCGGCCCTGGACGCGGTAGGAGCCGCCGGGCACCGCGTCGTTCCAAGGCGCCGACCACGTCGTCGACGTCGCCCCGGGGGATCCCAACGCGACCGAGAACCACTTCAGGTTCGCCCCCCACGTGCCCGTCCCCGGCTGCCACCACTGGAGCGTGACGCGGTTCCGGATCGCGATCTCGACGGTGGCCACGCCGGCGTTGTCGTTCGCGTGCCCCGCGATGTTCACCGACCCGGCCGGCACCGTCGAGTCCTTCGAGGGCTGGGACACGGTGAGGGTCGGCGCCACGTTGTCCTGCGGCCCGCCGGTCCCGACCGAGAAGTTGACCTGGCCGGAGAGCTTCATGTTCCCGGTGGTGTCGGTGACCTTCGACTGTGCCTGGTACAGCCCGCCGTACCGGACGCTGATGAATGACGACGTGTACGTGCCGCCCGTCGGCGTCGGCGCGTTGACCGCCGCGTAGTTCCACGTCCGGGTCGCGCCCCAGATGGCGTCGTTCGCGTTCCACCACTTGTTCGTGCTCCGGTCGCGGACCGAGGTGAACACGGACGCGATCCCGACGTTGTCCCCGGCGGCGCCCGCGAGCGTGACCGTCGATGGCGCCAGCACCTGCCCCGCGGTCGGCGACGTGAGCGAGACGGTCGGCAGGGTCGTGTCCGACCCGTTCGGCACCGGGACCGAGAAGGAGTACATCGTGATCCGGTCGTTGTTCGCGTCGGCGATGTAGAGGTTGCCCTGCGCGTCGTGCGTGATGCCCGACGGGTCCTTGAACTGGTAAGGGCCCTGACCCTTGGATCCCCACTCACCGAGGCACGCGCCGCTCGTGGAGAAGGCCATCACCTTGTTCCGGACCGAGTCGGTCACGTACAGGACGCCGTTCACCAGGTCGATGTCCCACGGGTTCTGGAACTGACAGGTGCCGGTGCCGCGCGAGCCGAACCGGGTGATGTAGCTCCCCGCCGACGCGTTGTAGATGCGGACGTCGTCGTTCTGCCAGCTCAAGACGTAGAGGCGGTCGGCCGCCTCGTCGAGCGCGATGCCGTTGTTGGTGACCGAGATCGACTGGCGCTCCGTGAACGGCGGCACGGCGTCGACGCGCTTCACCCTGCCCGACGTGTAGTCCGAGATCCACGCGTAGTCGGTGGCGCCCGCCGTGGCGAACTCGACGTCGAGCGGCCACCGGAAGCTCCCGGTCCCCGAGGAGTCCACGCCGTTGCCGACCGTGCCGATGTAGTTCACCGCCGAGTCGTAGACGCGGAGGAAGTGATCGCGCGTGCTCGCCACCCAGACGTCCCCGTTGGCCGGGTTGACGCCGATGCCCCGCGGGTAGTCCATCCCGTACGGAGGGTTGGACTGCCGTCGTCCCCACGTCCCCAGGAAGGCGCCGCTCGAGCTGAACTGCTGGAAGCGGTTGTTCCTCGCGTCCGCGCCCCAGACGTCGCCCTGCGGATCGATCGCCACGTCGCGCGCCCAGGAGAACCCGCCCGGGGGCGGCGGCTGGGCAGGGTCGGGATACGTCCCGAGCACCGTGCCGGACGGCGAGTACTTCAGCATCCGGTAGTTGCCGTAGTCGGCGACCCAGACGTTGCCGTCGCCGTCGACGGTGATCCCGCGGCCGCCGTCGCCCATCTGGCCGGGGCCGGTCCCCTCGCTCCCCCAGTGCGCGACGGCCGTGGGCGGGGTGGTCGCCGGGTTCGCCGACATCTGGAACTTCTCGATCTGCCCCTGGTTCGCGTCCACGACGTAGATCGCCCCGCTCGTCTGGTCGATCGCCATCCCGCGGAGGTCGCCGGAGAACTGTCCGACCCCGCTGCCCGGCGACCCGACGTCGTACAGGAAGGTGCCGCTCGACGTGAACACGTGCACCCGCCGGTTGGTGCCGTCGGCGACGTAGATCCGACCGCCCGCGTCCACGGCGATCCCGTGGATGTTGCCCATCTGCCCGGTGTTGGGCGTGGTGCCCCACGTCCCGAAGCTGAGGATCTGGTCGAACTCGGGGTCGTCGAGGTCGTACACGCGGACCTTCGACGGGCTGCCGGCGTTGTTCCAGTAGTGGCTGTCGGCGACGTACAGGCGGCCGTCCGAGATCGTGTGCCAGGCGTTGTACCGGGCGTCGGAGTCGAACTCCTCGATGAAGGTCCCGTTGGCGCTGTACCGGGTGAAGTACCCGATATCACCGCTCGAGATCTCCGCGATGTAGAAGTCCCCCTGCCGGTCGTCGATCGAGATCGAGTACGGCTGCCCCCGCCGCTGGTTGACGGGCCGGAAGAACTGCCCCTCGGACGCGCCGGTGTCCGGGTTCCACCGCCGGGCCCAGAAGTTCCAGTAGTCGCCCGAGATGACCTGGTCGGTGACGGGGTTGTAGGCCATGCCCCAGGGGTAGTCACCGGCCTCGCCGCGCCCGCCGAACGAGCGGACGTAGCCGGGCGGGGACCACGCCTGGGCGCCCGCCACCGGCGCGGCGACGGTTGCGATGACGGGGGTGAGCAGAGCGGCGATCAGACACGCCGCCAGGGCGTGGACGATGGAGCGGTGACGGGACGTCGATGGCATCGGGGGGACCCTTTCGCTTCCGAGCGACGCCAATGGTGCCACGTCCGGGGGATGGCAGTCCAGGGCGAGGGGTACGTCGAAGGTCGCGGATCCCCTGGGACCTTGGGCGGGGGCTCAGTGGCCCGCGGGCGCGGCGTCGGACCAGTCCGACCCCCAGCCGATCGAGGCCTCGAGCGGCACGTCGAGGGAAACCGCGTGCTCCATCGCGTCGCGGACGACGTCGGCGGCCGCCTCGACGCCGGCCCGCGGAACCTCGAAGACCAGTTCGTCGTGGACGGTCAGCAGCATCCGGCAGCCGAGGTCGGCGGCGTCCCCGAGCGCGCGGTCGACGTGGATCATCGCGACCTTGAAGATGTCGCTCGCGCTGCCTTGGATCGGCGCGTTCAGCGCCTGGCGCTCCCCCAGCTCCCGGATGCGCCGGTTGTCGCTCGTGAGCTCGGGGATGTAGCGACGGCGCCCGAGGATCGTCTCGGTGTAGCCGTCGAGGCGCGCCCGCTCCACCTGGTTGCGCAGGTACTCCTTGATCTTCGGGAACCCGGCGAAGTACCCGTCCATGATCTCCTGCGCCTCGTCGGGCGCGATGTCGAGCCGCTGCGCGAGGCCCCACGCGTTCATCCCGTAGGCGAGGCCGTAGTTCACGGCCTTCGCTCGCCGCCGGAGCTCACCGTCCACGCTCTCCATCGGCAGGCCGAAGACGGCGGCGGCGGTGGCCGCGTGGACGTCGGCCCCGCTCGCGAAGGCCGCGCCCAGGCCCTCGTCGCCGGATAGGTGCGCCAGGACCCGTAGCTCGATCTGGGAGTAGTCGGCCACGAGGAGGACCTGCTCCTCGGACCCCGGGATGAAGGCGCGCCGGATCTGCCGCCCGACCTCGGACCGGACGGGCACGTTCTGCAGGTTCGGGTTGGTGCTCGAGAGCCGACCGGTCGCGGCGGCGGCCTGGTTGAACGTGGTGTGCACACGCCCGTCCTCGGGATCGACGAGCTTGGGGAGGGCTTCCAGGTACGTGGAGTTGAGCTTGTCCAGCTCGCGCCACGAGAGGATGCCGTCGACGATCGGATGTGCGTCGCGGAGCTTCTCGAGCACGCTCGCGTCGGTCGAGAGCTCGCCTTTGGGGGTCTTCTTGCCGGGCTGCAGACCGAGCTCGCCGTAGAGCACCTCGCGCAGCTGCGGCGGCGAGTTCAGGTTGAACTCGCGGCCCGCGGACGCGTAGACCTCGGCGCGGAGCGTCGCCATCCGGTCCCGCACGCCCTCGGCCAGCTCCTCGAGGTAGTCGGCGTCGAGCCGGATACCCGCGGCCTCCATCCCGCCGAGCACCGTGGCGAGCGGCAGCTCGACGTCGTCCAGGAGGGAGCGGAGCCCCTGGGCATCCACCGTCGCCTCCATCACCGGGACGAGCATCGCGACGGCGGCGGCCTCGGCCGCCGTGGTCCGCCACGGGTCCTCGGCGAACAGCTGCCCCTCGTCCTCTTGCTCCGACTCGGGCCCCACGATGTCGACCCGCAGGTGCCGTTCGCTGAGCGACCGCAGCGGGTAGTCGGGCGCGCCCGGATCCAACAGGTAGCCGGCGAGCATCGTGTCGAAGGTGATCGCCGTGAGATCGCGGCCCGCCCGCCGGAGCGCTCGTTCGAAGGCCTTCGCGTCGTGGGTCCAGATGCCCGCGCCGCCGGTGTCGAGGGCGTCCGCCAGGACGTCCGCGTCCTCGACGGGCGCGTACGTGGCCCGACCCTCGCCCGTGGAGACCGCGACGCCCACGATCCGACCCCCGTCGAGCCGCGGCACCATCGCCAGCGGGCGCTCCTTCACGAGGTCGGGCAGCGCCGTGGCGTCGGCTCGCTCGAGGGAGAGCTCCGCCGCCTCGGCGGCGGGCGCCGCCCCCTGCGTCGCCTCTTCCAGGCGGTCGAGCAGGGAGCGGAACTCGAGGGAGAGGAAGAGCCGGCGGACCTCCGCCTGTTCGAAGTCGCCCATGACGCAGTCCTCGATCCGCACGGGGACCTCGACGTCGGTCACGATCGTGGCGAGGTCCTTGTTCAGGGAGAGGCGATCCGTGGCGGCGAGGACGTTCTCGCGCTGCTTGCCCTTCAGCTCCGTGTCCGCCCGCGCGATCAGCTCCTCGACGGTGCCGAACGTCTGGATGAGCTTCGCGGCGGTCTTCTCGCCCACCCCGGGGACGCCCGGGATGTTGTCGGAGGTGTCCCCCTTGAGGGCCACGTACTCGAGGTAGCTCGCGGGGGGGATCCCGTACCGGGCCTCGACGGCCGCCTCGTCCATCAGGTCGATCTCGGAGATGCCCCGCCGGTTGTACAGGACGGACACCGCCCCGCGGTCGCCGTCGCGGTCGCGCACGAGCTGGAAGAAGTCCCGGTCGGCCGTGACGATCACCGCGTCGATCCCCTCCCCGGACGCCTGGAGCGCGAGCGTGCCGAGGGCGTCGTCGGCCTCGTGGCCCTCGACCCGGATCACCGGGATCCGCAGTGCCCCGAGGACCTCCTCGATCAGCCCGAGCTGGGGGGTGAAGTCCGCCGGCGTCTCGCGGCGGCCCGCCTTGTAGTCCGGGTCCTTCTCGAGTCGCACCGTCGGGGCGCCCTGGTCGAACGCCACTGCGATGAGGTCGGGGTGTTCCTCGCCGAGGAGCTTGATGAGCATCGACGTGAAGCCGTAGACGGCGTTCGTGACGGTGCCACTCGACGTGGCGAGCGTGGCGGGTAACGCGAAGAACGCGCGGTACGCGAGGGAGTGGCCGTCGAGGAGGAACAGGCGACGCGGGGGCGCATCCGGCACGCGCCCATCCTAGCCGTGCGTGACGACACGTCGGCCGGCGCGCGCAACCGTCATCTCGTGGTCGAGGGTCTGCGTCTTGTCACTCTTCGTCACGGTCCGGCTACCTGGGCCGTTACCATATCTGCGCTGCTCACGGCCACTTCGACCCAGGTTGACAGGCCTCAACCACGGCTCTAACCTCCGCCTCGGTCCCGCCGCTCAAGCGCTTCGGCGCAGGGGCCGGCGGGATCCGGATGTGACGGGCCGCGGCGCTCGACAGGAACGGATCGCGTATGGGGAAGGCGCGATCGGTTCCGAGGGGAGCCGCGGCCCGTCATCCATCTCCGGGGTCGATCGCGATCGGCCCGACCCTCGAGGATCGCTAGAGGACCGCCTCGAGGAACCGGCGCGTCTCGGGTTCGCGGGCGCCCTGGACGAGTTGCTCGGGTGGGCCCTCCTCGAGGACCACGCCCTCGTGGAAGAAGCACATCCGGTTCGAGACCTCCCGCGCGAACCCCATCTCGTGGGTGACGACCATCATCGTCATGTGGAGGTCGGTGGCGAGGGTCTTCATGACCGACAGCACCTCGCCGATGAGCTCCGGATCCAGTGCCGACGTGGGTTCGTCGAAGAGCATCACGTCGGGCTCCATCGCGAGCGATCGGGCGATCGCCACGCGCTGCTGCTGCCCACCGGAGAGCCGGATCGGGTACTCATCCGCCTTGTCCTCGAGGCCGACCCTCTCCAGCAGCTCTTGGGCGAGCGGCCGTGCCTGGGACTCGGGCATGCCTTTCACCGTGACGGGACCCTCCATCACGTTGCCGATCGTGGTCATGTTCGGGAACAGGTTGAACTGCTGGAAGACCATCCCGGCGTGCATCCGGAGCATGCGGATCTGCTCGCGCTTGTGCCGCGTCCGGTGGCCCCCTTCGAGGCGGATCCCGGCGACCTCGATCGTGCCTGAGGTGGGGTCTTCGAGGAAGTTGATGCAGCGGAGCAGGGTCGATTTCCCCGACCCCGAGCGGCCGAAGATCACGACGACCTCGCCTTTGCCGACCGTCATGTCGACGTCCCGCAGGACCTCGAGGTTCCCGAAGGACTTCGACAGGCCCTCGATGCGGACGATCGGCTCGCCCCGGGCGATCGCCTCGGTCATCCGATGCCTTCGGTCGTGCGTCCCCCGCCGTCGGGATCCTCGGTCACGATGACGCCGCCCCCACCACCACCCCGACCTCCGCCGCCGCCGGACGATTGGAACGTGACCTTCTTGCGGCCCGTCGAGGAACCGGGGGTCGGCCCCCGGACGTATCCCTTCGACACCCGGCGCTCGAGACGGCTCTGGAAGTACGTGAAGATGATCGTGAGGATCCAGTACATCGCGGCGACGAGCAGCAGGGCCTCCAGGTTCTTGAAGTCGCTCTTCCCCACGAGCTGGCCGCGCCGGAAGATCTCCGACGTCGTCAGGCCGACGCCCAGGAACGAGACGAGCGCCGTGTCCTTCATCATCGCGATGAACTCGTTGCCGGTCGGGGGGATGATCACGCGGAACGCCTGCGGCAGGACCACCCGCCGCATCTTCCTGCGGTAGTTCATCCCGAGCGCGTCGGCCGCTTCACCCTGCCCGTGGCCCACCGACTGGATCCCGGCGCGGAAGATCTCGGTCATGTACGCGCCGTAGTTGAGCCCGAGGGCGATGATCCCGACGTAGATCGCATCGAGCGTGAGGACGTCCTTCAACGCGTCGGGCGTCCCCGGGAAGCGATCCTGGAGCCCGCCGACGATCTGCGGCAACGCCAGGTAGAGCAGGAACATCTGGACGATCAGCGGTGTGCCCCGGAAGAACGAGGTGTAGAAGCCCGACGCCCCGTACGCGACCGGGTTGCTCGAGAGGCGTCCGAGCGCGCCGAGGACCGCCAGGATGATCGCGATCACGATCCCGCTGACCGCGATCACGAGGGTGAACGTCAGCCCCGCCGCGATGAATCTGGCCTTCTCCCCCATCCACCCCCAGTCGAACCCGGCGAGGGACAGGAAGAAGCCGAGGACGAGGAAGATCGCGAGCCAGACGATCGCGACCTTCAGCCTGAAGGGAACCCCCGCGGACGCGAGCGCGAGGCGATCCATGCGCCCGCCGCCCCCCTGCTCGGGGGGCGCCTCGGGTGGCCGGATCTCTCCGACCACCCCGGGCTGCCCCTGCGCCACCTGGCGAACCCCCTC
This sequence comes from Actinomycetota bacterium, assembly GCA_035630755.1. Classification (GTDB taxonomy): domain Bacteria; phylum Actinomycetota; class UBA4738; order UBA4738; family HRBIN12; genus AC-51. Next base: position 4,055 of record DASQKC010000166.1, on the reverse strand, counting down.
GCGGGTCGCGCGGTCCCTTAGGTCTGGACCGTCAGGTCGAGGCCGTCGAACCACTCTTGCGACATCGTGGTGAGCGTCCCGTCGGCGTGCATCTCCCCGACGATCCCGTCCACGGCCTCCTCGAGCGTCGTGCTGTCGAGCGAGGACGCCATGTCGAAGGCGACCGAGAGCGGCTCGTAGAAGACCGGCTCGCCCGCGATCTTCGCGGGGTTGCCCTCGTCGATCCAGCCCTGCGCCGTCGTGGCCGACGTGATGGCCGCGTCGAGCCGCCCCGTCGAGAGGTCCTGCAGCGCGGTCGTGTCGGTGTCGTACCCCTGGATCTGCGCGTCGTCGATCACGAAGTCGAACGCGAATCCTTCGATCTCGAGCGAGCCGTCCAGGTACTGCTCGTACGTGCACGACGAGCACACGCCGATGGTCGCCCCGTCCAGGTCGGTGCTCACGTCTTCGACCGTCGAGTCGCTCGGGACCACGACGACGGCCGGCGTGAAGTAGTACGGCTCGGTGAACCGCAGCACCTCCTGGCGGTCGTTCGTCGGTGTCATCGAACCGACGCTCATCTCCCACCGGTCGTTCCAGTTGCCGGCGGTCAGCACGTCCCAGCTCGGCGTCTCCCACGCGATGTCGACGCCCAGTCGGGCCGCGATCTCGGTGGCGACGTCGATGTCGAACCCTTCGTACTCGCCGGTCTGCTCGTTGAGCGAGGACTGCGGCGGGTAGGCCGGGTCGGTGGACACGGTGATCGTCCCCTGCTCGCACACCTCCGCCAACAGATCGCCGGCGGTCGCGTCGACGGACGCGCACGCGCCCGTGCCGGTCGCCGAGCTCGAGGTGGTGCCGCCCGCCGAGGTGGTGGTCCCCTCGCTGCAGGCGGCGGCCACGAGCGTCATCACGGCCGCGGCGGCCAACAGGCCGCGGATCCGGAACCTCCGCATCAGATCTTCTCCCTTCCGGAGGCGGCGCGGGCCGCCACCCCTCGTTTCCGCTGCGTACTGTAGGCGGCCACGTCCGGCCGGGCAACGTAACCCCTCACGCCGCCACCCATCGGAACCCGATCGCGCGGTAGATCCTCGGCGCCGGCGACGTCAGGACCCCACGGACGTCCCAGCGGTAGGTCCCGGCCACGCCGGTGTAGCCGGACCGTTCCTGGAGCGCCGCGAGCACCCCCGCCCGGTCGCCCCCGGTCCGCCACGCCGCCACGAGCAGGTGCGCGGCGTCGTAGGCCTCCGCCCCGTAGGGGCCGGGCTCGAGGCCGGTCTCCTCCTGGTACGCGTTGACGAAACCCTGGAGGGACGGGTCCGCGAGCGAGCCTGGGTCGACGCAGCCGCAGGTGCCGCCGGGCGTCGCGCCGTCGGCCGGTCCGGCGCGCCGCAGGTACGAGGCGGTCCGCGCCTGATCCGTCAGCACCATGGTGGGACCGGCGCTCGGGGCCTCGGCGGCGGGTCCGCCCCAGACCGCGCCGTCACAGTCCTCCGCCCCCTCCACCCCCACCCACCCGGGGGGACCGGCGTCGAGCAGGGCGTCGGCGAAAGTAGCGGCCCACGTCCCACCGCCGTGCTCGACGCATGCGTCCGACCCCACGGCCGCCACGAGAGCGGCGGTGGTGGCGCCGAGGTCGGGGACGAACGAGCGGGTGACCTCCTCGGTCGGCGCGATCTGGCTGAGGTTCAGCACGGGGAGGCCGGCGGCGCCCAGCGTCGTCCAGGCTTCGGCGTCGAGTCGCGTGAAGGGCGCCACGATGGCCCCGATGACGGCCGGATCGCCGACGAGCGCAGCGAGCACGGGGGCCGAGGGATCGCCACGGATGTCGACCAGGATCGCCCGCACCCCGCCCTGGCGCAGGCCGAGCTGCGCCGCGAGCGCGCTCGGAGCGACGATCGCACGCTCGTCCGGCATCGCGCCGTCGAACACGACCAGCGCGACGGGCCCGTCGGGGGCCGTCGCGGTCGTGCCACACGCCGATGCGGTCAGCACGAAGACCACGACGATGGCGGCGAGGCGAGCGGGCACGGCCGGTACCCTAGGGCGGCGCGGCCGGGATGGCGGAATTGGCAGACGCGCGGGTCTCAAAAACCCGTGGGCTTCGGCCCGTGAGGGTTCGATCCCCTCTCCCGGCACTCACACGACGTGCCCTTCGCGGACGAGGTCGCCGCGTGCGAAGCGGTCGAACGCCAGGGCGTGGACGTCGACGGTGCGGGCAGCGCCCTCCACGATCATCTCCGCGAGCAGGCGGCCCACGATCGGGCCGTGCTGGAACCCGTGGCCGCTGAACCCCGCTCCGACCCAGAGGCCCGCGATCGGCGCGGGTCCCACGATCGGATGGCGGTCGGGCGTCATCTCGTACAGCCCCGCCCACCGCGAGCGGATGCCGGCGCCGGCGAGCGCCGGGAAGACCTCGAGCGCACGCGGCAGCAGGTGGTCGGCGATGTAGGCCTCGTCGACCGACGTGTCGAAGGTCTCGATGTCGGCGCCACCCATCCCGAACAGCACGCCGTCGGCCTCGCGATGGAAGTAGAACGTGCTCGGCATGTCGATGACCAGGGTCCGGCGGGGCGGGACCCCGTCGAACGGCCCGGTTGTGAGGATCGTCCGGGGCACCGGGGCGATCGGGAGGTCGAGCCCGGCGGTCGCGGCGAGCGGCCCGGACCATGCCCCCGCGGCGAGGACGACCGCCGGCGCGTCGATCCGTCCGTCCGCCGTCGCGACCCCACGCACGGCGTCCCCCGCCATCTCGATCGCCGTCACCCCGACGCCGGTCGCCATCAGGACGCCGGCGTCCCGCGCGATCGTGGCGAACCCCTGCGTCAACGCGCCCGGATCCGCGATGCCGTCCCGCGGCCCGAACGTGGCGCCGACGAGGTCGTCCACGGCGACGCCGGGAACCAGATCACGGACGGCGCCGGCGTCGAGGATCTCGACCTCGACCCCCCACCGGCGTTGGTCGTCCACGGCCCGGCGGAAGCCGGCCCAGGTGGCCTCGTCCCGGACGAGGAACAGGTAGCCGTCGTGCGCCACGTCGACCGGGATCCCGTGCGCCTCCTCGAAACCCAGGATCATCGGCACGCTCGCCTGGGAGAGCCGGACGTTCACCTCGGTCGTGAACTGGTGGCGGAAGCCGCCGGCGCACGCGCCGGTCGAGCCACGTCCCACCGCGTCCTCGCGTTCGAGGAGCACGACGCGCCCCGCGCCCGCCGCGGCGAGGTGGTACGCGGCGGCGCACCCCACGATCCCCCCGCCGATCACGAGGACGTCGGCCGTCCGAGGCAGGGCGCTCACGCGACCGCGTCCACCGTCGCGCGGGCCACGACGAGGTCCTCGAAGGCCATCCCCACGCTCTCGAAGATCGTCGCGTCGCCCGCGTCGCGTCGCACCTCGGCCCCGCGCACGACCTCGGCCAGGTCCGCGACCACGTGGTCCGCGGTGACCGCACCCTCGCCGATCGCGAGGAGCAGGTCCCCCGCCTCGGCGAACGCGGTCGCCCGGTCCTCCACCACGAGTCGGCCCGACGCCATCGCGGCGCCGTCGAGCTCGCGCATCTCGGGCGTGTACGCGCCGACCGCGTTCACATGTGTCCCGGGACGGAGCGCTCCCCGGAGGACCGGCTCGACGCTCGAGGTGCACAGGCAGATCAGGTCGGCACCCGCCAGGTCGACCGGGGTCCCCACGACGCCGCCGACCTCGGCCGCGAGGTTCGCGGCGCGGGCGGGCGTGCGCGACACGACCGTCACGCGATCGACGGATCGCACCGCGCGCATCGCCTCCACGTGGACCCGCGCCTGGACGCCGGCTCCCACGACCAGGAGGTGCGCGGCGTCCGGTCGCGCGAGCCACCGCGTGGCGAGCCCGCTCACCGCGCCCGTCCGCAAGGCCGTCAGCGCGGTCCCGTCGATCACCGCCTCCGGCGTCTGGGTCGCCGCGTCGAACAGCACGTACATCCCCTGCACGAACGGCAGTCCTCGATCCAGGTTCCCGGACGTCAGCGTGACGAGCTTGACGCCCACGCCCTGCTCGCCCGCTGCGGGCATGATGAGGAGCTGACCATCGGGTGTCGCCGC
>DASQKC010000165.1:0-15021 GCA_035630755.1 Actinomycetota bacterium | reverse complement strand
GCTACGCGCGCGGCGACGGCGAGGCGGCGATGCACCCCGAGCGTCACGCGATCCGGTTCGCGACCTACGGGGGCCTGGCGCTCACCATCGGTTCGCGACGCCGCTGGCCCAAGGCGCTCGCGCTCATGGGGGCGGTCGCCTACGCGGGGGAGCCGATCCGCCGGACCTGGCGGCGCCGGCCGGACCCGGCCGATCGCGCCCTCGCGGTGGTGGCGGTGCCGGCGTTCCTCGCGTACACCGACGTGGCGAAGATGGCCGGCTACCTCGCCGGGCTGGCACGACGCGCCCGTCGCGGTCAGGCGTCGTAGAAACCACCCCCGGTCTTGCGGCCGAGCCGTCCGGCCGCGACCAGGTCGCGCAGCATCGCCGGCGCCTCGTATCGCTCGCCGCCGAAGGCACCGCGCAGCACCTCGCCGATCGACAGCACCGTGTCGAGCCCGATCAGGTCGGCCAGCGCCAGCGGGCCCATCGGGTGCCCGAGGCCCAGGTGGATCGCCGCGTCGATGTCCTCGCGCGTGGCGAACCCCCGCTCGTAGAGCCGGATCGCGTCGTACAGGTACGGGATCAGCAGCCGGTTCACGATGAACCCCGCCTCGTCCGAAGACCGGACCGTCGTCTTGCCGAGGACGTCCCGGGCGAAGGACCGCGCGAGCTCGTACGTCGCCTCGCTCGTCGCCGGCCCCGGCGTCAGCTCGACGAGCGTCATCACGGGCACGGGGTTGAAGAAGTGCATGCCGACCACGTGCGACGGCCGCCCGCTCGCCGCCCCGAGGGTCGCGATCGGGATCGACGACGTGTTCGACGCGAGGATGACCTCCGGACGCGTCTCGGCGCCGAGCCGGGCGAAGATCGCGCCTTTGGCGGCCGGGTCCTCGGTCGCCGCCTCGATGACGAGGTCGGCCTCGGCCAGCGCGCCGACGTCGGTGACGCCCTCGATCCGCCCGAGCGCCGCGTCGCCGTCGCCGGCCCCGAGCTTGCCGCGGGCGACGGCGCGCTCGAGCGAGGCACGGACCCGGTCACGCCCCGCCGCGACGAGCGCGTCGTCGCCCTCGACGAACGTCACGGCCAGGCCCGCGCGCGCCACCACCTCGACGATCCCGGACCCCATGAGGCCGGACCCGACGACTCCGACGCGCCGGATATCCTGCACTTCCACGGTCCTCGGGGCCTCCCAGGTCGGCGGGAGACCGTACGATAGACGACATGTCCGAGCGGCCGTTCCTGCGACGCGGCGCCGCGCTGGGCCTCGCCGTGGGCGGGGTGCTCCTGGGCCACGCGATCACCTACGAGGGCCTGTCGCCCGGGGCGGTCGCGCGCGAGGCGTGGCTCGCCGCCACCGGGCACGGCTACCTCGGGGCGGCGAACCGCCTCGGGATGCTCGCGGCGTTCGTGACGCTGGGTGTCCTGCTGCTCCGGCGCGTCGTGGGGCCCGGCGCCGCCCATCTGTCGCGCCGCGAGCTCGTCACCCGGCTGATCGGGTTCCAGCTCGCCGCGTTCCTCGTCCTCGAGGTCGCCGAACGGGCCGGGGCGGGGAACGGGTTCCACGACCTGCTCACCGTCCTCCCGGTCGGGCTGCTGATCCAGGCGGCGATCGCCGCCGCGATCGGCATCGTGGTCGGCGGGCTGCTGCGCGCCGTGGATCGCCTCGTGGATCGGTCCGCGGGCGGCGCTCCCTCGCCGTCGATCGCGGCGCTCGCGATCGCCCTTCCCGTTGACCCGTTCCATCGCGCCCCGCGGCTCGCGCCGCTCGGCGGACGCGCACCTCCTCGTTCGGCCTGACGCGACTTCAGTCAACCGACGAAGAGGAGACCACCATGCACCGTGCCACCCGCGCCCTGGCGCTCGCCGGGGCCACCGCCCTGCTGTCCCTGTCCGCCGCACCCGCGTTCGCGCACGGCGACGCCCACGCGGGCGATCTCGAGATGACGATCGGCTTCGGGACCGAGCCCGCGTACGCGGGGTTCCCGAACAGCGTCGAGCTGCTGCTCGTCCACGACGGCCAGCCCGTCACCGACGCGCGAGGGTTGACCGTCGACGTCACGTTCGGCGACGAGACCGAGACCTACGATCTCGAGCCCAACTTCGCCGTGGGCGTCTACGGCGACCCCGGCGACTACCGCGCGTGGTTCGTCCCGTCGCAGCCGGGCCCGTACACGTTCCACATCGTGGGCACGGTCGAGGACACGGACGTCGACGTCGAGATGACGTCGGGGGACGACACGTTCTCCGAGGTGGAAGACACCCGCGAGGCGGCGTTCCCGCCGGTCGAGGCGCCCTCGAACGAGGAGCTCGCCGGACGGATCGACGCCGACGGCGCGCGCCTGGAGGCAGCCCAGGTGGCCGCGCAGCAGGCGAGCGACGACGCCGCGGGGCTGCGGACGATCGCGATCGTGGGGCTCATCGTCGGCGCCATCGGGCTGATCGCGGCGATCGCCGCGCTCGCACGCACGCGCCGGTCGTAGCCGTGCTCGCGCACGCGGGTGCCGCCGACGAGTCCCTGTCGGTCGCGATGATCCTCGCGGCCGCGTGGATCGGCTGGATCGGATGGCAGCGGCTGAAGGGCACCGGGTTCCCCCGTCTGCCCCGCGGCGGCGCCTACGCGCTGTTCGGCGTGGGCGTGGTGCTCGTCATCGGCGCCGCCTGGCTCCCGCGTGCGCTCTTCCCCCCGACCGCGCCGCCGCCGGCCGCCGGCGGGACGCGGCTCCCGTCGACCGCCACGCTGCGGTTCAGCGAGCCGCGGGAGGGCGACGTCGTCGGCGGTGACCAGCTCGAGGTCGTACTGGACCTGCGGGGCGGGACCGTCGTCCCCGGCACGAGCACGACGCTCGCGCCCGACGAGGGGCACCTGCATCTGCGGGTCGACGGCGAGCTCGTCTCGATGACGTACGGGAAGGTGCAGATCGTCGACATGCGGCCGTACGGGCCCGGCCGCCATACCATCGAGGCGGAGTTCGTGGCCGCCGACCACCTGCCGTTCGATCCGCCGGTCGAGGCCGCCGTGGAGGTCGTCGAGGGATGAACGCCGTGGTCCGACGCACGCTGACGCTCGCCGGGCTCGCGGCGATCCTGGTGCTCGCGACGGCCGCTCCCGCCGCGGCGCACGCGGGCTTCGTCTCCTCCGACCCCGCCGACGGCGCGACCCTCGAGGCGTCGCCCGACGCCATCACGATCCAGTTCACCGAGCCGCCCGACCTCGACCTGTCGAGCATCTCCGTCCTCGACGCCGGCGGGCAGGAGGTCCCGACGGGCCAGCCGGGATCGCTCGGCGACCGCGGCCTCGCGGTGGCGCTCCCGACGCCGCTGTCCGACGGCGTGTACACGGTGAGCTGGCAGGTCGTCTCCACCGAAGACGGCCACGGGACCGCGGGGTCGTTCGCGTTCGGGATCGGCGAGGCGCCGCCGCCACCGGGCTCGGGCGGCGAGACCGAGGCGATCACGACGGCGACGCCGCTCACCGTCGCGGCGAAGGCCCTCTTCTACGCCGGCACGATGCTGGTGGTGGCCGCGGCGGCGGTCGGACTCGGGCTGTTCGGCGGCCGCCCTCGCCGGCTCACGCCGATCGCGCTCGTGTCGGGCGTCGCGGCCTTCGCGGGCGCGATCGGGGTGCTCCTCGCCGAGGTCGACGCGCTCGGCGTCTCGTCGCGGGCGTTCCTCGCGTCCGAGGCCGGCGCCCCGTACCAGCGGCTGCTCGCCCTGACCCTCGTGGCCGCGGGCTGCGCGGTGGTCGCCGCGTCGCGGCAGCCGTGGCGCTGGATGTTGTGGCCCGCCGGCGCCGCGGCGATCGCGGCGATGGGTGTGCGGGCCGCGTCCGGGCACGCGGCCAGCGTGACGTTCGCGGTCCCCCCCGAGCTCTCGCAGTGGGCGCACTTCGTGGCGGCCGGGCTCTGGGTCGGCGGCCTCGTGCTCGCGCTGCTGCTCGTGCGCGAGACGGCAGAGACCGACGAGCTGACCCGCCCGATCCGCCGGTACTCGACGCTCGCGGCCTGGGCCGTGCTCGTGGTGGTGGCGACCGGGTTCCTCCGCGCCTGGTCGCAGCTCGGCGGACCGGGCGGCCTGCTCGACGCGCTCGACACCACGTACGGGCGCGTGCTCCTCGCGAAGATCGTGGTCGCCCTGACGATCGTGGCGCTCGGCGCCGTGAACCGCTACCGGTCGATCCCGCGACTCGGCAGCGAGCGCGGGCCCCTGCGGCGGCTCCTCGGCGCGGAGGTGCTGGCCGCCGCGGGCGTGATCCTCCTCACCGCCACGCTCACGAGCCTCGATCCGTCGGCCGGCGGCGGCGACGCGACGGGCCCGACCACGCCGGTGCTGGGGCGCGCCGAGGGCACCGACTTCGCCACCACGACACGCGTCCGCCTCGCGCTCGACCCGGGGACCCCCGGCGCGAACCTCCTCACCGCTGAGGTCGTGGGGTACGAGGACGGCCTGCCCCTGGACGCCGACGCGGTGACGCTCCGCGTCGCGTCGGTCACGACCGACGGCGTGCCGACCGCATCGGTGGACCTGGCGAGGTCGGGCGAAGCGTGGACCGGGCAGAGCTCCGCGATCTCGCTCGCCGGGACCTGGCGGATCACGGCGCAGGTGCGGACGGGGTCGGCCGTCACGGAGGTGCCGATGGTGCTCGTCACGCGCTCGGACGCCCTCGATCCGCCGACGCCGGGCGCGTTGCTCACCACCGCCCGCTACCCGTCCGGCGTCTCCCTCCAGCTCAGCCTCGAGGCCACGGACCCGGCCGCGGCGTTCATCCACGTGACGGCGCTCACCCCCAGCGCCGGCGAGCTGCCCCTGCGGGCGGCGTCGCTCGTGGCGACGCTCGACGGGCGGGAGGCGTCGCGCCTGGACGCCGAGCAGGCCACCCCCGGCCACTTCATCGCCCAGGCCTCCCTGGAGCCCGGCACGTGGACGATCGACGTGGTGGTGACCTCGGAGGACGGGCGGACGTTCCAGGCCACCCTCGTCGACGTGCCGGTCGGCGGGTCGACGTAGCATCCGATCATGGCGGGACCCGGGGTCGACGCGAGTCTCGTGCTCGGGGATGGACGGGTGCTCGAGTACTGGGAGGGTGGCGACCCGGCAGGGCGAGGCGTGATCTTCCATCCCGGCACCCCGGTGACCCGGGTGTTGGGACGGTGGGCGCACGACGCGGCCGTCGCCGCCGGCGTGCGGTTGGTCTCGCTGAGCCGACCGGGCTACGGCGGCTCGACGATGACCGCCGATGCCGCGCCGAGCCTGCGCGCGGTCGGCGAGGATACCGCCGCGCTCGCCGTCCATCTCCGGTTGGACGGGTACGCGGTCGTCGGGAGCTCGGGTGGGGCACCGTTCGCCGTCGCGACCGGGGTCGCCGACCCGGGTGCCGTGCGCGCCGTGGGTGTGGTCGGCGGTATCGGACCGTGGCGTCTGCTCGAACCGCCGTCGGCGAACGTCGATGACCGAGCGTGCCTCGATCTGCTGGACGCCGGTGACGTGGCCGGCGCCTGGGCGTGCATGTACCGGACGGCCGAGGACCAGCTGGCGGGTGTCGCTCTGGACGACGCCGTCGACGTGATCCTGTCCGGCGATGAGAGCTCGTTGGTCGTCGATCGGGCGTACCGCGCGATCTGGGCCGACAACATGCGCCTGGTGTTGGACGACCTCGCCGGCTACACGCTCGACAACCTCGCGTGGGGCGCCACCTGGGATGTGGATCCACGCGAGATCGTCGCCCCCACCCTGCTCTGGTACGGAGCCGCCGACGTGCATTGCCCGGTCGCGCACGGCCGGTGGTACGCGGACCGGATCGCCCGCGCGGAGTTGATCGTCGCCCCGACGGTGGACACTTCGACGTCATCGACGCGCATTGGCCCGAGGTGCTGGCCGGTCTCCTCCGCACGTCGGGCTGGTGACGCGGACGTAGGGCTGGATCAGCCGCAGGCCGCGACGAGGAGCGGGTACGGGTTGATCGCGCCGTCGATCTGGCTGTAGCCGTAGTAGCTCGCCGGCCAGTTGGCGGGGATCACCTTGGGCCAGAACTCGAAGTGGTCGTGCGGCGTCGTCCCACCCGCCAGCCCGGTGCTGCTGACGTAGCCGATCACGTCCCCGGCCGCCACGGCACCGAGCTTGGCGATCGACTTCAGGTGCGCGTTGTAGACGGAGCCGTACTTCCCGGTGACCTTGACGGCGATGCCGCCCAAGCTGTTCGTGCTGTTGGTCGCGACGCCATCGAAGGGCGCGTAGACCCTCGTCCCCTCGGGCGCCACGATGTCCACCCCGCGGTGCGGGTGGTAGCCGCCGACGTAGCGCGGGGCGCCGAACCCGTCGCCGAAGGCGCGCGGCGTGGCGACGGGGCACGCTTCGAGGACATCCGCCCATCCGGCGGGCATCGGGACGTTCGAGTGCGAGCCAACGCTGATGCTCTCGAGGAGTTCCTCGTACGCCTTCTGCGTCTTCGCGTACTTGTCCGCGTACTCCTCGGCCTCGACCGCCAGCTGCGCCTTCAACGCCTCGGCGCGCTTGAGCTCGCGCTGGATCTGCGCCTCCATCTCCTCGGCGGCGGCCTCGTGCGCCTCCTGTCGGTCCTTCAGCTGGGCGAGCCGGGCTTCGTCGAGGCCGAGCTCGTAGCCGACGTTCGCGACCTCCTGCGCCAGCGAGGCGTCGGACGCGTTGACCGCGTCCACGAACTCCAACCGGTCCGACAGGTCCGAGAACGACGCGGCGTCGAGCACGAGGTCGAGGTTGGACCCGGGCCCGTCCATGAACGCCTCAGCGGCGCGGTCGTTAAGCTGGCGACGCAGGCCCGCGTACCGGTGGGCGTTGTCGCGCATGCGCTCGCGGGTCGCGAGCAGGTCCACGGTCGTCTGCTCGACGAGCCCTTCGATCCGGTCGACCTCGAAGGCCTGCTCGGTGAGCCGTGCCTGGATGGAGGCCAGCTCGTCTCGCTGCGACGCCAGGCGCGTCTCCGCGGCCTGTTTCGCCTCACGAGCGTCGACGACGTCCTGCTTCGTGGGGTCGTCGGCGAAGGCCGCCGTGGCCGACGCGGCCAGCACGAACAGGGCGCACGCCGTGGCGAGCAGCCGGAACGCGATGGGGAAGGATCGCTGGGTTCTCGTCATCCGGGTCGCTCCACCGTACCTGTCGACCACCATCGGCGACGACCGTGGAGGTCTGTAACCCTCCCCCCGGCCCCGGGGCGATGCAACCACCTCCCTCAGCCGGTCTGGGCGCCGACCAGCAGCTCCGGCTCGCGGAGCGCCTGAACCCAACCGTTGCGCCGCAACGTCTCCCGGGCTTCCGCCAGGGTCTCCTCACCGCCGGCGGCGCCCGCGCCGAACAACCCGCCCAGCCAGGCGACGGCCGCCGCCGTCTCGTTCGGCAGGCGCAGGGACTCCACGAGGCGCAGCGCCTCCTCGGCGCGCGCGCGGGCCGTCTCGGGGTCGTGCCACAGGAACGCGAGCGAGGATTCGGCCAACAGCATCGCGCTCGAGGCGCCCGCCTCGGCGTCGCCGACCCGCGCTGCCGGCTCGTCGAGGACCTCCCGCGCGGCCACGAGGTCACCGCGCAGGGCGAGCATCCGGGCCAGCTCGGCGGCCGTCCAGCGGACGAGGGCGCGCTCGCGTAGATCGCGGCAGAGCGCGTACGCCTCGCGCAGGTCGGCTTCCGCCTCCTCGAGCCGGCCCTGGAGCCGGCGGATCGCGCCGCGCTCGCCGAGCGCGCCGGCGAGCTCCCACCGCGCCCCGAGCTCGCGCAGCGTGCGCACGGCCGCGTCGGCGTGCTCCTCGGCGGTCTCCAGGCGCCACAGACGGCGCGACGACGAGGCCACCGCCTGGTGCGCGGCGGCGGCGGTGAAGGCTTGGTCCGCGCGCTCGGCGACGTCGAGCGCCTCGAGGGCGAGCGTCAAGGCCCGCTCCTCGCTCCCCCGTTCGGACTCGACGGCCGCGAGCCCGGCGAGCGCGCGGCTCTCCGACCAGGCGTCGCGCTGCTCGCCCGAGCGCGCGGTCTCGAGCGCCTCCGCGAACATGGCGTGGGCGTCGTCGAGACGCCCGCGCGTCTGCGGGACCCACCCGGCCATCAGCAGCGTGCGCGCGAGCACGCGCGGGTGCTCGAGGCGGCGCGCGGCCTCGAGGGACCGCTCGAAGAGCGCGCTCGCCAGGTGGTCGTCGCCGCGGATGGTGAGCGTGATGTCGGCCAGGAACCGTGCGGCGTGCGCCACCGTGACGTCGTCACCGTCGGCCAACGTCAACGCCCGGTGGAACAGGTCCTCCGCGGCGTCGAACTCGCCGAGCCAGTACCGCGCCTCGCCGAGCATCGACACGATCCACCCCTCGCGCGCCCCCCACCCCTCCTCGGGCCCGGCCAGCGCGAGCGCCCGTTCGTAGAGGTCGACGGCGGCGCGCGACTCGATGCGCCGCCGCGCCTGATCGCCGGCGGCGGCGAGCGCATCGACGGCGCGCTCGGCGATGTTGCGGTCCCCCGGGTTGAGGTCCAGCGCCGCCTGGGCCGCCTGCTCCAGGTGGAACGCGATGGTCCGGGGGTAGCGGTCGGCGGTCGGCGGCTCGGAGAGGCGGTTCGCGACCCGCAGGTGCAGGCGCTGGCGCTCGCGCTTGGCGAGCGACGCGTAGGCCACATCGCGGATGGCGTCGCTGCGGAACCGCCAGACGCCCGGCCGGTCCTCCTCGCGGGCCAGCAGCTCCTCGTCCTCGGCCTCGTCGAGCAGCGCCTCACCTGGTTCCACGAGGAGCGCCAGCTCCCCCTCGTCGAACCGGCCTCGCGGGAAGACCGAGGCGCGGCGCACGAGCTCGCGCGCCGGGGGGGACAGCTGGTCGATCCGGGCCGCCACGACGGCCTGCACGGTGGGCGGCAGGAGGGTCCCGCTCGGCGCGGGCCCCTCGGGCGGCACGACGCGCTCCTCGCGCGCGAGCATGCCCGCGATCTCGATGATGAAGAAGGGGTTGCCGCCGGCGTGGACCGCGACCCGCTCGGCGTCGTCCTCGCCGAGTCCCCCGGCCTCCTCGGCCAGCCGCGCCGCGTGCCCCGGCTGCAGCGGCTCGACCCACAGCGTCACCGCGTCGGCCAGACCGCCCGCCCAGTTCGGCCGGTCGTCCAGCAGGTCCCAGCGCGACACGCAGACGACGAGCAACGGCAGGCGGCGTGCCTCACGCAGGAGCTGCTCGATCAGGTCCAGCAGCAGCGGATCGGCGTGGTGCAGATCCTCGAAGACGAGCACCACGGGGCGCGCGGCCGCGAAACCGGCGAGCATCGACAGGATCCCGCCGCGGACCTCGGCCGCGTGGTAGCGGTTCTCCTCGCTGCCCTCCTCGCCGTAGCCGAGCGCCAGCCCGAGCCGGCGGGCGGCCCGCTCGACCTCGTCCGGGTCGACCCACTCGGCCACCACCTCACGGATCCGCCCGGTCACGGCTTCCTCGCCGTCGACCTCGCCGAACTCGCGGACGAGCATCTCCCCGAGCGGCGCGAACGTCCCCTCTTCCTCGAACGGGCTCGACCGTCCGATGAGGACCTTCACGCCCTCGGGCAGCCGCGCCAGGAACTCCTCGGCGACCCGCGACTTCCCGATGCCGGGCTCGCCGAGCAACGTCACGAGGTGCGCGCGTTCGCGGGCCGTTACGCGGTCGAACGTGTCGGCGAGCAACGCGAGCTCGCGGCGCCGGTTCACGAGCGGCACCCGCTCGCGGTCCGACCTCCCACGCGATCGCAGCGCGAGGACGGGCCACGCCGTCATCGGGCCGCCCACACCTTTGGCATCGATCCGTCGCGGCTCGCCGAACTCCACCTGGGGGGCTGCGAGCTGCGCGGCCGTCGGGCCGACGAGGATCTCGCCCGGGGCGGCCGCCTGCTGGAGCCGCGCGCCGATGTTCACCTCGGACCCGAACACGATGTTGCGGTCGGTCGGAGTCCCCACGGCGACCGGGCCGGTGTTCACGCCGATCCGGACCTCCATCGGTGCCGGCAGCCCCAGCTGGCGCCCCAGCCGCGCGGCCTGATCGCGGATCGCGAGCGCGGCGCGCACCGCGCGGGCGGCGTCGTCGTCGTGCGCGACCGGCGTCCCGAAGGCGCCGAGCACAGCGTCGCCGATGAACCCCTCGGCGACCCCGCCGAGCCACGCGATCTCCTCGCTCACCATCCCGTGGAACCCGGCCAGGACCTCGCGGAACCGCTCGGGATCGACGGTGGACGCCAGCTCGGTCGAACCGGAGAGGTCGACGAAGACGACCGTCACGACCCGCCGCTCCGAGGCTTCCGGGACGGTGAGGGGGGCGCCGCACGAGGGGCAGAAGCGGGCGTTGGGCGGTAGGGGCTCCCCGCAGCGGGGGCACTCGGTCGCGCTCACCGCGCCAGCATAGTGAGGGTCGCCTCGGCGGCTCCGGGTCCCTTGCTCAGCGGTACTCGATGAGCTGCACGGGGTTGCCGTCCGGGTCGCGGAACGTCGCGAAGCGCGCGAACCCCTCGACCTCGCCGAGGTAGGCGTCGAACGTGACGCCCTTGCCCTCGAGCGCCCGCCGGGCGGCGTCAAGGTCGTCGACGCGCAGGACCATCGTCCCGCTCGGGGGCGGATCCCCGTCGGTGCCGTGCAGCCCGAACCGCACGGGCCCCGCGTCGAGCTCGGCCCACTCGTCGCCGGCGCGGTGCCGGAGCGTCAGCCCCACGACGTCGGTGTAGAACGCGACCGCGCGCTCCATGTCGCGGGTCCAGTAGTACAGGTGGTCGACGGGGCCGATCATGGAGCCGGTCAGCCCTGTCCCAGGATCTTCGCCTTCTGGACCTGGAACTCCTCCTCGGTGAGGACGCCGTCGGCGCGGAGCTTCGCGAGCCGCTCGAGCTCGCTCGTGGTGGACGGCGCCGAGGCCGCGCCACCGCCCGCCGGCGGGACCGGGACGGCGGTGGCGCCGCCCTGCGTCCCCATCCCCCGGTAGAGGCGCTGCTTGTTCAGCTCGCCCTGGTGCGCGATCGTCTTCTGGACATCTTCGGGGTGCCGGATGTCCTCGAACCGGTTGGTCCCGGTCGTGGAGGCCGACGAGATCAGGAGCGAGCCGGCCCCCACGATCCGGTCGATCACCCCCTGCTCGAACCGGACGTCGTTGATGGCCTCGAGCGGGATCTCCATCGAGTACTTCGAGATCCACCCGTACCGGTGCACGACGCGGTCGCTCGTCACGGCGAACGTGGACGTCAGCCAGTTGAGGAACCGCGGGACCGGGAAGACGAGCAGGAACACGAGGAACGCCCCCCAGGGGATCCACGCCGGCATCGCGTCGATCCGGGTCAGCCACACCGCGGCCACGAGCCCGATCACGGTGAGGAGCGCGGGGAAGAACAGGGCGATGGGATGGGGTCGCAGGTCGAGCACCAGCTCTTCGCCCTCGATGAGGAGTCGCCGCGGGAACGCCATGGTCGCGACGGTACCCTCCGCGCAGCGGCTCGGCAAACGATCGTCACCGCAGGCATTCCACGGCGCCCGATGTCACCGTGCGGGGACCGTCGGCGGTCGCGATCACGAGCGCGCCGCTCTCGTCGACGTCGGTCGCGATGCCCGCGACGACCTCGCCGCCGGTCCCGATCGCGCGGACCTCGCGACCGATGGTGGCGGTCCGGGCGAGCCAGCGCGCACGGATGGTGGCCGCGAGCGCGTCAGGGGGGCCGGCGTAGGTGTCGTGGAACCCGCGGAGGAACGCGCCGAGCAGGGCCGCGGGATCGACGGCGCCGAGCCCCGCGATGCCGTCGAGGTCGGGCGGCGCCAGGTTCACGCCGACGCCCAGCACGACCGCCCGGACCGCGCCGTCGGACACCTGCGACTCCGCGAGGATGCCCGCGACCTTGCGATCGTCCACGAGCAGGTCGTTCGGCCACGTGCACCGGACGTCGAGCCCGGACGCCGCCGCGGCGGCCTCGGCCATCGACGCGCCGGCGAGCAGGGTGAGGAGCCCGATGCGGTCCGCGTCGAGGTCGGGCCGCAGCAGGACCGAGGCGAGGAGCGAGCCGCCGGGGACGTCGGTCCAGCCCCGCCCATGTCGCCCACGCCCGGCGGTCTGATGGGCCGCGGTCACCAGGGTCCATTGCGGCGCACCGCCCTCGGCCAGCTCGAGCGCCGTGGCGTTCGTGGAGGCGGTAACCTCCAGCGCGAGCACGGGGGCGTCCGCGTCGATCGAGGACACGATCGCGCGGAGGTCGTCTTCGGTCAGCACGCGGTCCCCCGTCCCACCGGAAGGGCAACGATACGGCAGTGGCGAACCAGCCCAAGCTCCTGATCGCGAACCGCGGCGAGATCGCGGTCCGCATCATGCGGACCGCGCGCGAGATGGGGATCCCCACCGTCGCCGTCTACTCCGACGCCGACCGCGACGCGCTGCACGTCGAGATGGCCGACGAGGCCTACCGCATCGGGCCCGCGCTCGCGTCGGCCTCGTACCTGGACATCGGGGCGATCCTCGAGGCCGCCGCGAAGGCCCGCGCCACCCTCGTCCACCCGGGCTACGGGTTCCTCGCCGAACGCGCCGCCTTCGCCGCCCAGGTGACCGACACCGGCCTGACCTTCGTCGGTCCGCCGGCGGCGGCGATCGAGGCGATGGGCGACAAGGCGGCGGCGCGTCGCATCGCCGACGCCGCGGGCATGCCGATCGTCCCCGGCACCCCCGGTCCCGTGGACATCGACCAGGCGAAGGCGCAGGCGCCGAGGATCGGGTTCCCCCTGCTCGTGAAGGCGGCCTTCGGGGGCGGCGGCAAAGGCATGCACGTGGTCCGCGAGCCCGAGCGCCTCGAGGAGTCGCTGCGGCGGGCCGCCCGCGAGGCGCAGTCGTACTTCGGGCGTCCCGAGGTCTTCCTCGAGCGCTTCGTGGACCGCGGTCGCCACGTGGAGGCACAGGTCATCGCCGACACCCACGGCAACGTCCTGTTCCTCGGCGAACGCGACTGCTCGGTCCAGCGGCGTCACCAGAAGCTGATCGAGGAGACCCCTTCGCCGCTGTTCGACGACGCCATCCGGGAGCGGTTCGCCGAGGCCGCGGTCGCGCTCACCGGCGAGGCCGGCTACGTCAACGCCGGCACGATCGAATGCATCGTGGACGAGGACGGGTCGTTCTTCTTCCTCGAGATGAACACGCGGCTCCAGGTCGAGCACACCGTGACAGAGATGGTGACGGGCCTGGACCTCGTCGAGTTGCAGCTCCGCGTGGCGCTCGGCGAGTCGCTCGCCGACGTCACGACGTCGCCGCGGGGCGCGGCCATCCAGTGCCGGATCAACGCCGAGGATCCCGGCCGCAACTTCCTGCCCGGGCCGGGGCGCATCACGCGCTACCTCGAGCCGGGCGGTCCGTTCGTCCGGGTCGACGCCGGCGTCACGGCGGGACGCGACATCCCGGGCGACTACGACTCGATGTTCGCCAAGCTCGTCGTCGGCGGCACGGACCGGGAGCACGCACGCCGGCGGATGCTGCGTGCCTTGGACGAGTTCGTCGTCGAGGGGGTGCCCACGACGATCCCGGTCCATCGGTGGGTCCTCTCGCATCCGGACTTCATCGCGGCGACGCACACGACCACGTGGCTCGAGCGGACGCTCGCGGATGCCGCGTTGCCGGCCCAGACCGACCTCCAGGCCGGCGGCGGGACGAGCCGGGACGCACGGCCGACGGACATCCTCGTCGAGGTCGACGGCCGCCGCGTGCCGGTCCGGGTGTTCGACGAGCGGCGCGGCGCCGCGCCGAAGGCACCCGCCTCGCATGCCGGGCATCACGGCGAACACGTGCACGGCGAGGTCCGCGCGCCGATGCAGGGCACCATCGTGAAGGTGTTGGTCGAGAAGGGCCAGGAGGTCGAGGCCGGCGACGTCGTCTGCATCCTCGAGGCGATGAAGATGGAGAACCACATCGCCACGACCCGCGAGGGCACGGTGAGCGACCTGCCGATCCGGGCCGGTCAGGTGGTCGAGACCGGCGCCGTCCTCGCGGTCATCGACTGAGCGACGCGACGAAGTCGGCGACGGCGTCCAGGTAGTCCGCGGGAGCCTCCACGTACGGCATGTGGCCCGCCTCCTCGAACACCCGGAGCGTGGCGTTGGGCAGGAGGGCCGCCATGCGCTCGGCCGCGGCGGCCGGGCACGCGCGGTCGTGGCGCCCCGCGAGTACGAGCACCGGGTGCGGCACGTCGGGGAGCCGATCCTCGACGTCGATCCCCAGGCCGCGTTCCTCGAAGGCGAACGCCACGTTCGGCGACCCGATCAACCCCTGCGTCCGGTCCACGAACCCGTCGATCCGCGGGTCGCGAGGGTCCGCGAAGTGGAACGGCATCTGGGCGTACAGGGACGCGACGAGGTCGTCGCCGGTCACGTCGGGCCCGCCGACCGCCCACGCCGTCTCGATCTGCTCGCGCTGCGCAGGTTCGAGCGACGCGAGCTCACCCTCGGCGCCCTCGAGCCACGCGACCGACGGCACGCCCGCCGACACGATCGTGCCGGCGGCCATCCCCGGGTAGTCGACCGCGTTCTGCAGCGCGACGAACGCGCCGTACGAGTGCCCGTAGACCACGTAGCGGTCGAGCCGCAGCGCGCGGGCGAGCATGATCACATCCTGCGCGTGACGCTCGATCGTCCACGTGCCGGGGTCGGAGGGCCCCGAGCGGCCGTGGCCCCGCTGATCGACAAAGATCGTCCGGATCCCGCGATCGCCGAGCGGATCGAGGTAGTCCCCGAAGATGTGGTGATCGAAGCCCGGTCCCCCGTGCAGGGCGATCATGGCGATGCCGTCGGCCGGTCCCCGTTCGTCGATCCAGAGCTCGGCGTCGTCGATGGGGACGAGACGGCCGGGGCACGTCATGCGCCCGGCCGGCCCCAGTCCTCGCGACCCACGATCCGGAACCCGGCGTCGTGCACGCGGTAGCGCACGTTGATCCCGATCAGCAGCGGCGTCAGCGCTTCGGCGATGCGGGCCATCTGCAAGCCGCCGCAATCCACCCATCGCATCCCGGGGATGCCGTCGACGAGCGACCCGACGATGGCCTTCGCATCCGCGTCGTCACCCATGACCAGCGCGTCGGAATCCA
>DASQKC010000164.1:0-2237 GCA_035630755.1 Actinomycetota bacterium | reverse complement strand
GGGTATCCGGACGGCGCGCGACCGATGCGCGACGTGGAGGGGTACTCGGAGGTCTACGGGGGGACGATCCCCGCGAGGATCTGGCACGACTTCATGAGCGAGGCCACCGCCGACATGCCGATCGTCGGGTTCCCGGCCGCGAGCTACGCGTACTACGCCGATCCACCGCCTCCGCCGGCCCCGTCCCTTTCGGCTGTCCCCGTGGAGCCTTCGCAGACGCCGACCCCCACCCCCGAGCCCTCTTCCGCACCGACTCCGTCGCCCTCGCCGGACCCCTCGCCGACTCCGTCACCGTCGCCGGACCCGTCACCTTCGCCATCGGGGGAGCCGGCGAGACCGACGACGCGGTCGCCCGGGCGGTCCGGGGATCCCTAGCGCCCGCCTTCCTGGTCCGGTGTGGGCGCCGCCGTCTCCTCCGACGTCCGCTGCTCGACGTCCAAGCGGTCCGCGTCGGCAACTTCGAGCGGCGCTCGCGCCACCTCGTGACCGCAGGTGAAGACGTCCACCTGACGACTCTCGGGGTCCTGGAACAGCTCGTCTCCGCCGAAGTCGATGTCGGCGAGGACACCCTGTCCGCAGACGGGACAGCGTCGCTCATCGCTTCCTGGGCGAGGGGTGTTCATGATGAGGGCGTACCCGGCCCCGTCTCGTCCCAACCACTGTGTTTGCGCGCAGCGGGAGGAAGGGAAGACAAGCGGCATGACGGAAGCAGGAGACGGCATCGTGCAGCGGATGCTGCGTCGTGCGGACGACGTCCAGCGAGCGCACCCCACGATGGCGTTCCCGTTCGCCGTGATCAAGAAGTTCGGTGACGATCGGGCGAGCCAGCTCGCCGCCTTGATCGCGTACTACGGGTTCTTCTCGCTCTTCCCCTTGTTGCTGGTCTTCGCCACGGTCGCGGCCTTCGTGCTGGCGGGCGACCCCGATCTCCAGCAGCGCCTGATCGATTCGATCCTCGAGCAGTTCCCGGTGGTCGGGACGGAGATCGGCGAAGTGATCGACGAGAGCGTCAGGCAGCTCTCGGGTTCTCCGCTCGCGTTGACGATCGGCATCGTCGGAGCCCTCTGGACCGGGACGGCGGTCGTCGCCGCAGCGCAACGGGCCATGGATGACATCTGGGACGTGCCACGCGCCGAACGCCCCGGTCTCCTCGGTCGGGTCGTGCGAGCGTTCCTCTTGTTCTTCGTCTTCGCCGCGTCGATCCTCCTGTCGACCTTCCTGACGGAGGCGGGTACGGCGACGGGGTTGGGACACGTCCTCGTGCGCGGGATCTCGATCGTGGGGCTGGTCCTCGTGTCGGTTGCCGTGTTCGCCTTCGCGTACCGGGTCCTGACCGTTGCGACGATCGCGTGGCGTCAGGTGCTGCCTGGGGCGGTCGTGGCGGCGATCGGATGGACCGCCCTGCTGTTGGTTGGGCAGTGGATCGTCGAACGGCAGATCGGTCGTGCATCTGCCGTGTACGGGCTCTTCGCGACCGTGATCGGTCTGCTCGCGTGGATCTACCTCGCCGCGCAGTTGTTCCTGGTCGCGGGCGAGGTGAACGTCGTGCGGGCGCGTCGGCTGTGGCCGCGGTCGCTCGCCCCTGCGTCACTCGCCCCTCAAGATCGCGAGGTGCTCGCCGGCCAGGCCGAGGAGCAGCGGGCTCTCCCGGAGGAGCGGGTCGACGTCACGTTCGGGGACGATGCGGGCGGGGAGGGCGAGGGATGACCGCGCTGAAGCGCGTGCGTTGCACCTCGCCGGGGATCACCCGTCGCCGTCAGGGTCGAGGGTTCGCCTACGTGCATCCGAACGGGCAACCTGTCCGGGACGAGGCGACCCGCGAGCGCATCCGGTCGCTCGCGATCCCGCCCGCGTGGGACGACGTCTGGATCTGTCCGGATGAGCGGGGTCACCTGCAGGCGGTCGGCACGGACGCGGCGGGACGGCGACAGTACCTGTACCACGAGGATTGGCGCGCGCGCCGGGACCGCGAGAAGTTCGATCGCGTCCTCCGGCTGGCTCGGCGCCTCCCCGCGATGCGAAGGATCTGCGACCGGGACATCGCTTCCCGTGGGCTCACGCGGGAACGGGTCCTCGCGGGCGCGGTCCGGCTCCTCGACCTCGGGTTCTTCCGGGTCGGCTCGGAGGCATACACCGAGGAGAACGGCTCGTACGGACTCGCCACGATCCGGCGGAAGCACGTGCGCGTCCGCGGCGGCGAGGTGCGCTTCGACTTCTCTGCGAAGGGCGGCCAGCGC
>DASQKC010000163.1:0-8917 GCA_035630755.1 Actinomycetota bacterium | reverse complement strand
CACCCCGACGACCGGGAGAACGAGCTGGCGGCGCACGACGAAGCGTCGCGCACGGGCGAGCCGTGGTCGCGCGAGTACCGGCTGGTCGCGGCCGACGGGCGGGTCGTCTGGGTCCGCGACGTCTCGCGGCTCGTGCCCGGGATCGAGGGCTCCACGTGGCAGGGCGTCTTCGTCGACGTCACCGCGACCAAGCTCACCGAGGAGACGCTCCGGCTGGTGCGCGACGATCTGGAACAGAGGGTCACGACGAGGACCGCCGACCTGGCGGAGGCCAACGCCCTGCTCGAACTCGAGGTCGGCGAGCGACGCCGCGCCGAGCGGGAGGCCCGAACGGCCGAGGAACGGTTCCGGCGTCTGGTCGAGGACCTGCCGGCGGTCGTCTACCGGTGGGACCTGCCCGAGTCGATCGTGAGCGGGCACGAATACGTGAGCCCCGGGATCGGTCCCCTGCTCGGCTACTCGGCCAAGGAGTGGCGCACCGACCACCTCTGGCAGGAACGCCTGCACCCTCACGATCGCGACCGGGTCGTCGCGGCCGTCGCCCTGAGCGAGGCGACCGGCGAGACGTTCGACGAGGAGTACCGATACCTGGCGAAGGATGGCCGCGTCGTCTGGGTCCACGACCGCGCGACGCTGATCGCCCGTGACGCCGACGGGGCGCCCTCCCAATTCCAGGGTGTGCTGATCGAGATCACCGAGCGCAAGACGGCGGAGCAGCTGGCGGCCGAGGCCGAGGCGCGGTTCCGCGAGGTGATCGAGCGCGGCCCGGTGATCACGTACAGCTACCGCATGACCTCCTACGACCCCCCGGAGGTGCACGTCGACTACATGAGCCCGGAGATGGGCGTGCTGCTCGGGTACCCCCTGGACCAGCTCGGCGACGACCAGCAGCGATGGTTCGCGCTGATGCACCCCGACGACATCGCGGCGACGGTCGCGTCGATGGCGGCCGCCTGGGCCACCGGCGCACCCTGGGACGCG
Source organism: Actinomycetota bacterium (assembly GCA_035630755.1). GTDB lineage: Bacteria > Actinomycetota > UBA4738 > UBA4738 > HRBIN12 > AC-51. Next base: position 7,936 of record DASQKC010000163.1, on the reverse strand, counting down.
CGGTTCCGGATGATCCGGTCCGACGGCGAGATCGTGGCGTTCCGGAGCCGCGGGCGGTGCGTGGAGCGCGACGGGCTCGGGCGGCCGTGGCGGTTCGTGGGCGCGATCACCGACGAGACACAGGAGCGGATCGCCGCCGCGACGAGGGCCGAGATCTTGGCCCGGCACCGCGACGTGATCGAGACCCTCGGCGCTATCGTGTGGACGGAGCGGCAGGACGCACCGGACGTGCCGCCGCGCTACACGTACATCTCCCCCGAGTCGGTCGGCCTCCTCGGCTACGCGCCCGAGGAGCTCATCGAGGAGCGCCACCACTTCCCGCGGTTGATCCACCCCGACGACGTCGCGACGACGCTCGAGGCGGACCGGCGCGCCGACGTGGACCCCGACGGCGTGTGGGACGTGGTGTACCGCGTGGTCCGGCGTGACGGCGCGGTGCGGACCGTGCACAGCATCGGACGCCGCGCCACGCGGCTCGGGGTCTACCCGGTCGTGTGGCACGGCGTCACGATCGACGTCAGCCATCGGCGGGTAGCGGTGCCGATGGTGCCGACGTTCGACGCCGCGACGGACCCGCGGAGTGCCCCGGCCTAGGCGGCCTTCCGCGGCCGCAGGACGTGCGCGCGCTCGGGGAGGTACCGCCACAGGTGCTCGGGCACGATCACGCTGCCGTCCGCCTGCTGGTGGTTCTCCAAGATCGCGATGAGCGTCCGTCCGATCGCGGTGGCCGTCCCGTTCAGCGTGTGCAGCGGCTCGAGGGAGCCGTCGGTCCGGCGCACCCGCGTCTGCAGCCGGCGCGCCTGGTAGTCGGTCGTGTTCGAGCAGCTCGTGAGCTCCCGGTAGCGCCCCTGGGCCGGCAGCCAGCCCTCGATGTCGTACTTCTTCGCGGCGCTGCCCCCGAGGTCGCCCGCGGCGACGTTGACCACGCGGTACGGGATCTCGAGGGTGCGCATCACGCGCTCCTCCACGCCGAGGAGCCGCTCGTGCTCGTCCCAGCTCGACTCGGGCGTGGTGAAGGCGAACATCTCCACCTTGTCGAACTGGTGGACGCGGAACATGCCGCCCATGTCCTTGCCGTAGGTGCCCGCCTCGCGGCGGAAGCACGTGGAGTAGCCGCCGTAGCGGATCGGGAGGTCCGCTTCGTCGATGATCTCACCCATGTGGAACGCGGCGAGCGGCACCTCGGCGGTCCCCGCCAGGTACAGCTCGTCCTCCTCGGTCCGGTACAGCTGCGCCTCGTCGGTCGGGAGGAACCCCGTGCCGTACATCGCCTCCTCGCGCACGAGGACCGGCGGGATCATCGGCGTGAAGCCCTCCTCGACGAGGATGTCCATCGCGTTGCGCATCAGCGCGAACTGCAGCAGGACGATGTCGCCGAGCAGGTAGACGAACCGCGAACCGCTCGTCCGGGCGCCCCGCTCGGTGTCGAGCACGCCGAGCAGCTCGCCGAGCGACGCGTGGTCACGCACCTCGAAGTCGAAGGTCGGGGGCGCGTCGTGGTTGCGCCGGATCTCGACCGCGTCCTCGTCGGTGAACCCGTCGGGGGCGCTGGGGTCGGGCAGGTTCGGCGTGGACGCCAGCAGCGCCGTGAGCCGTGCCTCGGCGTCGGCCAGCTCGGGCTCGAGGGTCTTCAGGTCGGCGCTCACGGTGCCCACCGCGGTGATCAGGGCCTGCTTCTCCTCGGCGTCGGCCCGCCCGATCGCCTTGGAGGCGCGGTTCTGTTCGGCGCGCAGGTCATCGACGCGGGCGGTGAGCGAGCGCCGGCGCTCGTCCGCCTCGAGCAGTTCGTCGACCACGTGGGCCAGGTCGCGGCGCGCGAGCGCCGTGCGGAAGGGTTCCGGGTCCTCCCGGATCAACTTGATATCGAGCATCGTCTCCTCACACCTTCACCTCGTCGGGCTCCTGCTTCGTGCCGGCCGCGGCGGACCCGCGCTGCTGCGAGCCCGCCGGTGTCGACGAGGCGCCCGACGAGGCGCCGGCGTCCATGATGCTCTGCCCGTGGAACGTGCCGCCCTCCTCGACGACGAGGGTCTTCGACGTGATGTTCCCGTCGATGCGACCGCCGCGCGCGAGGTGCGCCTTGCCTTTCACGAGGATATTGCCCTTGAAGCGGCCCGCCACGCTCACGTTCTGCGCGCGGATGTCCGCGTCGACCTGGCTCTGCGGCGAGAGCGCCACGTCGCCGTCGGCGTTGATCTGCCCCTTCACCTGGCCGTCGATCCGCAGGTTCCCGGCCGACACCAGGTTGCCGTCGAGCTTCGCGGTCGCGCCGACGATCGTGACCTCATCGTTGTCCGCCATGGCCGTGTCCTTCCGCTCGGGGGTGGGCGCCGTGGCCGGCTGGTCCGCCGGCGCTGCCGCGTCCTCCCGCTTCCAGATCATCCGGTGCTCGCCGCCTCGCGATCATCGCTCATCGCCTGGCGGATCGCCTCCTCCTCCTCGAGGGACAGGTTGTAGGAGCTGGCCCCGCCCGCGACCGGCTTCGCGTACACGCGGGTGTCCTGCCGGCCGTTGATCGAGGTGAGCACGACGCCGGTGCCGCGCTCGTCCAGCATGGCGCACGAGAACGACAGCCGCCCGCCCACGTCCTCGAACGCGTCGTACCGCACGAGCCCGACCCGGCGGACCCCCGCCTCGATCTGCAGCTGCTGGAGCTGGTCGCGGCCGTTGAGGGTCTTCGCGGCCTTCTCGAGGCGCTCGATGCGCGCGAGCAACGCGCTCACGGCCTCGTCCCCGCGCGGTGGCGCCGCGCCGAGACGTCGGCGGCGGGTGGCCGCCAGCGCCAGGGCGATGACGAGCGCCAGCCCCGCCGCGACGGCGGCCGAGACGGCGACGATGGTGAGGGTCTGGGTCGAGAGCTCCATACGGATCCTCGCCGACGCGCCCGTGCGCGCGGATCGGCTGCCGGGGAACGGCAAGTATAGGATCCCCCCATGGACGTGAGCGACCTCTCCGTTCGCGACCGGCCCGACGAGTTCGACCTCGACCGGTACCTACGGCGATCGAAGCGGGTCGACCTCAGCCGCGTCGAGTGGGACCGCGTGGGCGAGGTGCCGGTCCTGCCCGAGGAGGCCCGGTGCATCGCCTACATGATGGACATCGAGACCCACACCTCGATCTTCATGCGCGACATCCTGGCCACGCGCGCGGCCGCCGACGCGAACCTGTCCGCGTTCCTCGCCTGCTGGAACTACGAGGAGTACTGGCACGGCGAGGCGTTCAGCCGGTTCCTCGGTGAGGCCGGCTGGGAGCTCCCCCCTGACCCGGAGCTCCCGACACGCGACACCCCGTACCCCTCGCGGTGGACGCGCGTCGCACGGATCCGCCGCGACATCGCACGCAACGTCCCGATCAGCCACCTGGCCACGCTCCTCGGGTCGATCGTGGAGCCGGACTTCGTCGCGCTCCACATGACGTGGGGCGCGTTGAACGGGCTGACGACCCTGTCGGCGTACCACCTACTCACCGCGAAGACGGCGCACCCGGTCCTGCCCCAGCTGCTCGCGTCCGTGATCAAGGACGAGCGACGGCACTTCGCGTTCTACCGGAGCCAGGCGGTGCTCCGGCTGCGCCGGAGCCGCAACGCCCGTCGGATCACCCGCTGGGCGATGGACCGATTCTGGCGCGTCGTCGGGACCGGCGTGGTGGCCCGGTCCGAGACCGACTTCATCACCCGCTACCTGTTCGACGACGAGGGCCTGCCCACCGTGGCCGAGATCGACCGCACGATCGAGGCCCTCCCCGGCATGGAGGGGCTGGGTCTCGGGTGGCGGGCGGTGAACCAGATGCGGGCGCGGCGAGGACTGCCGCCGAACGTCCGCGTCGCCTAGCCGGTCAGGTCACGTCGCGGACGCGGAAGCTCGCGCCGGCGAGCAGCAGCAGCACGACCGCCCACGCCCCGAGGGTCACCCACCCGCGTCCGGGGGTCAGCTCGAAGATGCTCGGCGGGCGCGTCGACCCGTCGACCAGCTCGATGGTCTCGTCGGTGACGACGGCCGCCGCCGCACGGCCGAAGGTGACCTTCTGCACCCAGAAGAGCAGGTTCGACAGGAACCCCTCGACGATGATCAGGTACCCGAGGAACACGCCGAGACCGGCGACGGTCGAACGGCCGATCGTGGCCAGCGACAACCCCATCAAGGCGAACAGCCCGGCGACCGCCGAGATCCGCAGCACGGTCGCGGTCAGGTCGCCGAGGTACCCCGCGGGCGTGCCGTCGAACGTCCCGTGGATGGCGATGTAGACGGTGAGCCCCGCGACGAAGACGGCCTGGGCGACGATCGTCAGGACGAGCGCGGTGAGCGCGACCGCGACGATGCGGGCCAGCAGCACGCGCACGCGGCGTGGCTCCCACACGAGCAGGGTCGCCATGCTCCCGGCCGACCAGTCGGCGCCGCCGAGCGTCGCGCCCACCACGGCGCCGAGCAGGAGCACAATGAACCCCGTGCCTACCAGGATCTCCTCGATCTCGGCGAACCGCGGGGTGCTCGGCCCGTAGTACTGGGGCTGGACGAACTCGGCGCACATCGCCTCGAGCGAGTCGAACCCTGCCTCGTCGGGTCGCCCGTAGTTGCCTGCCAGGCAGCGGGCGAGCTCGCGCTCGTACCGACGCTGCCCTCGGTCGGTCTCCTCTTGGGTCGGGGCGTTCGTCGTGAGGATCGCGATGAGGATCCCGAGGGCGACCGCGATGAACGTGGCGACCAGGAGCATCGTCACGACGCGGCGCGAGCGCGCCCGGAGGATCTCCGACCGGAGCAGCCCGATCACGGGCCGAGGCCCTCGTCGCGCGTCAGCTCGAGGAAAACGGTCTCGAGGTCGGCCGCGTCGGCGCGGATCTCGGCCGCGTAGATCCCCCGCTCGGCGAGCGCGCGGTTCACGCGCGCGCCCTCGGCCGCGTCGACGTGCACGCGGAGCACCTCGGCGTGCACGTCGACCTGGATCCCCGCCTCACGGAGGACGGCGACGGCGGCGGACGGATCCCCAACGCGGACCACGAGACCCCGCGCGCCGGCGCTCGCGAGCACCTCGCCGACCGGGCCCTGGGTCACGAGCCGGCCGCGGGCCACGATCGCGAGCCGGTCGGCGACCTGCTGGACCTCGCTCAGGATGTGGCTCGACACGAAGACCGTGCGGCCCTCGGCACCGAGGGACCGGATGAGCTCGCGCACCTCGACGATCCCCGCCGGGTCCAGGCCGTTCGCCGGTTCGTCGAGGATGAGCAACGACGGATCCTTCAGGAGCGCGGCGGCGATCCCCAGCCGCTGCTTCATCCCGAGCGAGTACGTCTTCACGAGGTCGCGCTGGCGGTCGGCCAGCGACACGCGCTCGAGCACCGCGTCGATCGTCGGCGCGCCCACGCCCTGGGTCCTCGCGAGGATCTCGAGGTTCCGCCGGCCGCTGAACCGAGGGAACAGGGCCGGTTGCTCCACGATCGAGCCCACGTCGCCGATCGTGGAGGCGAGCCCGCGGGGCACGTCGGCGCCGAGGAGCTTCACGTGCCCGGCGCCGGGCCGCACGAGTCCGAGCAGGCACCGGATCGTGGTGGTCTTGCCGGCCCCGTTCGGTCCGAGGAAGCCGAAGACGCCGCCCTCAGGGACCTCGAGGTCGAGCCCCGCGATCGCCGTCGTGGTGCCGCCTCGCAGCCGGCGGAAGTCCTTGCGGAGCCCTTCGACCTCGATGACGCCCATGTCAGGCGCGGATCCCGTGCCACGGGGGCACCACGATCCGCCGGTGCCCCGGCCGACCACGCAGCACGATCTCGCGCAGCCGCACGTCGTTGCCGGCGGTGTGGTCGTACAGCAGGCCCGTCGGGTTCGCGCGCACCTCGATGTAGTAGCGCCCGTTCGGCACGTCGCTGATGTCGAACGCCTGGCCGCTGACCCCCTGGTAGTAGGTGTCGCCCCACCCCGTCGGGAGCACCTCGCGGATCCAGATCGAGCCGTCGTCGCCGCAGCGGGTGAACCCGATCTCCTCGGGGCGCCAGGTGGCGCCGCGCACCGTCATGTCGATCGCGTCGGTGGGCGCCAGGCAGAACGACTGCTTGTGGCTACGGACGACGCCCTCGCCGTCGGCGCCGAGCAGCCGGTACCGGGCGAACTGCAGGAAGTGCCAGTGGTGGTGGCCGTGGCGCCGGTCGAAGTGGAAGCCGCCGACCGGCGCCCGCCCGATGAACCGGCCGTCCACCGAGAAGTACTGGTACGCATCCATCTTCATCGTGCCCGACCGCCGGAAGCCCTCGACCACCAGCGGCGCGGGGCCGCGGTTCCACACGTTCGCCGCGAACGTGACGAGGTCCTTGCTGCGGCCGTTGCGCACGCCCACGGAGAAGGCGGGGAGCGCGACGAGGTCGGGCACGCTCCCCGCGGGCGGATCGGTCATCGTCGGGATCGGCGCCAGGCGCGCGTCGGGCGCGGGCGCCGGGGGGACGGTCCTCGAGGACCGCGCCTTCACGGTGCCGTACACCGTGATCGAGGCGTCGCCGTACGCGATCGCGAACAGGTCGCGGAACGCGGGGGCGATCGTGACCCGGAAGCGGTATCGCCCCGGGGCCAGTCGGAGCCGCTCCCGCCGCAGCGCCGGCACGGCCCACCCGCGGTCGATCCCGGACACCAACCCGAGCGTGAACGGGTTCGCGTAACACCCCTGCGGGTACCTCGGGTCGAACGGACCGTCGTCGTTGATCCGCTCGAGCTCGTACCCGCCCGGACACCAATCCACCTGCCGCGCCGCGACGACGTCCCCGCCCTGCACGACCTGCAGCCGGAAGAAATCACGGAACCCGCGGAACCCGCGGATGAGGTGCCGCGGGATCACCCGGCTCGAACCGTCGGCGAAGACCTGCCGCGCCACGATCGGCGCGTCGTAGCCCGCCCGCTCGGTGTGGATCTCGAACGCGCGGTCGGGTGCGGCGATCCACGCACCCAGGTCCAGGGAGACGCTCCCGTTCCGGGACGCCCGCATCGTGACCTCGTGCGACGTCGCGTACATCCGCAACGTGACCGTGTCGGCGGCGGCCGCCGGCGCCGGGACCGAGGTCAGGATGCCGCCGGCTGCGATCGCGAGCGCGAGCGCGACGCTGGAGACACGGGTCGGACGACGCATCGGCCGAGCGTACCGGAGTCGGGCGGCGGCGCAGGGCAGCCGTGGTCGCCGCTCGGAGGAGGACCGCAAGCACGATCAAGTCGGGGTCGCCGGCGCCGGGCATGATGGACGCATGCGGACCGGCTTCATCCTCCCCGGCGGCACGGCGCCCGAACAGCTCGAGCTCGCGGTCGCGGCCGAACGCGCCGGCTGGGACGGCGTGTTCACCTGGGAGGGCCCGTACGGCGTGGATCCGTGGGGCCTGCTCGTCGCGATCGCGGAGCGCACCGAGCGCGTGAAGCTCGGCACGGTGCTGACCCCCCTCCCGTGGCGCCGTCCGTGGAAGGTCGCGAGCCAGGTCGTCACGCTCGACCAGCTGTCGGGCGGCCGCGCGATCGTCACGGTGGGGCTCGGGGCGGTCGCGCCCGACCTCGCGCTGACGGGCGAGGAGACCGACCTCCGGGCACGGGCCGAGCTGCTCGACGAGGGCATCGATCTGATGCGCGCGCTCTGGGAGGGCGCCACGTCGTTCCATGGATCGCGCTACGACTACGAGAGCGAGCGCGACGACCTGTCGCAGGTGGGCCGCCCCGTCCAGGACCGCATCCCGATCTGGGTGGTGGGGTTGTGGCCACGGCCGCGGTCGATGCGTCGCGTCCTGCGGTGCGACGGCATCGTGCCGCAGTACGACGTGGGCGATCGCGAGGGCGCGCCGGACGACGTCCGTGCGCTCCGCGCGTGGCTCGCCGAGCAGGGCGCGCGCGAGGACCTCGACGTGATCGCCGAAGGGGAGACACCGCCGGACGATCCGGCGTCGGCGGCCGACCTGGTGCGGCCCTGGGCCGACGCCGGCGCC
>DASQKC010000162.1:0-7560 GCA_035630755.1 Actinomycetota bacterium | reverse complement strand
CCGCCGCGTTCGAACGCGTCGGCCGTCAGCTCGAACGAGACCGCGGCGATGAGCGCGCCCGCACCGAAGCCCATCACGAGACCGACGCGGTGCGCCGACGCGTCGAACGACGCGCCAAACCACGCGCCGAGGATCAAGGTGGAGGCGGCGAGCCCGGCCCACGCGGCCGCTTCGAGCACGGACGGGATCGTAGACCACGCGGCTACACTCCCCGACCATGCTGCGGCTGGTCATCCCGAAAGGGTCGCTCGAGGCCCAGACCCTCCGGTTGTTCGAGGACGCGGATCTGCGGGTGCGCCGCGGATCGGACCGCGACTACCACGGCACGATCGACGACGACCGCGTCGAACGCGTCTCGATCCTGCGACCCCAGGAGATCCCGCTCTACGTCCAGGACGGCATGTTCGACCTGGGGATCACAGGGCAGGACTGGATCGCCGAGACCGAGGCCGACCTCGAGGTGCTCACGTCGCTCACCTACGCGAAGTCGGGCACCGGCCACGGGACCCAGATCGTGCTCGCGGTGCCGAACGAACACCCCGCGGACGGCGCGAAAGAGATGCCCGCGGGCTCGCGCATCTCGACCGAGTTCGTGCGTCTCACCGAGCGGTTCTTCGCCGACCTCGGGATCGACGTGCGCGTGTCGTGGTCCTACGGCGCCACCGAGGCCAAGGTCCCCGAGATCGTCGACGCGATCGTCGACGTCACCGAGACCGGCTCCACCCTGCGAGCGCACGGCATGAAGATCATCGAGACGCTGATGACCTCGGACCCCGTCCTGGTGGCGAACCGGGAGGCGGCGGCCGACCCCGCGAAGCGCGCCGCGATGGAGGACCTGGTGACGCTGCTCCGCGGCGCGCTCGAGGCCGAGGGCCGCGTGTTGATCAAGCTCAACGTGGCCGCCGACCGTCGCGACGCCGTCCTCGCGGTCGTGCCCTCGATGAAGGCGCCGACCGTCTCGCCGCTGGCCGACGGCGGGTTCGCGATCGAGGCCGTCGTCGACAAGCGCGGCGTGAACCGCCTGATCCCCGAGCTCAAGGCGGCCGGGGCCAGCGACATCCTCGAGATGCCGATCTCGAAGATCGTGCCGTAGGCGTAGACTGGCCTGGTCCAGGGGAGCTCGGGCACAACCGGGCTGAGAGGCCGGCACATCGCGCCGGCGACCCACCGAACCTGAACCGGGTAATGCCGGCGGAGGGAGCGATGAGCCCCACAGCCCTCGTGATCTGCGGCGGCGGCGCCGTGCGCCGCGACCTCCCCGACGACCTCGACGACGCGGTCGTCATCGCGGCCGACGGCGGCGTGGCCGAAGCGTTCCGGCTCGGTCGCCACGTGGACGTGCTCGTCGGCGACCTCGACTCGGCGACCCCGGCCGACGTCGATCGCGTCGCGGCCGAGGGCGGGGAGATCGAGCGGCACGATCCCGACAAGGACGCGACCGACCTCGACCTCGCGATGGACCGGGCAGTGCGCGACGGCGCAGCCCGCGTCGTGGTGATCGGCGGCGACGGCGGTCGGTTGGACCACCTGTTCGGCAACCTGACGCTGCTGGCGTCGCCGAGGTGGGCGTCGGTCGAGATCGACGCGGTGTTCGGCGCCGCCCTCGTGCACGTCGTCCGGGGCGAGCGCGGCTTCGAGGGGTCCGTCGGTGAGCTGATCAGCCTGTTCGCCCTGGGTGGGCCGGCCGCGGGCGTGACCACCGGCGGCCTGCGGTGGCCGCTCGAGGACGCGACGCTCGAGGCCGGAGCCTCGCTCGCGATCAGCAACGAGTTCGCCGACCCACGCGCGTCGGTCCGCGTCCGCGACGGCGTCGTGCTGGCGATCAGGCCGGGAGTCGCTGCGTGAAGCGCTTCCTGATCGGCGCGTTGGTGCTCGCGGCAGCGTGTTCGGGGACGACCGACCCCGGCACCCGGTCGTCCACCGAGCCGCGCTCGGTCACGCTGATCACGCACGACTCGTTCGACGTGTCGAGGGACGTGCTCCGCGAGTTCGAGCGGAGCAGCGGCATCGACGTCGAGGTGGTCCCGGCCGGGGACGCCGGCCAGGTGGTCAACCGCGCGATCTTGACGGCGGGCGAACCCGAGGCCGACGTGCTGTTCGGTATCGACGACAACCTGCTGCACGATGCGCTCGACGCCGGGGTCTTCGCCCCGTACGCGTCGCCGCGCCTCGACGCGGTGCCGGACGACCTCGAGCTGGACGCCGAGCACCGCGTCACGCCCATCGACCGCGGCGACGTGTGCGTGAACGTCGACGGCGCGTGGCTCGACATCGCGGGGTTCGGCGAGCGGCCCTCGACGCTCACCGATCTCGAGCCGCTGGCGGGCGAACTCGTCGTGGAGAACCCCGCGACCTCGACGCCGGGGCTCGCGTTCCTCCTGGCGACGATCGCCGAGTTCGGCGACCCGGGCTTCGAGGACTACTGGGCGCAGCTGCGCGAGCGGGGCGTCATCGTGGTCGACGGCTGGGAGCAGGCGTACTTCGGCGAGTTCTCGGGAGCCGGCGGCGGCGAGGGCACGCATCCCCTCGTGGTGTCCTACGCCACGAGCCCGGTCGCCGAGGTGGTCTTCGCCGAGGAGGAGGCACCGGAGAACGTCGTTCTCGACGAGACGTGCTACCGGCAGATCGAGTTCGCGGGCGTCCTCGCCGGGACCGAGCACGAGGCGGAGGCGCAGGCGCTGATCGACTTCCTGCTATCGCGGGAGTTCCAGGAGGACATCCCGTTGCGGATGTTCGTGTTCCCGGTGGCGACCGACGCCGCGCTGCCGTCGGTCTTCGCCGACCACGCCGTCGTGCCCGAGGCCCCGCTCTCGCTCGACCCGGCGACGGTGGCGGCGAACCGTCGCGACTGGGTGGAACGATGGACCGACGTCGTCCTGCGCTGACCACCGCGGCGCTGCTGGCGGTCCCCCTCGCGTTCTTCGCCGTCTTCTTCGCGCTGCCGCTGCTCCGGATCCTGGACCAGGGGTTGCGGCCCGCGGGATCGCTCGACCTCGGCGCGCTGGCGGACGTCATCACCGACGACCACCTCCGGCGCGTGGTCGGCTTCACGGCCGGGCAGGCGCTCCTGTCCACCGCCCTCACGGTCGTCGTCGGCCTGCCGTGCGCCTACGGTCTGTCGCGGTTCGCGTTCCGGGGGCGGGCGCTGCTGAACGCGCTCGTGCTGATCCCGTTCGTCCTGCCCACGGTGGTCGTCGGGCTCGCGTTCGCCCGCGGCGAGGGCTCGCTCGGCGGGCTCGTGGTCGCCCACGCCTTCTTCAACCTGGCGGTGGTCGTGCGCGTCGTCGGCACCGCGTGGTCCGGCATCGACCCCGACCTGGAGGACGCCGCCGAGATCCTCGGCGCGCACGGCCGGCGCCGGTTCGCCGCCGTGCTCTGGCCGGCCGGGCGCGCGGCGATCGCCGGCGCCGCGACGCTGGTCTTCCTGTTCTCGCTCACCTCGTTCGGCGCCGCACTGCTGCTGGCCCCACCCGGCGAGGCGACGATCGAGGTCGAGATCTGGCGGCGGACCTCGCAGTTCCTCGACCTGCCCGTGGCGGCCGCGCTCGCGCTGGTCCAGCTCGCCGTGGTCGCCGGCCTGCTGGTGCTGGACGCCGCGATCGCGTCCCGGGCGGCCCCACACCGCTCGCTCGGGGCGACGCAACGGCCCACGCGGACCATCGGCGAGCGGCTGTTCCTGGGCGCGGTCGTCGCCTTCGTGCTCCTGTTCACGGTCGGCCCGATGCTGCGGTTGATCCGACGTTCGCTCGACGGCCCCGACGGCCTCACGCTCGACCGGTACCTCGACCTCGGCGCGGACCGGCGCGGCGGCGTCTTCGACATCGTCCCGGCGCAGGCGATCGCGACGTCGCTGCGGACCGCTCTCATCGCCGCCGCGATCGCCCTGGTCATCGGGCTCCTCGGCTCGTTCGCGCTGGCCCGGTCGCGGCGGTCCTCGGCGTGGCCGCTCCTGGGCCTGCCCCTCGGCGCGAGCGCGGTCACCCTCGGCCTGGGGTTCGTGCTCGCGTTCCGCGATCCCCCGCTCGACCTGCGCGGGTCGGCGTGGATCGTGCCGCTCGCGCAGGCCGTGGTCGCGATCCCGTTCGTGATCCGGATCGCCGCGCCCGCGGTCGCGTCGGCGCGCGAGGGGCTGGGCGAGCAGGCGAGCGACCTGGGCGCCTCACCCTGGCAGGCGACACGCGATGTGGTGCTCCGCGTCGCGGCCCCGGCGATCGCGACCGCGGCCGCGTTCGCGTTCGCGATCTCGCTCGGGGAGTTCGGCGCGACGGCGTTCCTCGCACGTGCCGACGCCCCCACGATGCCCGTCGCGATCGTGCGGCTCCTCGGCCAGCCGGGCGCCGCGTCGATCGGCCAAGCCTACGCGATGGCGACGCTCCTGATGCTCGTGACCGTGATCGCGGTCGCCGCCCTGGGCACCGCGGGCGGGCGGCTCATCCGGTCCTAGCCGGGCTCCTTCGGACGCGGCTGGTGCGCACGGACGTTCTCGTCCGCCAGCCGGGCGGCCTCCGCCACACGCTTAGCCCGCGTCTCGGGTCGCTTCGCCCCGTCGATCCACTCGAGGATCGCGCGGCGTGCCGAGGGCGGGAAAGCGTCGAAGTGGCGCTTCGCGTTGGGGTAGCCACGGAACGCCGACGCGAGATCACGCGGGACCCTCAGGGCGTGACTCGCGTCGAGCTTGGCCCACGACCCGTCGCGTTCGGCGGCCTCGATCGCCGCCATGCCCGCCGGCGTCATCTTCCCCTCGGCGATCATCCGGGCGATCCGCTCCTTGTTGACCTTCGACCAGCCGCTATCGGGCCTGCGCGGGCCCATCTGCACCAGGTACGCGCTGTCGTCGAGCGGGCCGGCCGTGCTGTCGATCCAGCCGAAGCAGAGCGCTTCTTCCACGGCCTCGGCGTAGGGCACGGCGGGCACCGTGCCTCCCTTCTTCGCGATCGTCAGCCGGATGCGCGGCGAGGTGGCGTGGTGGCGCTCGAGCCAGCGCCGCCACGCGGCGCGGTCCTTCGCCCGCACGACTTCCGGTTCGCCCACCGAACCACGATAGGCACCCGTTCCGACAAGGGTCGGGGCCGCTCCTTGACCCGGGACCTGCGCATCTGGCATGATCGGGGCGTGACTGAACGGTCGTTCAAGGGATCCGTAGCCACGTAGCGGCGCCCGCCGCGGCCACGAGGCCGCCCGGCGCCGTCCGACCCTCCTGCGGGAGGGTCGTTCCGTCTCCCGACCCGACCCCGTCCCGATCACCGAAAGGCACCCGATGAGCACCGTCGAGCAGCAGATCGCCACCGAAGCCGCCGAGCTCCGACAGCGCTGGGAGACCGACCCACGCTGGACGGGCATCCGCCGCCCGTATTCGGCCGAGGAGGTCGTCCGGCTCCGCGGCCGGATCCGCCACGACCACGCGTTCGCCAATGACGCCGCCACCAAGCTGTGGGACCTCATCACGTCGCGTGACTACGTGGCGGCCCTTGGCTGCCTCACGGGGAACCAGGCCGTGGAGTGCGCGAAGGCGGGCCTCGAGGCGATCTACCTCTCGGGCTGGCAGGTCGCCGCCGACGCCAACCTCGCCGGCCACACCTACCCCGACCAGTCCCTCTACCCCGCGAACTCCGTGCCGGCGGTCGTGAAGCGGATCAACAACGCGCTCCGGCGCGCCGACCAGATCGCGTGGAGCGAGGGCCGCGACGACGACTTCCTGACGCCGATCGTCGCCGACGCCGAGGCGGGGTTCGGCGGCCCGCTCAACGCCTTCGAGATGATGACCGCGATGATCGAAGGGGGCGCCGCCGGCGTCCACTTCGAGGACCAGCTGTCCTCGGAGAAGAAGTGCGGGCACCTGGGGGGCAAGGTGCTGATCCCCACCACGCAGTTCCTGCGGACGCTCACCGCCGCACGCCTGGCGGCCGACGTGCTCGGCGTCGCGACCGTGCTGGTCGCGCGGACCGACGCCCTCGCCGCCACGCTCGTGACCTCCGACGTCGACGAGGCGGACCGCGCGTTCACGACCGGGGACCGGACCGACGAGGGTTTCTACCGGGTGCACGAGGGGATCGACGCCGCGATCGCGCGGGCGAAGGCGTACGCGCCGATCGCCGACATGTTGTGGTGCGAGACCTCGACGCCCGACCTCGAGGAAGCCAGGATCTTCGCGGAAGCCATCCACGCGGAGTTCCCCGGGAAGCTGCTCGCGTACAACTGCTCGCCGTCGTTCAATTGGCGCTCGCACCTGGACGACGCGCAGATCGCAGCGTTCCAGAAGGAGCTCGGCGCGATGGGCTACCGGTTCCAGTTCATCACCCTCGCCGGCTTCCACGCGCTCAACGAGAGCATGTTCGAGCTGGCGCGCGGCTACGCCGAGGAAGGCATGAGCGCCTACGTGGAGCTGCAGTCGCGCGAGTTCGCGCTCGAGTCCGAGGGCTACACGGCCGTGAAGCACCAGGCCGAGGTCGGCACCGGGTGGTTCGACCTCGTGTCGCAGACGATCGCGCAGGGCGCGTCCTCGACGCTCGCCCTCGAGGGCAGCACCGAAGCCGACCAGTTCTAGACTCGCGGCGTGGCCACGCTGCACGGAGCGATCGCGGCGGCCGTCACGCCCATGCGCGACGGCGGCATCGCGATCGACGTCGCCTCGATCGGATCGCTCACCTCGTTCCTCGCCGACGGCGGGATCGACGGGGTGCTCGCCTGCGGGACGACGGGTGAGGGGGTGTCGCTCCGCGTCGAGGAGCGGATGGAGGTCGCGCGGGCGTTCGTCGCGGCAGCGCCCGACGGGTTCCAGGTCGCGGTGCACGCGGGCGCTCAGACGACGCGGGACACCGTCACGCTGGCCGCGCACGCCCGCGACACCGGGGCCGACGCCATCGCCGTGATCGCGCCGCCGTACTTCCCCCTGGACGAGGACGAGCTGTTCGTCCACCTGTTGGCGGCCGCCGGGGCGTGTGAGCCACTGCCGTTCTACGTCTACGAGTCCGCCGGGCGGAGCGGGTACGCGATCCCGATCCCCGTGATCGAACGGCTCCGCGGCGCCGCGAGCAACCTGGCCGGGATGAAGGTCTCCGACACGCCGTTCGAGGCGGTCGAGCCCTACCTGCTCGAGGGACTCGACGTGTTCGTGGGCTCGGAGCCGCTCACCCTGCGGGGGATGGCCGCGGGGGCGGTGGGCGCGGTCAGCGGACTGGCCACGGCGTGGCCCGAGACGGTCGCCGCCCTGGTCCACGACCGCGAGGACGCGGCGCACCAGCGGGTGACGGCACTCCGGGACGGGCTCGCCGGCATCCCGTTCCACGCCGCACTCAAGGAGGCGCTGGTGGCCAAACGGGTGCTGGAGACGCCGGACGTGCGCCCACCGCTCCGCCCGCTCCGCGCGGCCGAACGCGACGCTGTCCTGGCGCTCGGCTGAACACCGTCCGAACATCGCCGCTCCTTGACCGGTTCCTCGGCCACCGTGTTAGCCTGTTGCACCTGCAACTCCGCAGGTCACGCCGACCGTTCGGGAGCGAACGATGATCCGCACGCGCGCAGCAGGTGAGGTCGCGGCGATGGTGCCGTCCCGTATGTGCG
>DASQKC010000161.1:0-9813 GCA_035630755.1 Actinomycetota bacterium | reverse complement strand
AGAAGGACCTGATCCGCAAGGCCCGTGCGGCCGGCCGTCCCGCGATCGTGGCGACCCAGATGCTCGAGTCGATGATCGCCGCACCGCGCCCGACGCGCGCCGAGACGACCGACGTGGCGAACGCCGTCCTCGATGGCGCCGACGCCGTCATGCTCTCGGGCGAGACCGCCGTTGGCAGTTACCCCTTCGAGTCGGCCGCGGCGGCGACCACGATCGCCGCGTACGTCGAGGAGCGCGGCGGCGCCTTCCGCGCCCCCGACCCACCTCCACGTCCGATGAGCGAAGGCGCCGCGGTGGCCCACGCGGTCGGCACGATCGCGTTCGAGGACCTCGGGATCGTCGCGATCACCTGCTACACCGAGACCGGTCGCACCGCCCGGCTGCTCTCGGGCGAGCGCCCGAGCGTCCCGGTCTACGCGTTCATCCCGCCCGAGGACGTGCGACGCGCCACGTGCCTGCTCTGGGGCGTCGAGGCCCTGCCGGCCGACGTCCCCGAGGACACGGACGCGCTGATCGGTCTGATGGATCGGGGGTTGCGCGAGCACGGGCTCGCCGAGGCGGGCGACGCCGTCGTGATGGCGGCCTCCTCGCCCGCCGGCCGCACCACGACGAACATGCTGAAGATCCACACCGTCGGGATGCCGATCCGCTAGCCGGGGTCGACCGCGCGGACGAGCATCTCGAGCAATTCGCTGAGCGCCAGGTAGACGACCGCGGCGTGTTCGGTCGCCGGATCCGACAGGAACGCCTCCATGTCGGCGTCCTCGCTGACGGCGAGGTGCGTGCCGAGCATGAGCCGAACGTCGTTGAGGCAGCGGAGCCACGCGAGCGTCTCCTCCGGGGTGAGACGCTCGTTCGACGCGGTCGCCTCGAGCACCATCGCGGCCTCGATCTTCCCGTCTCGGATCGCCGTCCCCATGAGCTGCTCGAACCCCAGCGCCTCCAGCGGGTCGTCGGGGACCGCCGTCGGGAGCAGGCGGGCGAGCGCCGGGCTGTCGGCGTACTCGTCCTCGGTGAGGACCTCGTGCATCTGGCGGGCCACCGAGACGAGCAGGTCACGCAGCTCGGACGGCAGGCGGACGTCGACGCCACCTCCCGGGGCCGCGGTGATGGACATCGCGCGGCCCACGTCAGCGGTCCTTCTGCATCGTGGCCCACAGCCCGTACCCGTGCAGCGCCGCCACGTCGGCCTCGCACCGCTCCTTGGGACCGTGCGACACGGCGGCCTTGCCCTTCGTATGCACGTCCCACATCAGCCGCTCGGCCTTCCGCCGCGGGTAGCCGAACAGCTTCTGGAACACCCACGTCACGTAGGACATCAGGTTGATCGGGTCGTTCCAGACGATGACCACCCACGGGACGTCGGGGTCCGCGACGGTCTCCGCGACGGGCCGTTCCAGGACGCTCGGCGCCGTGCTCACGGCTGCACCGGCGTCGCGGGCTTGACGCGGCGCGCGGTCCGCACGCCCCAGCGGTAGAGCGGCGGCGTCAGGACCCGGAACGCCTGGAGGGGGGCGATCGCGCGGGGGATCGAGTACTCGGGCGCGATCCCGCGGCGCGCGACCTTCACGACGGCGTCGGCGACCGTCTCGACCCTCAGCACGAGCGATGGCGGCAGGTCGACGGGGAAGCTCTCGGTGTCGACGAACGACGGGTTCACGGTCGTGATCAGGACGCCGCGCCCCTCCACGTCGTAGGAGAGGGCCTCGCTGAACGCGACGACCGCGTGCTTCGTCGCGCTGTAGACCGCGGCGCCCGGCGTCGCGAACCGGCCGGCGAGCGACGCGAGGTTGATCACGTGGCCGTGGCCCCGCGCGACCATCCCGGGCAGGAACGCGCGGGTGGCGTGCAGGACGCTCGCGAGGTTCGTGGCCACGACGCGATCGATCTGCTCGTGCGAGATCGCGAGGAAGTCGCCCCCGCCCGGGATCCCCGCGTTGTTCACGAGGACGTCGGTGGGCCCGACCATCGCCTCGACGATGCCGGGGAGCTTGACCAGCGCGGCGGTGTCCGTGACGTCACACGGCAGCGCGACGGCGCTGCCGCCGGCCGCCTCGATCCGGGTGGCGAGCTCCTCGAGCCGGTCGGTCCGCCGCGCGGTGAGCACCAGGCGCGCGCCGCGCCGCGCGAACGCGACGGCGGTGGCCTCGCCGATCCCCGACGACGCGCCGGTCACGACGACCACCGACCCGCGCAGCTCCATCCCGTCTCCCTCGTCTAGGCTCGTGGCGTGCCCTCCGACGTTATCGGGAACCACGTCCGACGTCTGCCGCCCCCCGATCCGGCGCTGTGGGCGCCGCGCGCGGTCGATCGCGACGTCCTCGCGCGGGCGTTGCTCGACGGCCGGATCGCCGGGCCGGCCACGCACCCGCTCGACAACGTCCGCGGCAACGCGCAGATGCTCATGGACCGCGATCCCGACAAGGAGTTCGGTCTGCGGGAACTGCAGGCGGGCATGACGTTCGAGGGGATCCTCGCGCTGGTGGAGCGAGCGGCCGGCGTACCGATCGACCGCGAGGCGCGTACCGGCCAGGTGCAGATCGACCCCGAGGCGATCCTCGATGCGTGTGCGGCGGCGCGGTCGCGCCTGGCGGTCGCGCGCGATCGCGGCGAGCGGGTCGTCCTCGCGACCGGGCACCCGACCGGTCTCGCGCATCTCTACGCCGCGCTCTCGGGATGGCTGACGGAGGGCGGCGCGAAGGTCATCACGCCCGGGGACGGGGCGCGGTGGCGTGAGGCCCGCCTCGACCACGACTGGGTCGTCGAGGCGGACGGCGGCGTCATGGCGCTGACCGACGGCACCGAGCCGCGGCACACCCATTGGCCCTACGCGATGCACCGCGTGCTCGACGCCGAGGTGCCCGACCTGGTGTTCGCCGATCACGGGTTCGCCGGGGCCGCGATCGAGGCGGGGGTCGAGACGATCTCGATCGCCGACGTGAACGACCCGGCGTTGCTCGTCGCCCGGGCGCAGGGCAGGACCGAGCACGTCCTCGTGTTCGATGACCACGTCGCGCCCCAGGACTACTGGCCCGTCTTCATCGCCCTGACCAGCGGCTGAGGGGCGAGGGCCCCGCCCGGGCTCGACAGCGTTACACGGGACCGCCTACCATCGCCCGACACGATGAAACGATCCTTCACCGAAGCCCGGCTGTTGACCGTCAACGAGGTCGCCGACCTCTTGCGCGTATCCAGGATGACCGTCTACCGGCTGATCAAGGAGGGCGCGATCCCCGCGCTCCGGGTCGGCCGGAGCTACCGACTCCGTGAGGACGACGTCGACGACTACCTGAGCGAGCGCTACACCGCGGCCGGGTAGCCCCCGGGCCGCACCGACCGGCCACCGGCCGGGTCTTCCGTGGAGCACGGAGGACCTGTCCATGAACGAGCACGAGCAGCTCGTCGACCGCGCGGCCCGGCACGCCCGCACCGTCCTGTTCATCGGCGGGATGGACGCGGGCAAGTCGACGCTCGCGCGGGCCACCGCCGCCTTCGCGCTGCGGATCGGTCGCGCGGTCGCCTACCTCGACGCCGACGTGGCGCAGAAGACGGTCGGGCCGCCGGCCACCGTCGGGATGAAACACATCCGGGGCGCCGACGACCTGACCCTGGACGCGATGGCCGAGGCCGACGCCCTGGGGTTCGTGGGGTCGACCTCGCCGCAGGACCACCTGGTGCCGCTCGCCGGGGCGCTCCAGCGGCTGCGCGAGCGGGCCCGGTCCGAAGGCGCCGACCTCGTCGTCGTGGACACGGGCGGTGAGATCGGCGGGATCCGCGGCCAACTCCTCAGCTACTACGAGGTCGACGTCCTCGAGCCCGACCTCGTCGTGGGGCTCACGCGCGGCGAGGATCTGGAGCCGATCCTCGGGATCGTCGATCGGTTCTTCGGGGTCGAGACCGCCACGGCGCCCATCCATCCCGAGACCGCCGCGACGAGCGTCGAGGACCGGATGACCCGTCGCACGAAGATGATGGCTCGCTACTTCGGAAGCGCGCCACTGCAACGGTTCCGTGTGCGACCCACGGTCTTCATGCCCACGCTCCCGCCCCTGTTCGACCTGACGTCGCTCGACCGGTTGCTCGTGGGGCTGTCGGACGGCGCGGGCGGGTTCACGGGCCTCGGGGTGCTCGAGCTCGTCCCCGAGGACGGGGGGCTGCGGTTGATCTCGCCGGTCGCGGACCCTCCGAAAGCGCTTAGACTGGGGTCCGTTCGCCTGGAGGACGACTACCGCGCCAAGCGGGTGGACCTCCGGTCCCTCTTCGGAACCGAGTGAAAGGCTGACCTCGTGCCGTCGTTAGTCAAGAAGCGCCGGAAGAAGATGCGCAAGAAGAAGCACAAGAAGCTCCTCAAGCGCACCCGGCACCAGCGGATGAAGCTGGGCAAGTAACCGGCGGTCGCCCGTGGGCGTTCGTCCCCGCATCGTCGCGGTTTCGACGGCCCTCGTCGGGGTCGCGGTGCTGGCGTCGGGGTGCGCCCGTGGTGCGGAGCTCCGTTCCGAGGCGGTCGCCGCGTCCGAGGAGGTCACGATCGAGGCGAGCGACGGCACCACGCTCGCGGGCCGCGTGTTCGGCCCCGCCGATGCCACGGTCGGGATCGTCTTCGCGCACATGGCGGGATCGGACCAATCGGCGTGGTACCTCGACGCGCAGCGGATGGCCGACGCCGGCTACCGCACCCTCACGTACGACGCGCGCGGCACGTGTCCCGGTGGCGACGCGGGGTGTTCGGAGGGTGAGGCAGATCCGAGCCTGGCCCCATCCGACCTCGCCGCCGCCGTCTCGCGCCTGCGCGTGGACGGCGTCGACCGGATCGCGCTCGTCGGAGCATCGATGGGCGGCACGGCGGCCCTGAGCCTCGCGGCGACGGCCCCGGCCGGGGTCGCGGCCGTCGTGACCCTATCGGCCCCGCAGACCTTCTCGGGCCTGGGGATCTCGCCGACGACGCTCTCGGGCCTGCCCACCGCGACGCTGTTCATCGCCGGCACCGGCGACACGGCCGCCGCGACCGACGCCCAGCGCATGCAGGCGGTCGCGGCGCAGCCGTCATCGATCGAGATCGTCACGTCCGACGATCACGGGACCGACCTGCTGACGGGCAACGCCGGCGGCCGGGTCCGCGACGCGATGGATGCCTGGATCGGCCGGTACATCGGGGAGGACGCCGCCCCGTGACACGCCCGATCGTCTTCTGCACCGACTACGGCCTGCAGGACGAGTTCGTCGGCGTGTGCCATGCGGTGATGGCGCGGATCGCGCCCGAGTCGCACGTGATCGACCTGACCCACGCGATCCCCCGGCAGGACGTCGGCCGCGGCGCCATGGTCCTGTCGCGCGCCGTCGCGTACCTGCCCGACGACGCGGTCGTCGTCGCGGTCGTCGACCCGGGCGTCGGGTCCGAGCGGCGCGCGATCGCGGTGCGGACCCGTTCGGGGGTCCTCCTCGTCGGGCCGGACAACGGCCTGCTCAGCGCCACGTGGGACATCCTGGGCGGCGTCGAGGACGCGCGGGAGATCGCCGCCGAGGAGGTCGTGCTCGCGCCGGTCTCCGAGACGTTCCACGGGCGCGACGTGTTCGCGCCGGCGGGGGCGCACCTCGCGGCCGGCCTGCCGCTGGACCGCATCGGCCCGGCGATCGACCCCGGGAGCCTGGGCGCGCACGATTCGCCCTCGGCCATGGTCACGCCCGGTGCGATCGGCGCCCGGGTGATGGCGGTCGACGGCTTCGGCAACGTCCAGTTGAACGTCGAGGCTGAGCACCTGGCCGCGGCGGGCATCGCGGGGGCGGTGAAGGTCGGCGAGCATCACCTCCCGTTCGTGCGGATCTTCGCGGACCTGCCCGAGCACGAGCTCGGCGCGATCGTCGACTCGCAGGGGTTCATCGCGCTCGTCGTGAACAAAGGCAGCGCGGCCCAGGCGCTGTCGCTCCGGGACGGCGACACGGTGATCCTGGAGCGCGACGACGACGGGGGAGGGGCGCCCGGGCCCGCGGGCCCCCCGCGGCACCTGCAGCCGGTCGACTAAGACGGGGGGACCGTCGTGAGGCCCGATGGGAGCGGCGTGCCGCTCACCGGGCCCGGGAACGGCGCCGACGGCGCGTCGAGCGTGAACTGGATGATCGCCGTCCCCACGAGCAGGACGGCGAGGACGATCACGGCGATGAGGGTCCCCCGGCGCATCGGCCCGCAGGCTAGCGATCGGCGCCGCGCAGGTGCGGCTCGAGCCGCTCGCGCATCTCCACCATGATCCGCCCGAGCGCCACCGGGTCCCGCATCCAGGTCCGCAGGTCCACCTCGAGGGAGACGGCGCCCGCGTAGCCGCTCGCGACGAGGTCGTCCAGGAACGCGCCGATCGGCAGGACGCCGTGGCCGGGCGGGAGGTGGGAATCCCACCCGCGCCCCGCGTTGTCGGACAGGTGGACGTGGCGCAGCCGCGGGCCGAAGCGCCGGCGCACCTCGAGGACGTCGTGGCGCGCCACCGCCGCGTGGCTCGTGTCGAGCACGAGGTCGGGCAGCCCCTCGAGCTGGTCGAGGTCCGCGTTCGCGTGCAGACGGATGGGTCGCGATCCCACGTGCACCGGGAACATGTTCTCGATCGCGACGACGACGCCGGTCCGGTCCTCGATCGCCGGCAGCTCCTCGAGCAGCCACCGGCGGTAGCCGTGCTGCCAGCGGAACGGCGGATGCATCACGACGAGCGGCACCTCGGCGCGTTCGGCCTCCTGGATCGCACGGTCGATCTTCCCGACCGGATCGGTCCCCCACACGCGGCGCGTCAGCAGCAGCGCGGGGGCGTGCAGGGCGCCGATCCGCAGCCCGTGGGCGTCGGCGAGCCGCCGCATCTCGGCGCCGTCCTGGCTCGCTGGGTCCTTCGTGACCATGACCTCGACGCCGCCGTAGCCCGCCTCGGCCGCGCGCCGCATGGTGCCGGCGAGCGGCCGGCCGAAGAACGCCGCCGACGAGAACAGCAGGGGAGTGGTGGGCACCGGCTCGTATCCTAGGCGCCGCATGTGGGTCTTCCCGCTGGCGGCGGCGATCGTCGCGTTCGCGTTCACCGGCTCGCTCGTCCGCCGCTGGCTCGCCCGGCACCGCCCGTACGAGCTCGCCTGGGCCCTCGCCCTCGCGATGTACGGGGTGGCCTCGGCCGCCCTCGCCTGGGGCGTCCTGGACGGGTTCAGCCGGACCGCGTTCGCCGCCTACTGGATCTTCGGCGCGGTGCTCAACGTGCCGTTCCTGGCGGCCGGCGAGCTGATGCTCCTGTTCGACCGCGCCTGGGTGCGGTGGGCGTGCTGGCTCGTCCTGATCTTCCTCACGGCCTACACGATGGCTGTGGTCGCGGGCGCCGACGCGTCGAGCGTCGCGCTCGCCGAGCGGCTGCCCTCGGGCAAAGACGTCTTCGGCGACGCCACGCCCGCGCACCGGCTGCCCCAGCTGATCTCGATACCGTCCTACGTGCTCCTGCTGGCCGGGACGCTCTACTCGGCGTGGCGCATGCGCGGCCGGCCCGAGCTGCGGTCCCGGTTCGTGGGCACCCTCCTCATCGCGCTCGGCGCCACCGTGGTCGCCGGCGGATCGGCGTTCGCCGCGACCGGCGCTCTCGCCGGGTTCTCGCTCACGCTCCTCGCCGGCATCTCCCTGATGTTCTGGGGCTTCCGCTCCGCCACGCGGTCCCTCGCGCGCGTCGCCACGCCGGCCTGACGTAGCTCGTATCGCGAACCGGCGAGCCGGGGTGATCCGGCTCGGGTCGGGTCACGAAACATCGTCGGACCGCCGCCCGAGCCGAAGGGAGGACAGGTCCCCGGCGCAGGGTTCTCGTCACGGGGGTCGCGCCGGGGGACGGGTGGAGAGGTGGTCCGAGACCGATCGGTGCAGTGACGTCATCGTGCGCGCGATCCGCCGCACGGCCATCCAGCAACCATCCGAAAGGGGGAACACCCTTGTCTCGAACCAGGAGACTGCTCATCGCGGGGACGACCGCGTTGGCACTGGGGGCAGCGACGCTCGCGAGCCTCGGCCCTGTGGTGTCGAACGCGTCGAGCCACCGCGAGGCGCCCTTGGTCGCGGCGGACCCGCAGGTCGATGCGACAGACCTGTACGCGTTCCGCTCGCCCGACGCGCCGAACACCGTCACGTTGATCAGCTCGTGGATCCCGTTCGAGGAGCCGGCCGGTGGGCCGAACTTCTACCTCTGGGCGGAGCACACGAACTACGACATCAACATCGACAACGACGGTGACGCCCGCCCCGACGTGATCTACCGGTGGCGGTTCGACACGCACTACCGTGACGCGGCCGGCCAGTTCCTCTACAACACCGGCCAGGTCACCTCGCTCGGCGACCCCGACCTCAACATCTTCCAGACCTACGACCTCACCCGGTTCCGGGACGGTCACTGGTCCAAGCTGTTGGACAACGCGAAGGTCGTCCCGAGCAACGTCGGCGCCGGATCGATGCCGGGCTACAACGGCAACCTGTTCGACGCGGGCGTCCGCACGAAGGACGGGCAGGCCTCGTGGGTCGGCCAGTCCGACGATCCCTTCTTCCTGGATCTGCGGGTCTTCGATCTGCTCTACGGGGGGAACCTGACCGAAGCCGGCGACGACACGCTCGAGGGCTTCAACGTGAACACGATCGCGCTGCAGGTGCCGCGCTGGCGTGTCCGCGGCGAAGGCTCCGTGATCGGCGTGTGGACGACGGCGTCGCGACCCAGCATGACCGTGCAGAAGGCCGACGGGACGCGCACGTACAGCGGCGCGGACGTCCAGGTCTCCCGGCTCGGCATGCCGCTCGTGAACGAGGTCGTCGTGCCCGTCGGGGTGAAGGACTACTTCAACGGGTCCAAGCCGAAGGATGATGCCCAGTTCCTGGGCGCCGTGCAGGACCCGATCCTGCCCCACGTCGTGAACGCGGTCTACCCGGGCGCGTTCCCCACCATCCCCGACTCCAACCCGACGAAGGACGGGATCCAGCGCGCCGACCTGATCTCGGTGTTCCTCACCGGGCTCGCCGGGCTGAACCAGCCCGCGGGTGTGCAGCCCTCGGAGATGCTCCGGCTGAACATCGACACGCCGATCTGCGGCACGGGCATGGCGCCCGACTGCGATCCGCTCG
Organism: Actinomycetota bacterium; assembly: GCA_035630755.1. GTDB lineage: Bacteria > Actinomycetota > UBA4738 > UBA4738 > HRBIN12 > AC-51. Next base: position 707 of record DASQKC010000161.1, on the reverse strand, counting down.
GTGTGATCGCCGGTGACGTCCAAGGTTTCCCGAACGGCCGCCGGCTGAGCGACGACACCATCGACATCGCGTTGCGCGTGGCGATGGGGCTGCTGCTCGACCCGCACGACCCCGCGGTGGACACGCTGGGCGACGGGGTGGACGCGAACGAGTCTTCGTTCCTGGCCCACTTCCCGTACGTCGCGTACCCGCACGCCGGGTCGGACGCCGACCCGCACTGAGCGAGCGGAGGGGCCGCCGCCTCGTGCGGCGGTCCCTCCCCGCTCCCGGACGGAGGATCGGACCTCGATGACACGGACCACGCGGATCCTGACGGCCGCCGGTGTGGCGGCTGTGCTGTTCCTGCTCGGCGGGATCGGCGTCCTCCGTCGACCGGCCGCGACGCCGTCGGCCCTCTCACCGGTGCCCGAGCAGGGGCGCCTGCTGGCGGCCACGAGCGGGACGGGTCTCGAGGCGACCGTCGCCTCCCTCCAGGAGCGGCTGCGCCGCACCCCCGACGACGCCGGGGCACAGGCGGCGCTCGGGCTCGCCTACGTCCAGCAAGCGCGGGTCACGGTCGACCCGGCGCTCTACGCGAAGGCCGAGGCGCTGTTGCGCCGGGCGGCGCCCGCGGTGGCGCCCGAAGACGCGTCGGCCCAGATCGGGTTGGCGTCCCTCGCGGCCGCGCGCCACGACTTCGCGGCGTCGTTGCGGTTCGCGCGGCGTGC
>DASQKC010000160.1:0-16876 GCA_035630755.1 Actinomycetota bacterium | reverse complement strand
CGACCGCCTGGCCGGTGATCGCCGACGCCACGATCGACCCCGACGCCACCGTGGCGATCGGAGGCGGGATGCGCGGGGTGAACCTGCACCTGCGCGGCGCCGACCTCATCGCCGCGACCGGCGCCGACGTGGCGGACATCTCGAAGGCAGATGCGTGACGCGCACGATCCTCTGCTTCGGCGACTCGAACACGTGGGGCTACATCGCGGGGACCGAGGAGCGCCTCGCGTGGGACGCGCGGTGGCCCGGCGTCCTGCAGCGGTCGCTCGGCGACGGCGCCCGGATCGTCGAGGGGGGTCTCAGCGGCCGCACGACGATGTTCGACCGGCCCGAGCAGCCCGCGCGCAGCGGCAACGCGGTGCTGCCGATGCTGCTGGAGACGCACGCGCCGCTGGATGACGTCGTGGTGGCGCTGGGGATCAACGATCTGTTCGTACCCGGCATCACGCCCCGGTGGGCGGCGCGCGGGATCGAGGCGATCGTCACGACCATCTCGTCGAGCGGCGCGGGACCCGGTGGGGCGACCCCGCGGATCCTGGTCGTCTGTCCGCCGCCGCTCGGCCGCCTCCCCGACGAGTGGGCGATGGACGCACCCGGCGCGACCGAGGCCTCACGCGAGCTCCCCGCCGCGTTCCGCGTCGTGTGCGAGCCGATCGGCGTGCCGGTCCTCGACCTCACCGAGGTGGTCGAGACCGATCCCGTCGACGGGGAGCACTTCACGGGCGCGGGCCACGCCGCGATCGCCGCGGCCGTCGCGGCCGCGCTCGGCTAGCCCCGCATCGCGGTCGGCGACGCGGACCCGCCGGATGGGCGGCCCCGCAGGCGCTCAGGTCGTGTCCCGGACCGGTCGATGGTCCAGCGTGGACGACGTGATCGGCGTGCCCGTGGAGCGCCTCGACGCCGAACGCCTGCTGGCGGCCGTGCCCGAGGCCATCCTCGCCGTGCGCGACGGCTTCGTGGTCTACGCGAACGCGCGGGCGGTGCGGCTGCTCGGTCCGAACGCACGAGAGGGGGCCGGGGCCGACGCCCTCGTCCGCGGGTGGACGACGCCCGCCGACGGCGAGGGGTCGTTCGAAGGGGTCCTGCCCCTGGACGCCGGATCGCCGCGGCTGCCCGTCGAGGTGACGATCTCGCCGCTGGATGCCGCGGGCACCCTCGTCGCCGTCATCCGGGACGCCTCGGACCGCCAGCGCCTGCGCGACGCCGAGGTGGCGCGCATGGCGGTGGAGGCGCGGTACAAGAGCCTGATCGAGCAGATCCCCGCCGTCGTCTACGCCGACGAAGGCGGCCAGGAGACCACGTACGTGAGCCCCCAGATCGAGTCGATCCTCGGCGTGTCCGCGGACGCGTACCAGCAGGATCCCGAGATGTGGATGCGGATGATCCACCCGGACGATCGGGCCACCGTGCAGGCCGAGAGCGATGCCTTCCTGACCGGCCGGGGCGGCGATCTGGGGGACTACCGGATGGTCCGGCCCGACGGCAGCATCGTGTGGATCCGGGACCGGGCCTACGCGGTCCGCGACGACGACGGCCGCGTCCTGTGGGAGCACGGGATCCTCTTCGACGTGACCGAGCTGAAGGAGGCCGAGGCGCGGATCGCCCACATGGCCTTCCACGACGCCCTCACGGGGCTGGCGAACCGCGCGCTCTTCGAGGAGTCGCTGGCGCTCGCGATCGGCCGCGCCCAGCGCGCGGAGCTCTGGGTGGCGGTGCTGTTCCTCGACCTCGACAACTTCAAGCAGGTGAACGACAACCTCGGTCACCACTGCGGCGACGAGTTGCTCCGACAGCTCGCCGACCGCCTGCGCGAGAGCACGCGCGAGGCCGACCTGGTGGCCCGCCAGGGTGGCGACGAGTTCCTCCTGCTGCTGAGCGACCTCGAGGCCCAGGACGCCCGCGAGACGGCCGAAGGCGTGGCGGTGCGCGTCGAACGCTCGATGGCCGACCCGTTCGCCATCGGCGACCTGGACGTCGAGAGCCACGGGTCGATCGGGATCAGCCTCTACCCGGCCGACGCGACCGACGCCGCCGGCCTGATGCAGTTCGCGGACGCCGCGATGTACCGGGCGAAGCGCTCCGCGCGAGGCGCGCACGTGTTCTGGGACGCCTGACCGAGGGCGGTCAGCGCTTCCAGGAGAGCCAGCCGCTGCGGACCACGTTCCAGTGGTCCTCGAGGTAGGAGCCCTCGGCGGGCTCGACCGCGTACCAGTCGTCGCCGTTGCAATCCCAGACGTGCTGTCCGTCCGGCATGGCCCCGCACGCGGCGACGAGCTCGCCGCCGTCGTCGAAGTACGGTCCGCCGTCGTCGTAGCACATCAGGTCGTACAGCTCGAAGCAGTGGCCGGCGCCCGAGGAGTGGGGGGCCGACCCCTGGACGGCGCCGAGGGTGTGCCCGACCTCGTGCTGGAAGATGTGCGCCTCGGTGGGCACGCCGTAGCCGAGCTGGACCATCGCGAACCGAGGTCCGAGACCGCTGGCGTTGTTCGCGTTCGATGACGGCGCGGGGTCGTCGTCCCAGTACAGCGTCGCCTGGCCCGCGGGCGCCGACACGCCGCCGAGGTGGTCGACGAAGACGACGTAGACCATGCGGCCGGCGCGATGGTTCGCCTCGCCGAGCCCGAGGCCGACCTGGTCGTAGAGCGACCCGATCACGTCGTCCACGTCGTAGGCGGCGTCCCCGCCGACCGGGACGAGCTCGATCGTGCGGATCGTGGGTCGGAGGTCGGTCTCGCACCAGAACCGGTAGTGCTGCCCCTCGGTGCCCGGCGACTGCGCGTCAAGGTTCAGGTCGGCGGTGCGCAGCGCGTCGGCGATCGTCGGCTTGTGGTCGGCGAGCCGGGGTGCGGTCCCCTGCGGGTAGCCGTAGAACACGCGGACGCGCTTGCCGCGCCGCCCGTTCCCCGGACACGGCGCCTCGGTCAGCCCCGATCCTCGCGCCGACGTCGCGTCGGCCGCGAGCGTCGGGACGCCGTCCCCGCCGTGGGTGCAGGCGTGGCCGTCCCCCACGTGCACGAGCGTCAGGCCGTCCGGGCACCACGTGCCGGCGTGCGCGGCCGCCCCGGTGCCCGCGGAGGGCGACAGCGCGAGCATCGTCGTCACGGCGACGACCGAGCACAGCGCGAGGATCCGGGGGGTGCGCCTCACCTCCCGTACATCGGCATCGGCGGCCCGGCCCCTGAACGGACGCGGACGCGGCGGCCGTGGCACGATGACGCCATGGCGGATGACCGGGACGGGGACCTGCTCGATCCTCAGGTGCGCGAGATCCGCGACCTCGTGCGCGAGGTCGTGCGCAAGACCGTGGCGCCCCGCGCCGCCGAGATCGACGCGAGCGGCGAGTTCCCCGAGGACGTGCGGCAGGCGTTCGCCGAGGCCGGGTTGTTCGGGCTGCCGTTCGACGCCGCGCATGGCGGCACCGGGACGGGGACGCTCGCGGTGCTCGTGGCCGTGGAGGAGATCGCCCGCGCCTGCGCCACGAGCGCGCTGATGCTGTCCGTGCAGGACCTGGGCGCGATCGCCCTGCGGCTGGTCGGCACCGACGGGCAGCGCGATCGGTACCTGCCACGGCTCGCGAGCGGCGAGTGGCTTCCCGCGTACGCCCTCACGGAGTCCGAGGCCGGCTCGGACGCCGCGGCGATCCGCACCGGCGCCGTGCGCGACGGCGAGGGGTACGTGCTGCGCGGTGGCAAGCGGTTCATCACGAACGCGGGCGTCGCCGGCCTCTACACCGTGTTCGCGAAGACCGACCCCGGCGCCGGGAGCAAGGGGATCTCGGCGTTCCTCGTGGAGGCGGACACGCCGGGCCTGGAGGTCCTACGCATCGAGCCGAAGATGGGCATCAAGGGCTCCACCACCGGTGAGCTCGCGTTCGACGACGTGCGCGTGCCCGCGGCGAACCGGCTCGGCGAGGAGGGCGAAGGCTTCACGATCGCGATGCGGGTGCTCGACCGGTCACGGCCCGGGATCGCGGCGCAGGCGCTGGGGCTCGCGCAGGGGGCGACCGACGTGGCGCTCGCCTACGCGCAGGAGCGCGAGGCCTTCGGCACGCCGATCGCGAAGCACCAGCTGGTGGCCGGGATGCTCGCCGACATGGAGACGCGCACGTGGGCCGCCCGCGGCCTGCTCTACCGGGTCGGGCGCATGATCGACGCCGGCGCCGACGGCCCCGCGCTCACGAAGGCCGCGGCGATGGCCAAGCTGTTCTGCTCGGACACGGCGATGGCGGTCACGACCGACGCCGTCCAGGTCCTCGGCGGCTACGGCTACATGCGCGAGTTCCCGGTCGAGCGGATGATGCGCGACGCGAAGATCACGCAGATCTACGAGGGCACGAACCAGATCCAGCGGCTCGTGATCGCGCGCGAGATGGTCCGCGAGCAGCGCGACCCGCCGATGGTCTGACCCGGCTAGAGCCGGACGATCTCGTCGAACGTCCCGAAGACGCCCTGGAGGCGTCGCACGATCTCGCCCTCGGTGCAGCCGGCGCGCGCGCACGAGATCAGGGGCTCGATGAGGTTCACGTCGGGTGCGCGCGCCGCCACCTCGAGCCCGTCGAGCGCCGCGTCGGCCGCGGCGGGGTCCCGGGTGGACCGGTGCGCGACCACGTCGGCCACCTTCGCGGTCTCGGTCGTGATCGGGATCTCGAGGAGGTCGAGCGGCAGCGCGTCGTCGTCCACGAACCGCGTCACGCCCACGCGGACCAGCTCCCCGGCGTCGAACCGCCGCTGCTCCTCGAAGGCGGCGTCGGCGATCCGCGCCTGCTGGAACCCGGTCTCGACCCCCGCGAGCACGCCGTCGAGCACCGACCCGTCCCCCATCGCCTCGAGCTCGGCGATCAGGGCCTCGGCCTCGGCCTCGACGCGGTCGGTCAGCGACTCCACCAGGTAGGAACCCCCGAGCGGGTCGATCACGTCGGGGACGCCGGTCTCGTAGGCGATCACCTGCTGGGTGCGCAGGGCGATCCGCACGGCGCGATCGGTCGGGAGCGCCAGGACCTCGTCGAGCGAGTTGGTGTGCAGGGACTGGGCCCCGCCGAGCACGGCCGCGAGCGCCTCCACGGTCGTGCGCACGACGTTGTTGTCGGGCTGCTCCGCCGTGAGCGAACAGCCGGCGGTCTGCGCGTGGAACCGCAGCCGCCAGGAGCGCTCGTCGGTGGCCCCGTAGCGGTCGCGGAGCCACCGCGCCCAGATCCGGCGCGCCGCCCGGTACTTCGCGATCTCCTCGAACAGGTCGATGTGCGCGTTGAAGAAGAAGGACAGCCGTGGCGCGAACGCGTCGACCTCGAGGCCGCGCCGCATCCCGAGCTCCACGTACGCGAGGCCGTCCGCCAGCGTAAACGCGAGCTCCTGGACCGCGGTCGAGCCCGCCTCGCGGATGTGGTAGCCGCTCACGCTGATCGGGTGGAACCGCGGGACCTCCGCGGCGCAGAAGGCCATCAGGTCGCCGATCAGCCGCAGGTGGGGCCGCGGCGGGAACAGCCACTCCTTCTGGGCGATGTACTCCTTGAAGATGTCGGTCTGCAGCGTCCCGCCGAGGTCACGCCAGGCGACCCCCTGGCGCTCGGCGGCGGCCAGGTAGAACGCGAACAGGATCGGCGCCGGCCCGTTGATCGTCATCGACGTCGTCACGCCCCCGAGGGGGATCGCGTCGAACAGCGCGTCCATGTCGGCCGCCGAGTCCACCGCGACCCCGCACCGTCCGACCTCACCACGGCTGAACGGGTCGTCGGAGTCGCGGCCCATCAGCGTGGGCAGGTCGAACGCCACCGAGAGTCCCGTCTGCCCGTGCTCGAGGAGGTAGCGGTACCGCGCGTTCGTCTGGGCCGGCGAGCCGAACCCGGCGAACTGGCGCATCGTCCACAGCTTGTCGCGGTACATCGTCGGGTAGACGCCGCGGGTCATGGGGAACGCGCCGGGCGCACCCAGGTCGCGCGCGGGGTCGAACCCGGCCAGGTCCTCCGCGTCGTAGACGGGCGCCAGGTCGATGCCCGAGAACGTCCGGTGCCGGTCCTCGGTCACGCGGCCCGCCCGTCCAGCCGTGTCCGGAGCCACCCCGTGATCTCGTCGAGCGGCGTCCCCGGCGGGAAGAGCCGCTCGAACCCGTCGGCCTCGAGCGCGCCGACGTCGTCGCCGAAGATGATCCCCCCTCCGAACAGGACCACGTCGTCGGCGCCACGGGCTCGGAGCGCGGCGACGACCTCGGGGAACAGCGTCAGGTGGGCGCCCGAGTGGCACGAGAGCCCCACGGCGTCGGCGTCCTCCTGCACGGCGGTCTCGGCGATCTGCTCGGGCGTCTGCCACAGCCCCGTGTAGATGACCTCGAACCCGGCGTCGCGCAGGGCGCGCGCCACCACCTTGGCCCCCCGGTCGTGGCCGTCCAGGCCGGGTTTCGCCACGACCACGCGGTACGGCCCTGTGCTCACACGTCCATGATGCCGCGCGGGCGGCGTTCGCGTCTCAGACGGTCCGCACGCTCACGGTCGCGGTCGCCTCGTTGCCGAACGGATCTCGGGCCGTGATCCTGATCTGGATCGTCTTGCCCGCGGGCGGCGTGTTCCACGGGCAGGAGAAGGGCGCCACCGTGTCGGTGCACTTCAGCTGGTTGCCGATCACGAAGCGGACGTGCTCGATGCCGCTCGCGTCGGTCGCGTTCGCGGCCACCGTGACGGTCGTCCGCCGCGGGACCGTGGTCCCGGACGGGTAGGTGATCTGCACCGTCGGCGGCGTCACGTCGCCGGTGGGGTTGTACGTCGCGACGGCGACGGCCCCCGCGTGGTCGGCGTCGCCGTCGTAGGTGGCGGTGATCTGCTGCAGCCCCGGCGGGCCCGCGGCCGTGTACCGCACGGTGCACGTCGTCGTCGGCCGGTCACCGGCCAACGCGCACGTGGGCGTCTCGAAGGTGCCGGCGCCGTCGCTCGCGAAGCTCACCGATCCCAGCGGCGCCGAGGGGATGCCGTCGGCGGCGTCGCGGACCGTCACCAGGCACACCGTGCTCGGTCCCTCCGGACACGACACGCTCGCCGTCGTCGCCCGAGGATGCGCCGTCGGGTCCAGGACCCGGCCCCACGCCGCCGCGACGGTCGACGGATCGGCGGCGACGACGGTGCCCGACGCGACCGCCGTCTGCAGCGCGTCCATCACGCGGAGGAAGTCGTCGTAGCAGTAGAGCTCGCCGCGGCTCGTCCAGTGGCGTCGCCAGTCCGTGCTGGTGCAATCCCACGTCCAGATCCCGGATCCGCCCTTGCCCTGCACGAGCCGGTAGAATTGCACCGCGAACCACGTGTCCGGCGCCGCCGCCATCATGGAGGCCAGCTGGACGGGCGAGTGGTACCGGTAAGGCGCCGAGAAGTTGAAGCACGGCTGGGTGTTGTCGTTGCAGTTCCCCCCATTGACCGAGTGGGTCTTCTGCATCCAGGGCGCCGTGAGGGCCGATCGGGCGTTCGCCGAGAAGGCCCAGTAGCGCCGGCCGTACGCGAAGCACCGCGAGGTGGGGTCGGTCTGCGCCGCCGTGGTCCAGGTGTTGTTGCCGTAGGCGAACAGCCCGCTCGCGTCCATCCCGTGGGCGGCGAACGTGGACAGCCAGCCGCACGTCTCGGCGATCGACTCTTCGTACGAGAGGGTCGTGACGTCGGCGTGCGTGCCGCCCGAGACGAACCGCCAGCCCTCGCCGTGCCAGGTCTCCAGGAGGTCCCAGCCCGGGTGCAGGACGTAGCCGTTGAAGCAGTCGAACCCCGTCGCCGGCGTGCGCGGCGGGATCACGACCCCGGTCGCCGTGAGCCCGCGCGCCGCAAGCGCGTCGTGGGTCGTCCCGAGCGTGACCGCGCCGGCCAGCGGGGTGCACGGCACGCCGCCCACGGTCCCGGTCGTCACCCACTGCGTCCGGCCGAAGATCACGGACACGTACCCGGGCGGCGCGGTCTGCCCGCCCGCCGGGGCGGTGGCCGCCACCAGGGCGCCCCCCACCATCGCCAGGACCATCACGACCGCCAGACCACGTCGCCGCATTCGGTTGCCCTCTCGATAGGTGTCTCGGGCGGCAACCGTACCCGGATCTACCCATCGCCGGAGGACCCCGGGTACCATCCACGGCCAGCCGCCGACGAGGAGCTCCGACCGTGACCGAGATCGCCCTCCCCGATCGCGCCCAGGTCGTCGTCATCGGCGGCGGGGCGATCGGCACGAGCGTGGCGTACCACCTGACCGAGCTGGGGATCCGCGACGTCGTCCTCCTCGAGCGCCGCCAGCTCACCGCCGGGACGACGTGGCACGCCGCCGGGCTCATCACGAGCGCGGGGATGCCCACCCAGACCTACCAATGGATGTCGCGGTACACGACCGCGCTGCTGCCCCGGCTCACCGCCCTGACCGGGCAGGACACCGGGTTCCGCACGATCGGGCACCTGCACCTGGCCACCACGCCCGAGCGCCTCGAGACCGTCACGCGCGAGGCGCTGTTCGCGCAGGGCTTCGGGATCCCCGTCGAGATGGTGGGCCCCGAGGAGGTGGCCCGTCACTGGCCCGAGGCGAAGGTCGACGACATCCTCGCGGCGGCCTGGGTGCCGGACGAGGGCCGGGCGAACCCCGCCGACGTGACCCAGGCCTACGCGAAGGCCGCCCGCATGCAGGGCGCGACGATCCTCGAGGGCGTGACCGTCACCGCGATCACGCAGGCCGGCGGTCGCGTCACGGGCGTCGAGACCGACGCCGGGCCGATCGCGTGCGAGACCGTGGTGAACGCCGCCGGCATGTGGGGCCGCCAGGTCGGCGAGCTCGCCGGCGTCAGCGTGCCGCTGCAGGCGGCCGAGCACTACTACCTGATCACCGAGCCGCTCGCGTGGGCGCACCCGGACCTGCCCGTCGTCGAGGACCCGGACAGCTACGGCTACTACCGTGAGGAGGCCGGCGGGATCCTCGTCGGCCTGTTCGAGCCGGAGGCGGCGCCCTGGTCGCTCGACGCGATCCCGCAGGACCTCGGGTTCGCGGTGCTGCCGCCGGACTGGGACCGGATGGGCGGGTTCCTGTCCGACGCCATGGACCGGTTCCCCCGTCTGCACGAGGCCGGCATCAAGACCTTCTTCTGCGGCCCGGAGTCGTTCACGGCCGACAACGGCCCGCTCCTGGGCGAGGCGCCCGAGCTCCGCGGCTTCTTCGCCGCCTGCGGCCTGAACTCGCTCGGGATCCTGCTCTCGGGCGGCGTCGGCTCGCTCGTGGCGACGTGGATCGTCGAGGACGAGCCGCCGATGGACGTCACGGGGATCTCGCTCGACCGGACGATGCCGTTCATGGCGAACCGCTCCTTCCGGGAGGCCCGGACCAAGGAGCTGCTCGGATCGCTGTTCGGCGACGCGGGGTTCCCGACGTACAAGCCGCGGTACGCCCGCGACGTGCGCCGCTCGGTGCTCCACCACCGGCTCGTCGAGCGCGGCGCCGACTTCATGGTGCTCACCGGGTACGAGGTCCCGGAGTGGTTCGCCGACCCCGGCGTCTCGCACGAGCGACCGCGCACGTGGGGCCGCGACCAGGCGTTCGCGGCCACCGCGGTCGAACACGCCGCCGTGCGCGAGGCCGTCGGCGTCATGGACATGTCGTTCATGGCGAAGATCCTCGTCCAGGGTCCGGGGGCGCTGGCGCTGCTCGACAAGGTCAGCGTCAGCAGGATCGACGTGCCGATCGGGAAGATCGTCTACACGCAGTGGCTCACGCCGAAGGCGGGGATCTGGACCGACGTGACCGTGACGCGGATCGGCGAGGGCCGGTTCCTGGTCGTGGGCGCCGACGTGATCCACCGGCGGATGCTCGCCTGGCTGCATCGCCACGCCGAAGGCGGTCCCTACGTGGCGATCACGGACATGACCACCGCCCGGACGCTCCTCACCGTGCAGGGCCCGCGGTCGCGTGAGCTGCTGACGCGGCTGACGACCGCCGACCTGTCGAACGAGGCGTTCCCGTACCTCACCGCGCGCGAGATCGAGGTCGGCGACGGCGCGGCGCTGGCGCTCCGCGTGACCTACCTCGGGGAGCTCGGCTGGGAGCTGCACATCCCGAACGACGTGGCGCTCACGGTCTATGACGCCCTCCTGGCCGCGGGCGAGGACCTCGGCCTGCGCGACGCCGGTGTGGGCGCGCTCAACTCGCTCCGCCTCGAGAAGGCCTACCGCGACTACGCGCTCGACATCTTCAACGACGACACGCTGATCGACGTGGGGCTCGACTTCACGGTGGCGTGGGACAAGCCCGGCGGGTTCATCGGCCGCGAGGCCCTCGTGAAGCAGCGGGACACGGGCGTGCGGACCTCCCGGATGGTCCAGGTGCTCGCCCGTGACCCCGAGCCCCTGCTGTACGGCGACGAGCAGCTGTACCGCGACGGCGTGCGGTGGGGCGAGAACCGGATCGGGGCGTACGGCCACACGCTCGGCGGGAGCGTCGGCCTCGCGATGATCGAGGCCGAGGAAGACGTGACCGACGAGCTCGTGGCGACCGGCGACTGGGAGCTCGACATCGTCGGCACGCGCTACCCGGTCGCCCTCTCGCTCACCCCGATGTACGACCCGGCCCGCGCGCGCATCAAGGCCTAGGCCGTGTCGATCGAGACCGCGCGGCTGCTCCTGCGGGCGCCGGCGCTCGAGGACCTCGACGCCGTCGCGGCGATGTTCGCCGACGAGGAGGTCATGCGGTTCATCGGCGCCGGCGGCGCGCTCGGTCGCGACCGCGCCCGGGCGACGCTCGAGCGGGAGATCGCCCACCACGCCGAGCGCGGCTGGGGTGAGTGGATCACGGTCGAGCGCGCGAGCGGCCGCACGATCGGGCTGTGCGGGCTGATCCTGTGGCCCGACATCGACGGCGCGGAGGAGCTCGAGGTCGCCTATCTGCTGGCCCGCGACGCGTGGGGGCAGGAGTACGCGACCGAAGCCGCCGCGGCGATCCGCGACCGCGCCGTCGCGATGGGCCGCGTTCCCGTCTCGCTGATCTACCCGGACAACGCGGCGTCGATCCGCGTCGCCGAGAAGAACGGCATGTCCTACGAGAAGGACGTGCCGTTCCAGGGTCACACGCTGCGCCTGTACCGGCTGGCGGCGCTCGGCCGCTGACGGTCATGCGGCCGGCGACGCTGCGCGCCCACGCCCAGGACGCCGGCTTCACCGACGTCGAGGTGCTCCCGATCGAGCACGAGCAGTTCCGGGTGTACCGCCTCGTCGGCTAGCGGCCGGCGGCCGCGCAATCGCGGCACGTGCCGATCAGGTCGAGCCGGTGGTGGACCGAGGCGAAGGCCGCCTTACGCGCGAGCCGGTCGAGCGCGCGGTCGATGTCGCGCTCGAGCGAGGGCGGGACCTCCACGTCTTGGACGCGGCCGCACGACGAGCAGATCAGGTGGTGATGGTGGCCGGTGAGGTCCTCCGCCAGCTCGAACCGGGCGGAGTCCCCGTCGGTGATCACCCGGCGGACCACGCCCGCCTGCTCGAGCACGGCGAGGTTGCGGTACGCCGAGGACTGCGGGACCTCCGCGGTGAGCTCCCCGATCGCGAGCGGCGTGGCGGCCGTGGACAAGGTGGCGACGAGCGCGCGGCGCCCGCGCGTATAGCGCTGGCCCTCCCGCCGGAGCCTCGTCTCGGCGGCGGTGTCCAGGTCGCTCGCCATGCGTCCGATCATACGGCCGCCCCCTGGGCCCGGCGCCGCCGGACCCGCGCGACCCCGAGGCACGCGAGGAACGCCGCCAACGCCACGAGCACGATCGTCCCCCCCGCGGCGATCCCGATCACGCGCGCGAGCGCGAGGCCGATCACCGACGACGCCGCCCCGATCCCCGCGGCGTACAGCAAGGTCGCCCGGAACGACCGGCTGACGAGCTGGGCCGCGGCCACGGGCAGGACCATCATCGCGGCGATCAGCAGGATCCCGACGATCTGCATCGCCGCGACCACGACGACCGCCACCAGGACGGCGAGCAGCGCGTTCAGGCCGCTCACCGGCAGCCCGGCGACGCGCGACCAATCCTCGTCGCTCACGACCGAGAACAGCGCCCGGCGCAGGACCGCCACCGCCGCGACGACGCCGGTCCCGAGCGCCACGATCGCGCCGACCTGGGTGCCGTCGACCGTCAGCGGCTGCCCGAACAGGTACGTCAGGACGCTCGCGTTGAGCCCGTTGCCCGCCGAGATGAGCACGACCCCCAGCGCGATCCCCGCGTAGAAGACGATCGCGATCGCCACGTCGCCCGCGGCGCGGCGCCGCGACCGGAACCACTCGATCGCGAGCGACCCGACCACCGCGAACGCCATCGCGGCCCAGAGCGGCGCGACGCCGGCGAGCAGCCCCGCCCCGACCCCGGCGAACGCGACGTGCCCGATCCCGTCGCCGATCAGCGAGAGCCGCTTCTGGACGAGGAACGTGCCGATCACCGGCGCGAAGATCCCCACCGCGAGGCAGGTCACGAGCGCGCGCTGCATGAAGCCGAGCTCGAACGGATACGGCAGCGGCAGCTCGGCGATCACCGGAGCTCCTCGAGCCACAGCGGCAGGTCCTGGCGGTGCACGCCGAGGCTAACCCCTTCGGCCGCGAGGGCCGACGGCGGCCCGTCGAACACGATGGACCGACGCAGCACGACCACCCGATCGATGTCCTCGGCCACGGCGGAGAGCTCGTGCGAGACGAGCAGGACGCCCGACCCGTGCTCGCGGATCAGGTGCACGATCGCGTCGCGGAACCGCCGCTGCGCGCCGGCGTCGACCCCGGCGATCGGCTCGTCGAGGATCAGCAGGTCCGGTTCGCTCGCGAACGCGCGCGCGATGAACGTGCGCTGCTGCTGCCCGCCGGAGAGCTCGTTGAGCGGGGAGTCGGCCCGCTCGGCGAGCCCCACCGACTCGATCGCGTGATCCACCGCCCGGCGATCGGCCGCCGTCGGCCGGCGCCACCACCGCCCGAGCGCGAGCCTGCCCGTCGTGACGATCTCGCGCACGGTGGCCGGCAGCTCGGAGGCAAGCGCCGGCCGCTGCGGCACGTACCCGAGGCGGCCCCGCGAGGTCGCGCGGGACGGCGCGGACCCGAACAGCTCGACCCGGCCCGCGCGCGGCGTCAGCACCCCGAGCAGTAGCTGCAGGAGCGTCGACTTCCCCGCGCCGTTCGGGCCGACGAGCGCCACGAACTCGCGCGGGCGGACCGCGAGGTCGACGTCGGTCAGGACCGCCTCGTCGCCGTAGGCGAACCCGACGCCGTGGGCCGCGAGCAGGGGCGCGGCGGGGTCAGCGGCAGCCGAGGCCATCGCGCAGGGTCTCCAGGTTCGTGCGCATCACGGACAGGTAGTCCTCACCGGCCACGATCCGCTCCTCGTCGAGGCCCTCGACCGGATCCAGGACCGCCGTCACGAGGCCTGCCTCGGCGGCGAGGGTGTCCGCCACGTCGGCGGGAGCGAGCGGCTCGGTGAACACCGTGGTCGAGGCGGTCTCCCGCGCCAGCTCGGCGAGCGCGGCGATCCGGGCGGGGTCGGGCTCGGCCTCGGGCGAGAGCCCCGAGATCGACTCCTGCGTCAGCCCGTACGCCGCCGCGAGCAGCCCGAACGCGTCGTGGTTGACGAGCAGCGTCCGCCGGTCGCAGTCGGCGAGGCCCGCATCGAGGTCCGCGTCGAGCTGCTCCAGGTCCTCGACGAGGCCGGCGCGCCCCTCCTCGAGCGGCGTGGGATCGGCCCCGGCCTCGATCAGGCCGGCGGCGACGTCCTCCACGGCGTCCACGAACCGGCGCGGTTCCAGCCAGATGTGCGGGTCGTCGCCGGCGGGCGGGATCGTCACGACGACCCCCGTGGCCTCGGCCGCGACGGCGTCGTCGATCGCCGGCTGGAACCCGACCCCCATCGTCACGACGACGTCGGCCGCCGCGATCGCCTCCAGCGCCTCGGACGTCAGCTCCAGGTCGTGGGGCTCGACGCCCGGCGGGGTGAGGTTCGTGACGTCCACCTCGGCGCCGCCGACCCGCTCGGCGGCCCACGCCAGGGGGTAGAACGCCGCCACGACGTCGACGGTGCCGTCATCGCCCGGCGCGCCGGCGGTCGCCCCGCCGCACGCGGTGGCGGCCAGGAGCGCGACGGTCAGGGTGGTTCTGAGACTCAGTCTCATGTGCTGGACCGGACGATAGCCGCCACCGCCTCGGGCCGTCAACGAGGAGGGCGTCCCTACACTCCGGCAATGCCGCGCACGCTCACCGAGGCGGACCTGCGCGCCGCCCTGCTGGCGCGCCAGCACCTGACCTCGCCGGCCCGGGCGCCGATCCCCACGCTGCTCGAGCGCGTCGGGTTCCTCCAGACCCAGTACGCGCCGTCCGCCTACGTCGGGCTGTTCTCCCGGCTCGAAGGGGTCGCCCGCGACGACCTGACCCGTGCCCTCGAGCGTCGCGCGGTGATCCAGGCCACGACCCTGCGCGTGACGATCCACATGTGCTCCCGCGCCGACTACTGGCCCACGATCGACGCGATCACGGAGGCGCGCCGCGGCTGGTGGCGCGGCGCGTCGCGACATGCCCGGACCGACCGCGACATGGAGGGCCACGCCGACCGCGTCCGCGCCGTCCTGTCCGACGGGCCGATGAAGCGCGCCGCGCTCGTCGCCGCGCTCGGCATCGACGCGACCACCTGGAACGGTCTGGGGCTGTGGGTCAACCTGGTCCGCGTCCCGCCGAGCGGCACGTGGGAGCAACGCCGGGGCGACCTGTACGGCCTGGCCGAGGACTGGGTCGGCCCGCGGCCGCCGGTCGACGTGGAGGCGGGCCGTGAGCTGCTCGTCCGCCGCTACCTGCAGGGGTTCCCACCGGCGACGCCGAAGGACATCGCGAGCTGGGCCGGCGTCGCCACGGCGGACCTCACCGGCGCGATCGACCGCGTCGCGACACGCCGCTTCGTCGACGAACGCGGCCGGGAGCTCGTCGACCTGCCGCGCGGTCCGCTCCCCGCCCCCGACAACCCGGTGCCGATCCGCTTCATCGGGACGTTCGACGCGATCCTGATGGTGCACGCGCGCAGCACGCAGGTGCTCCCCGAGCGACACCGCCCGACGATCTTCAGCACGAAGACCCCGCAGTCGATCGGGACCGTGCTGATCCGTGGCCAGGTCGGGGCCACGTGGAAGGAGCGCGACGGACGTATCGTGGTGGAGACCCTCGCTCCGCGCGACCGCGCGACCCGGCGCGCGCTCGACGAGGAGACCGCGCGCCTCGAGGCCTTCGTCGCCTAGACGACCTCGAACGTCGACGTCACGTCGATGTCGCTCGTGAGGGTGGCCCGGATGACGCAGTAGCGCTCGGCGCTCCGGAGCAGCCTCGCGGCCCGATCCTCCGCGACCTCGCCCGCCAACCGCACGGTGGTCGTGCACCGGATCGCCGTGAGGCCGACCGGGAACGCGCGCCCCATCGCGAGCGTGCCGCGCGGATCCCAGTCACCCTCGACGACCACGTCGACGCCCTCGAGCTCGAGCCGGTGGTTCGCCGCGACCATCCGCAGGGTCACCTCCTGGCACGCCGCGAGCGCGCCCAAGAGCATGTCGCTCGAACAGGGCGCGTCGCCCACGCCGCCCACCGCAGGGTGCGCGCCGCTCTGCCACACGACCTCGGGGATCGCGTCGGATCGGATCGCGACGCGGAGCGGATCGTCCAGGTCGCTCGGCGCGCTGCGAACGGTGAGCGTCAGCGGCGCAGAGTCCGGATCGGACTCGTAACGCTCGCGCAGCGGCCGCTGCAACTCCTTGATGTCGATCATGGCTCGACCTCCTCGGATGGGACTGCCTCGAGGGTAAGGGTCAGCCCGACGCGACCACGGCCAGGACCTCGTCGCCGTAGCGGTCGAGCTTGGTGGGGCCGATGCCGGCGATCTCGGCGAGGGCGTCGCGGTCGGCGGGGAGTTCGTCCGCGATCTGCCCGAGCGTGCGGTCGTGGAAGACGACGTAGGCGGGCACGCCGTCGGCCTTCGCGCGGTCGGCGCGCCAGCGCTTGAGCCGCTCGTACACGGGGCCGTCCCCCGCCGGCGGCGGCACCGCCTTCGCGACGGTCTTCGCGGGCCCCTTCCCTCGCAGACCCATCTCCGCCAGGTACGGGCTCGGGCGCGTCTTCGCCTCGCGTGACCAGGTGAGGAACAGGTAGCGCCGCGCGCGGGTGATCCCCACGTACAGCAGCCGGCGCTCCTCGACCGGGTCGGCCTTCGACCGTCCCGAGCGGAACGGCAGCTCGCCGTCGATCAACCGCGGCAGGAACACGGCGTCGAACTCCAGGCCTTTCGCGCGGTGGTACGTCAGCAGCTGTACGCCACGGCCGTCTCGTTCGGTCGTGAAGCGCGTGCCCAGCTCCTCGGCGAAGGCCCCGGCGGTCGCGCCGTCGTGCGCGGCGGCGAACTCACCCGCGAGGATGCGCAGCCGCGCCAGGTCGGCGCGGCGCGTGACGTCCTCGTCGTCCTCCGAATCGCCGTCGGTCCCGCCGAGCTCGGCGATGACCGCGTCGACGGTGGCATCGGCGGGCTGGTCGCGCCGGCGTCGGAGCTGCGCGAGCGCGGCGCGGGGACCGGGGCGCGACAGGAACGCGCCGTCCTTCACCTGATACGGGATGCCTGCGGCCGCGAACGCCTCCTCGAACGGTTCCGATCGGGCGTTGATCCGGTACAGGACCGCGATCTCCTCGAGCGGCAGGTCCGCGTCATCGCGCAGCCGCCGCACGGCGTCGACGACCGCCGCGGTCTCGGCCGACTCGCCCGAGAGCTGCTGGGCGCCCGGCGGTGGCCCCTCGTCGCGCGTCGCGGTCAACGAGCGCGGCTCGCCACCCAGGTGCTGCGCGAGCGCGTTCGCCAGGCCGAGCACCTGCGGCGAGGAACGGTAGTTCTCGGTCAGCGTGACGACCTGCGCGCCCGGGTG
>DASQKC010000159.1:0-8458 GCA_035630755.1 Actinomycetota bacterium | reverse complement strand
GAGGAACGCGGCCACCTGGTCGGCGTCGGGGGTGAGCGTGTCGCGGACCCACGCCCGCGGCACGACCTGCCGCGACGCGCGCCGGCCGTCCCGTCGCAACAGCTCGCCGAACCGCGCGAGGTCGCGGAGCGTGCAGCAGATCCCCCCGTCGGCCATCGGGTGCCCGTGCCCGTCGACCGTGATCTCGGCGTCGAACTCGGCGCCCATCGGCTGCCACAGCGACTCGCCCACGACGTCGGCGAACCGGCCGCCGGACGCCCGCTCGAGCACCCACCCGAGGAGGTCGGTCAGGATCGACCGGTAGTCGAACGGACCGCCGTGCGGCCCCTGGTTGCGCAGGGTCCCGTAGTACTCGGTCATCGCGCGCGGCAGCCGGCGCGATGTCCGCGGCCGCCACAGGTAGATCTGCTCGTACACGCGCACGTCGGCGTGCAGGTCGGCGTAGTCCTCGTTGAAACGCGTGCCGGCGCGCATGTCGAGCAGGTGGCGGACGGTGCAGCCGTCGAACGACGTCCCGGCGAGCTCGGGGATGTGCTGGGTCACCAGGTCATCCTGCGAGAGCAGGCCGCGTCCGACCAGCACGCCGACCGCGGTCGAGGTGATCGACTTCGACACCGACATGCACAGGTGCGTGGTGTCGGGCGTCATCGCGTTGCGATACTCCTCGGTGAGGATCCGCCCTCGGTGCAGGACGAGGAACCCGTCGGTGTACGTGTCCTCGAGCAGGCGCCGGAGCGTCGTCGCGCGTGGCCCGGTCCGCACGCGCGCCCCGAGCAGATCGCGTTCTTCGCGGGGGAGCTTCCAGGGCGACCCTTCGCCGCGCCGGATCTTCGCGGTCGGGATCAGGTCCCGCACGTGCTGGAACCCCCACCGGTTGTACGGCGGGTCCTGCCAGTTCGCCAGAGTCACGAGCGCCGGATCGGGCGGCGGCGAACCAACCATCAGACCGAGCTCGGCCGCGTCGGGGACGCGCCGCGTCATGGCGGGTCCTCCGGCGTCTCGCTCTCGCGCACGTCCGCCACGTCCTCCGCGACCGAGCGCCGCCGCGCCCCGGGTCGCACGCGGGAGACGGCGAGCGCCACGACCGTCACGAGGTACAGCTGACCGACGAGCGCCTCGGTCACCGCGAACATCCGATCAAGGTTCCCCGCGGCCGTGAAGTCGCCGTACCCCACCGTCGTCATCGTGACGTAGCTGAAGTACGAGAAGTCGGCGGGCGTGGGGTCGGCGACCTGGACGAAGAACTGCCCGTCGATCACCCGATCGGAGATCGAGAACACCTGCACGTAGAAGAGCCCGATCAGCAGGTAGACGCACAGCGCGCCGCCCACCACCGTCGCGTCGACGTGGCTCTCCCGGATGACGCGGCGGATGATCGCCGCCGGGGTGGCGACCGCGAACAGCAGCCCGACGACGTGCGTGGACAAGGTGGCCGACTCGCCCTCGATCAGGATGCTCGCGAGGCCGAGCACGACGAGCACGGCCGTCACGCCGATGGCGATCCGTCCGGCACGCCCACCGACGTCGCTGATGCGGAGCACGAAGATGAGCACCGCACCCTGGACGAGTAGCGACAGGGCACCGATCGGATTGCTCTCGCCGCGGCCCGCGCTCAGGAGGACGACCGCGATGATGCCGATGAGCGCGACGAAGTACGGGGGCGGTTGCGACGGGTCGATCCGACGGAGACGCATCGGCCCGGATCATAGACCGCCCCCGGGCTAGGCTCCCGTCATGGACACCCACCGCGCGATCACGCTGACGCTCACCGACGGGGTGGTCGAGGCCACGAACCGCCGAGGGGCGACCCTCCTGATCCACCCCGATGGGACGCACGGGTTCACCCCCGTCGAGCTGTTCCTGGCCGCGATCGGCAGCTGCGGCGCGATCGACGTGGACCTGCTGATGCGCAAGCAACGGGATCCCGTCGGGCGCATGACGCTCACCGTCGAGGGTCACAAGGTCGGGTCCCGCATGATCGACTTGCGCGTGACCTACGACCTCGAGGGCGAACACGATCCGCGCAAGGTGGACCGCGCCGTCACGAAGACCGCCGAGGACCTCTGCACCGTCTCCCGTACGCTCGCGACGGCGTCACCCGTCACGCACGCGATCGGGGAGACCGCCGGGGGGTGATCGTCCGATCAGTCGGCGTCCGGCACCAGCAAGCGCCGGACGCCGTCCGGGTAGACGTGGTCGAACGCGACGAGGTCCGCGAGCTGGAACACCTTGGCGACCTCGACATCCGCCGGGGCCAGGTCCGGCACCGCGGCCCCGTCCAACCGCTCCAACACCGCACCGTCCACGCGGGCCTCGTAGACGAAGCAGATCTCATGGTGTGGCGCGCCCCTGAACTCGAAGCTGTTCTCGATCACGCCGAGGAACGTCAGGTACTCCCGAGGGAGCTCGAGGTCGAACTCCTCACGCAGTTCTCGGACCGCGGCGTCGCGGGAGTCCTCACGGAACTCGATGCCGCCTCCCGGCGGGCGGTAGAAGGTCCCCTCGACCTCATCGACCATCTCAGAGACGAGGAATCGGTTCCCTGCGCGTAGGAAGACGAAGGCGCACGGCCGTGTGACGTTCGGGGTCCCCATCAGCTGCGGATGCTGACCCGGAGCTCTCCCGACCGTCGATCGATCTGGCATGATGACACCCGTCCTCGGAGGTCTTCGCGACATGACGCACCGTGTGCTCTTGGACGTGTCCAGCCTGGCGTACCGAGCGTTCTACGCGGTGCGCGACGGCCTGTACACGAAGGACGGCAGGCCGATCGGCGCCGCCCACGGGTACCTGGACATGGTCGCGCGGCTCGCCGCGTCGCGACGGCCCGACGAGATCGTCCACGTCTACGATCACGACTGGCGGCCCGTCGCCCGGACCGACATCTACGAGGGGTACAAGGCGGCCCGCCCCGACGAGCCCGAGGAGCTGACCCCGCAGTTCGAGCTGATCCGCCGGATGCTCGACCTGACCGGCATGCCCCAGGCACAGACCCGGGGGTGGGAGGCCGAGGACGCGATCGGGGCGTTCTGCCTCGACGCACGCGAGGACGACCGCCTCGAGATCGTCTCGGGCGATCGCGACCTGCTCCAGCTGGTCCGCGACCCGGTGGTGACGCTCCTGTTCACGGTGCGGGGCGTCAGCGAGCTCCACACGTTCGACGAGGCGGCGGTGATCGAGAAGTACGGCGTGCCGGCGTCGCGGTACGTCGAGTTCGCGGTGCTCCGCGGCGACCCGAGCGACGGGCTGCCCGGCGTGAAGGGCATCGGCGAGAAGACGGCGCGCGACCTGGTGACGGCCTACCCGTCGATCGACGCGATGCTCGAGGCGGCGGCCGCCGGCGACCTGGCCATCAAGCCCGCGATCCGCGAGCGCCTGCTCGGCTCGCGCGACTACCTCGCCGACATGCTGCGGCTCGTCCCGGTGAACGCCGATGCCCCCATCGAGGTGTGGGCGGGCGAACGCGACGACGACGCCCTCCGGGCGCTCGGCGAGGAGTTCGCCATCCGCGGTCCCGTGCAACGGATCCAGGCTGCGTTGGACGCGTCCCGCCCGGCCTGATGGGCCGACGACTCCTGCTCGCCAGCGCGCTCATGCTGTTCATCGAGCTCGGGCTGATCCGTTGGACGGGCGCCTACAACGTCTACCTCTCGTTCTTCACGAACTTCATCTTGCTGGCGAGCTTCCTCGGGATCGGTCTCGGCTTCCTCCGCCAGGAGGGACGGGCCGCGCTCTTCGGGCTGACGCCGTGGTTCCTCGTCGCGCTCGTGGGGTTCCTCGCCGTGTTCCCGGTGGCGGGCGGCCGCGCCGACGGCGTCCTCACGGTGGTCGGCGCCTTCGGCATGCCCGCCCTCCCGAAGTGGATCTCGCTCGGGGTGGTGTTCGTGCTCTCGGTCGGCGTGATGGCCGGGATCGCATCGGGCGTGGCGATGTGGTTCGGACGGTTCGAGCCCCTCGTGGCCTACCGGCTCGACATCGTCGGGAGCCTGCTCGGAATCGGCGGGTTCGCCCTCCTGTCGCTCCTCGAGCTCCCGCCCCTGGCGTGGGGCATCCTCGTCGCGACGGGGTTGGTCGCGGCGGGAGCGCGCCGGGGGTGGCGGGCGCTGCTGCCGATCGGTGCGTTCGTCCTCGTGCTGACCGCCCTGTCCGTCGCGCCCCGGACCGACTGGTCGCCGTACCAGCGGATCACCACGACCACGGTCGCGCCCGACGGGAGCTTCGGGATCGACGTGAACGGACGTCCGCACCAGCGTGCGATGCCCGTCGCGTTCATGCGGAGCGACCAGGCGTTCCGGTTCGTGCCCTACGCCCGCAGCCCCGGCAACCCGCTCGGTAGCGTGCTCGTCATCGGCGCCGGGAGCGGGAACGACGCCGCGATCGCCCTCGCCGAAGGGGCGGCGCACGTCGACGCGGTGGAGATCGACCCCGTGCTCGTCCGCCTGGGCCTCGAGCGGCACCCGGACCACCCGTACCAGGACCCCCGGGTGTCGGTGCACGTCGACGACGCGCGGGCGTTCCTGCACGGCAGCGATGATCGGTACGACCTCGTGCTCTTCGCCATCCCGGACTCGCTCGCCGCGTTGGCGGGGCAGTCGTCGCTCCGGCTCGAGAGCTACCTGTTCACACGCGAAGCGCTCGAAGAGGTCCGCGACCACCTGGCGCCGGGCGGCGCCGTCGCCATGTACCACTACTACCTGCCGGTCGTCGTGGATCGGTACGGGGCGGCGCTGGCGGCGGTGTTCGGCACCCCACCCTGCCTCGACGTCAGCGAGGGGGCGGGCGCCCGCGCGAGGACCGTCCTCACGGTCAGCGAGGAGCCCGGTTCCCTGGCCTGCGACGCCAGCTGGCAGCCGTCGGCCGCGACACCGACGACGTCCGAGACCGACGACTACCCGTTCCCCTACCTCGCCGGGCGGGGCGTCCCGCCGTTCTACGTCGTCGCCTTGCTCGCCATCGCCGTCGCGTCGCTCGCGGCCATCCGGCTCGCCGGTGGGCCCTCGCTCGCCCAGGTGCGCCCGTACCTCGACCTGGCGTGCATGGGCGCCGCCTTCCTCCTCCTCGAGACCACGAACGTCGTCCGGTTCGCGCTGTTCTTCGGGACGACGTGGATCGTGAACGCCCTCGTCTTCGGGGGCATCCTCGCCTCGGTGCTCATCGCGATCGAGGTCGCGGCCCGCCGCCCCGCGCGACGGGTCGGTCTGCTCTTCGCGCTCCTGTTCGCGTCGATCGCCGTCGCCTTCGTGGTCCCGCCCCGCGCGCTGCTCGACCTCGCGCCCATCCCACGGTTCGCGGCCGCCACGATCCTCGGCTTCACGCCCGTCTTCCTCGGGAACCTGATCTTCGCGAACCGGTTCCGCGACGTCGCGTCCTCGACGCTCGCGTTCGGTGCGAACCTGCTCGGGGCGATCGCCGGCGGCCTGTTCGAGTACACCGCGCTCGCCGTGGGGTACCGCGCGTTGCTGCCGGTCGTGGCACTCGCGTACGCGGCGGCGTTCCTCGCCGGGCGGCACGCCCGGGCCCGCCCGGCGCCGCCGATCGCCCGCGAGGCTCCCGACCCGGCGATGTCCGCTCCCGGGTAGCCGATGCTCTCTCCTGCGGCGGATGGCCCAGGCCGCATGGGCCGAAGGTTGGATGCCGGAGTCCCGTGGCCCGGTGTAGCCTCCTCGGGTTACCCCGGGCGCCACCGCGGCGCCGGGTCGGCACGGAGGAACCCCCGGTCTGATGGCGATCACGGCTCAGGGCGGCGACGCGCCCGTCACCGCTGAAGACGACTTCCAGCACCTGCTGCGGCGCTTCCGCGCGTCCTACCCGACGTTCCGGATCTCCGACGCGGTCATCCGCCGCTACCACCTCGCGATCGGCACGCGCGGATTCGTGATCCTCTGCGGCGCGTCGGGCACCGGCAAGACGTGGCTCGCGCAGGCGTACGCGGACTGCGTCGGCGCGCGCACGAAGCTCGTGGCCGTCGACCCCAGCTGGTCCTCGAACGAGGACCTGCTCGGCTTCCTCTCCCCGCTGGACGGGTTCTTCCATGGCACGCCGTTCAGCGAGTTCGTGAAGGAGTCCGCGCGCGAGTGGGAGTCGGCGAACCGCGAGATCCGGCGCCCGCGCCTGTTCCACGTGATCCTCGACGAGATGAACCTCGCGCGGGTCGAGCACTACTTCAGCCGGTTCCTCTCGGCGATGGAGATCCGCTCGCGCGAAGGCGCGGCGCAGCTCGACCTGGCGCCCGGTCACCACGTGGAGCTCACGCCGAACCTGCGGTTCACGGGCACGGTGAACGTCGACGAGACGACCCACGGGTTCGCCGACAAGGTCTTCGACCGCGCCCAGGTCCTGGAGCTGCCGCTCCCGCGGGACGAGGTGATCTCCCACCTCGGGGACGCGCCGCACGCCGTCGTGCTGATGGGCGTGTGGGACGCGCTGCGGCCCGTGGCCCCGTTCGGGTTCCGCGTCCTCGACGAGATCGACACCTACCTGATGCACGCGGCCGAGATCGGGACGCCGTGGCGCGTCGCCCTGGACGAGCAGCTCGTGCAGAAGGTGCTCCCCCGGGTCCGCAGCGACGTGAGCGCGGCGCCGGCCATCGACCAGTTCCTCGGGGTGCTCGGCGACGACTACCCGCTCGCGATCGCGAAGGCGGCGAAGATGCGGGCCGATCTCGAGGACCATGGGTACCTCGAGTTCTTCTGAGCTGACGCTCGAGCAGCTCCGCGACGCCGTCCGCGGCGACGGGCGCCACGCCGGCCTCGCGTTCGTGCTGCCGCTGCTGCAGACCCGCCACCGGCGAGAGCTCGTCCGGGAGGAGCGCTGGACCAAGGAGGAACTGGTCCGCCACCCCGACCCGCGGCAGCTGATCCGAGCGATGCGCAAACCCGGCAACCTCGACGACCAGGGCCTGCCCATCTACACGCTCGACGAACGGCGGTACTCGACCGCGGACATCCGCGAGAACCGGTTCGTCCGCGCCTGGGCGTGGAAGGTGCGGGCCGGCCTCGAGGTCCGCGCGGTCACGGACCCCGAGGCCGCGGCGCTCCTGGCGATGCTCGATCGCGCTATCGGCAAGGCGCCGTTCCTGCAGGAGGTGGGTCCACCGGACCCGCGCCAGAGAGAGATGACGACGACCCTCCTCCAGGACCCGCTCTACCGCGCCGTGGTGGCCCTGCGGGCCTAGGCGCGCGGCTCGTGCCCGCGGCGGATGGCGCGCCGCAGCGGACCGATCAGCCGGGCACGCTCCGCGGCGCGCCGCAGGTGGACCTCACGCGACCGCAGCTCGGAGCGGTCGATCGCGTCGGGAACCAGGAACCTCGACATCTTGCGCACCTCCCCTCGGGTCGTGTATCGTTCGACGTGAAGATACTCCACATGAAAGTTCGATGTCAAGACATCTCATGTCGAAACGTCCGAAGATCTCCGAGGCCCAGCAGGATTCGATCGATCGGTTCCTGGCCGTCGTCCTCCCCCGGTTCCCCACCCTCGACCCCGCCGCGGAGGCGGCGGTCGACCGGATGACCCGGATCGTGAAGCACCTCGACAAGCTCTCGGGGCGCCTGTCCGCGCGCTTCGGCCTGAACGTGGGCGAGTTCAAGGTCCTGCTGAAGCTCGACCGGCACGGCGCGATGACCGCGGGCGAGCTCGCCGACGTGCTGAGCCTGTCCAGTGGCGCCACCACCAACCGGCTCGACGGGCTCGAGGAGGCCGGCTACCTCACCCGCACGCGGGACCCCGAGGACCGGCGGAGCGTGCTGGTGGACGTCACCGACGCGGGCCGCGACGTGCTCGAGCGGATCGTCGAGGCGCAGGGCAGCGAGGAGCGCGACCTGCTGGCCGTCCTCAGTCCCGCCGAGCACGACCGCCTCAACGAGCTGTTGCGGGCGATCGTGCGTGAGATCGACGGGCCCGACGAGCCCGACCCCCACATGCCCGCCTGAGCGGACGTCAGATCGCGAGGTACGTCGCGAGGTCCTCCTGCACGTGCGGGACCACGTTCAACACGTACATGCCCCCGGTGCACCCGGGGCACCAGCTCGACGCGTTGATCGCACGCGCCGTCGTCATCGGCCGGGCGCACGCGCGGAGCGAGCGGACGATGGCCCCGTAGCGGTAGACGTCCCAGCCGTTGCGGATCGTCTCCCACGTCCCCTGCAGACCTTGCCGCAGCGACATGAAGTCCTGCACGCCGACGCTGTTGAACGAGGTGGACCCGGGCATGCGGTGCGTCGTGGCGAGCGGGTTCCAGGCCGCCAGCGTGCCCTCGGCGGCCTGCCACGCCGCCACCACCACGAGGTTGTTCCGGCACGTGGGCGCCCCCGCCATCTGCAGGAAGAGCTCGCCCCAGCGACCGTACGTGAGCGAGTCCGGACCGTGCAGCGCCGAGCGGAGGCCGCTGAGATCCACCGCCGCCAGTCCCCCGGCCTCGGCGGCGAGCCGCTCGACGAGGTCGACGGCCGCCGCGCGG
>DASQKC010000158.1:0-9973 GCA_035630755.1 Actinomycetota bacterium | reverse complement strand
GGATCGCGCCCGAGCTCCTACGCCGGCTCGGCGCCCACGTCACCCCGATCCACGCCGACCCCGACGGCGCGAACATCAACGACGGCAGCGGCGCGCTGCACCCGGAGGTGGTCGCCGCCGAGGTCGTCCGCCGGGGCGCCGAGGCCGGCCTCACATTGGACGGCGATGCCGACCGGGCGCTGTTCGCAGACGCCCTCGGCGACGTGATCGACGGCGATCAGGTCCTGGCGGCGAACGCGGTCGCGATGCGGGTCGACGGCTCGCTCGAAGGCGACACGGTGGTCGGCACCGTGATGTCCAACCTCGGGCTCCTCCGCGCGATGGCGCGCGAGGGAATCACCGTGATCCAGGCCCCCGTCGGCGACCGGTACGTGCTCGAGGAGATGGAAGCCTCGGGCGCGGTCCTCGGTGGTGAGCAGAGCGGGCACGTGATCTTCCGGCGACAGGCCACCACCGGCGACGGGCTGTTGACCGCCGTCCGCTTCCTCTCGCTCGCCGCGGCCTCGGGGCGCGACGTGCGGTCGCTCGCCGGCGTCATGCGCCGTTACCCGCAGGTGATGATCAACGTCCGCGTGCTCGACCGGGAGGCGCTCGCGGGCGCGGCTCCCGTGTGGGAGGCCGTGAGCGGGGCCGAGGGCGAGCTGGGCGGCCGCGGCCGCGTGCTCGTCCGCGCGAGCGGCACCGAGGCGCTCGTGCGGGTCATGGTCGAGGCCGAGTCCGAGGACGAAGCGGGCGCCCACGCGGCGTCGATCGCGGACGTCGTCCGCGCCGAGCTCGGCTGACCGCCCGCCCCCGGGAGGTAGGCTCGGAGCCTCATGTGCGGCATCGTCGGCTACGTGGGGCCCGACGAGGCGCTCCCGATCGTCCTGGCCGGGCTGCGCCGGTTGGAGTACCGAGGGTACGACTCGGCGGGCGTCGCCGTGCTCGCGGACGGCGAGCTCGCGGTCCGCAAGCGCGCCGGCAAGCTCGCCGAGCTCGAGGCCGCGCTCGCGGACGATCCGGCGCCGGCCGGGACCGCGGCGGTGGGCCACACGCGGTGGGCCACCCACGGGGCCCCGACCGACCGCAACGCGCACCCGCACACCGATTGCACCGGACGGATCGCCGTGATCCACAACGGGATCGTCGAGAACCACGCGGAGCTGCGGCAGCAGCTCGAGAAGTCCGGCCACACCCTGGGATCGGAGACCGACACCGAGGTGGTGGCGCACCTGCTCGAGGACGAGCTGGGCGACGGCTCGCTCACCGACGCCGTCCGCGCGGTGGTGGGTCGGCTGCGGGGCGCCTACGCCCTCGTCGTGCTCGCGGCCGATCGGCCCGACGAGCTCGTGGGCGTGAAGGTGTCCTCGCCGCTCATCGTCGGCCTCGGCGAGGGGGAGACGATCCTCGCCTCGGACATCCCGGCCGTGCTCGAGCGGACGCGGACGGTCGTCCCGCTCGACGAGGGCAGGATCGCGACGATCACGCCGCGCGGGCTCGCACTCAGCGACCTCGAGGGCGCCGTGGTGCCGGTCGAGCCCATGCAAGTCGACTGGGACGTCGCGGCCGCACAGAAGGGCGGCTACGACTTCTTCATGCGCAAGGAGATCGACGAGCAGCCCGCCGCGATCCGGAACACGCTCGCGGGCCGCACGGTCCGCGGTCGCCTCGTGCTGGACGAGCTCCGCATGTCGGACGAGGTGCTGCGCGACGTCTCCAAGGTGTTCGTCGTGGCGTGCGGGACGGCGTTCCACAGCGGCCTCGTCGCCAAGTACGCGATCGAGCACTGGACGCGGCTGCCGGTCGAGATCGAGATCGCGAGCGAGTTCCGCTACCGCGATCCGGTGCTCGGTCCGGACACCCTGACGCTCGCGGTGTCGCAGTCGGGAGAGACGATCGACACCCTCGAGGCGGCGCGGCACGCGGCCCGGCAGGGCTCGCACGTGATCGCCGTGACGAACACGGTGGGCTCCTCGCTCGCCCGCGAGGCCGAAGGCGTGCTCTACATGCACGCCGGCCCCGAGATCGGCGTCGCCGCGTCGAAGACGTTCGCCACGCAGATGGTGTCGCAGTACCTCGTCGCCCTCCACCTGGCCCAGGCGCGCGGGACGATGTTCCCCGAGGAGGTGCGGGGGGTCCTCGCCGAGCTCGAGGGGCTGCCCGCCAAGGTCGAGCGCGCGATCGGGCTCGAGCCACAGACCCTGGCGATCGCACGCGAGCTGCGCGACGCGCACGACGTCTTGTTCATCGGGCGCCACACCGGGTATCCGGCCGCGCTCGAGGGCGCGCTGAAGCTGAAAGAGCTCTCGTACCAGCACGCGGAGGGGTACCCCGCGGGTGAGCTCAAGCACGGCCCGATCGCCCTGGTGGAGGACGGCGTGCCGGTCGTCGCCGTCGCCACGCGCTGCCACGTGTACCCGAAGATGTTGTCCAACATCGCCGAGGTGAAGGCCCGGGGCGCCCGCGTGATCGCCGTGGTCACCGAGGGCGACACCGAGGCGGCGGCGCTCGCGGACCACGTGCTCGAGGTCCCCGAGACGACCGAGCTGCTGTCGCCCGTCGTCGTGACGGTGCCGCTCCAGCTCCTCGCGTACCACCTCGCTGACCTGCGCGGGTGCGACGTGGACCGCCCGCGGAACCTCGCCAAGAGCGTCACCGTGGAGTGAGGGCCGTGCGGCGCCTGGGACGGGTGCTGACCGCGACGCTGCTGGCGACCATCGTGCTCGTCGTGGGCAGCGCGGCCCCTTGCGCCGCGTGCTCGTGCGCCGGCAGCCCCACGCCCGGGGCCGTCATCGAGGAGTCGGACCTCGTGTTCGTCGGCGAGGTCGTCGGCGACCGGCTGGTGGGGCTGGGGACGGCGCAGCGGTTCCGCGTCGACCAGGTGTTCAAAGGCGCGATGCCGCCGGAGGTCGAGATCTACACCGACATCGGCCCGACGATGGTGAACTCCTGCGCGGTCCTCTTCTCGCCGGGCGAGCCCGTCGCGGTCGCGCTGTCGCGCGTCGGCGACGGCACGTACCAGACCTCCACCTGTGCCCTCATCTCGATCGCCACGCTCGAGCGGATCGCGGGCGAGGGGTCGCCGCCGGACCCGGCCGCGACGTTCCCGGCGATCCCGGCGGCGAACGAGGGCCAGCGGACCGCCTGGCGCCCCGCCTGGTGGATGATCGTCGGCGCGGGGCTGCTGCTGGCGGTGGCGCTCATCGCGATCGGCACCGTCCGGAACCGGCGCCGGGACGACCGGGCCGCCACGACGGGGCTGCCGGAGGACGTGCCGCCCCCCGACGGACACCCTGGCTAAGCTGCCCGCGTGGACATCGTCGGTCTGGGCGTCGACATCTGCGAGATCGCGCGGATGGAACGGGCCCTCGCCCGGCATCCCACGATGCGTGAGCGCGTGTTCACCCCCGAGGAGATCGCGTACTGCGACTCGAAAGCGCGTCCGGCCGAGTCCTTCGCGGGCCGCTTCGCGGCGCGCGAGGCGGTGATCAAGGCGCTCGGGGGCTACCGGGGGAAGCGATGGCAGGACATCTCGGTGACCCGCCACGCGAGCGGGGCCCCGAGCATAGCCCTCGTGGGCGGCGCGGCAGCACGCGCGGCCGCGCTCGGCATCGACCGGGTCCTCGTCACCTTCACCCACGAGAAGACCAACGCGGTCGCCTTCGCGATCGGGGTGCGGGAGGCGTCGTGAGGCCGGTCCTGACGCCGGCCGAGGCCGCGGCCCTCGACCGGGCGACGATCGACGCGGGAACCCCTTCGGAGGTCCTCATGGCGCGGGCCGGCGCGGCCGTCGCCCGGGCGGCGCTCGACGTGGCCGGCGGCGCCTACGGGCGCCGCGCCGTCGTCCTGGCCGGCACCGGGCACAACGGCGACGACGGGCGGATCGCGGCGGGACACCTGGCCGCGGCGGGGATGCGCGTCGAGGTGGTGGACGTCCCGGGGCAGGACGGGGCGCGGCTCGGCCGGTCGCTGGACCGCGCCGACCTCGCGATCGACGCGCTCGTGGGGACCGGGTTCCACGGCGTGGCCCAGGGCGACCTCGCGGCCGCCATCGAGGCGCTGCGCAACGCCCCGTGTCCGGTCGTCGCGGTCGACGTGCCGAGCGGGGTCGACGGCGGCACGGGCGCGGTGTCCGGCCCCGCGGTGGATGCCCGGCTCACGGTGGCGATGGGCGCGCCGAAGACGGGGACGGTGCTCATGCCCGGCGCCGAGCTGGCCGGCGACCTCCGCGTCGTCGACATCGGCTTCCCGGACGAGCTGATCCCGAGGGCGACGGGGCTGACCGATCCCGAGGACGTGGACGCCGCGCTCGCCCCGCGGGCGACGGACGCCCACAAGAAGGCGGCCGGCGTGGTCCTGGTGGTGGCCGGGTCCCGCGCGATGCCCGGGGCCGCGCGGTTGGTGGCCGGCGCCGCCCAGCGCACCGGCGCGGGGTACGTGGTCGTCGCGGCGCCGGCCGGCGCGCTGGGCGTGATCCTCGCGGGCGTCCCCGAGGCGGTCGGGGTGCCGCTGGCCGAGACCGTGGCGGGCACCGTGGCGGCCGCGGCGCTCGACGAGGTCCTCGCGCGGGCGAGCACCGCGGACGCGCTGGCCGTCGGGCCGGGCATGGGGACCGACCCGGAGACCGCCGGGTTCGTCCGCGACCTGGTCCGGAGCTCGCCGGTGCCGGTCGTCCTCGACGCCGACGGCCTGAACGCGTTCCCCGGTGCGGCGGCCACGATCGGGGACAGGAAGGCCGACGCGGTGCTCACCCCGCACCTCGGTGAGCTCGCGCGCCTGGGGACCGACGTCGGCGCCGACAAGCTGTCGGCGGCGCGCGAGCTCGCGGTCTCGACCGATGCCGTCGCCCTCGTCAAGGGCGCCCGGTCCGTCATCGCTGAGCCCGGCGGCCTGGCGCGGGTCAACCCCACGGGGACCCCCGCGCTCGCCACCGCGGGGACGGGTGACGTGCTCACCGGCGTGATCGCCGCGCTCCTCGCCCGTCGGCTCGCGGCCTTCGACGCCGCGTGGGCGGGGGCCTACCTGCACGGCCTGGCGGGCGGCCTCGCCGGCGACGAGGGCGTCGTGGCGGGCGACGTCATCGCGGCGCTCCCCGATGCGCTCGGCGCGGTGCGGGAGCAGGCCGGATGACCGGGTTCCGGCCCACCTGGGTCGAGATCGACCTGGACGCGATCCGGCACAACGCCGCGGCCCTGACGCCGCCCGGCGCCGCCCTGATGGCGGTCGTCAAGGCCGACGGCTACGGGCACGGGGCCGCGCCCGTCGCCCGCGCGGCGCTCGAGGCCGGTGCGACCTGGGTCGGGGTGGCGCTCGTGGAGGAGGGGATGGCGCTGCGCGACGCCGGCATCGACGCGCCGATCCTCGTGACGTCCGAGGTGCCGCCGGGGTCCGAGGCGATCGCGATCGCGGCCCGGCTCACCCCCACCCTGTACTCCGACGCCGGGCTGGCGCGGCTGGCCGAGGCCGCGCGCGGGGCACCGATCGCCGTGCACGTGAAGGTCGACACCGGGATGCACCGGGTCGGGGTCTGGCCACCCGAGGCGGCGCCGGCGTTCGCCGAGCGGGTCGTCCGCGCCGGCCTCGACGTGGAGGGGCTCTGGACACATTTCGCCTCGAGCGAGATCGACACCGCGACGACCGTCGGGCAACTCGAGCGCTTCCTCGGCACCGCGGACGCCGTCCGCGCGGCCGGCGTGGAGCCCCGCCTGCTCCACGCGGCGAACAGCGCGGCGACGATCCTGCACCCGGCGAGCCGGCTCGACCTCGTGCGTCCCGGGATCGCCTTGTACGGGATCGCGCCGGCGCCGGGGCTCGGCGAGGACCTCGGCTTGCGGCCCGCGCTCTCGTGGCGCTCGCGCGTGAGCTTCGTCAAGCGCTTGCCCGCGGGCGAGCGCCTGTCGTACGACCACCGCTACGAGCTGGCGCGCGACGCGTGGATCGCGACCGTGCCGGTCGGGTACGCCGACGGGCTGCCGCGGGCGGCCACCGGCGCGCCCGTCCTGATCCACGGGGCGCGGCACCCGATCGCCGGCAACGTCACGATGGACCAGATCCTCGTGGACTGCGGGGACGACGAGCCGGCGCCGGGCGACGAGGTGACGCTCGTGGGGGAGCAGGCCGGCGCGACGATCGGCGCCTGGGACCTGGCCGAGGCCGGGGGGACGATCGCCTACGAGATCGTGGCGCGTGTGGGCGCACGCGTGGCGCGGGAGCACCTCGGATGACCAGGACCCTCGCCGAGGCCGCCGCGGACGCGTCCGGGTGTGTCCGGTGCCGGCTGTCCGAGACGCGCACCCAGGTCGTGTTCGGCGTGGGCGACCCGGCCGCCGATCTGCTGTTCATCGGTGAGGCGCCCGGCATGCACGAGGACCGCCAGGGCGAGCCGTTCGTCGGCGCCGCCGGGCAGCTCCTCACCCGGATGCTCGGGGAGATCGGGCTCACGCGGGAGGAGGTCTACATCGCGAACGTCCTGAAGTGCCGACCGCCGGCGAACCGCGATCCGCTGCCCGACGAGATCGAGACGTGCACGCCCTGGCTCGTCGAGCAGATCTCCCTGATCCAGCCGGCGGTGATCGCGACCCTCGGCAACTTCGCCACGAAGTTCGTGCTGCAGACCCAGCGGGGGATCACCTCGATGCGGGGATCGGTCTACCCGTGGCACGGACGCCGCGTGATCCCCACGTTCCATCCGGCCGCGGTGCTCCGCGGCGGCGGCGAGACGAGCCGGCAGTTCCAGGACCTCCGCGACGACTTCCGGCTCATGCGGGCGACGCTCGACGAGGCGACCGCGCCGGCACCGTCGCCCGACGCCGAACCGCCGACCGACGCGCCGGCCGACGTCGACGACGGCCAGATGGGGCTGTTCTGAGGTGGCGGCCATCATCGAGACCGCGACCGCCGACGACACGCGGGCCGTCGGTGCTGCCCTCGCCGGGCTGCTCGTGCCCGGCGACGTGCTCGTCCTCACCGGCGACCTCGGCGCGGGGAAGACGACCCTGACCCAAGGGATCGCGAAGGGCCTGGGCGCCACCGAACACGTCGCGTCGCCCACGTTCACCCTCGTGCGCGAATACGTGACGGGACGGCTGCCCGTCGCCCACGTCGACGTGTACCGGCTGCGGCGGGCCCAGGACGTGCTGGACCTCGCGCTCGACGAGCTCGACGGCGGCCACGACGGGGTCCTGATCGTGGAGTGGGGCGACGCGGTCGCCGACCTGCTCGGCGCCGACCGCCTGCGGATCGAGCTCACCGCCCCCGACCCCGTGGCCGAGACGCGCCGCATCGCCGTCGAGGGGACGGGCGCGGCGTGGACGCGTCGCGTGGACGCGGTCGCCGCGACCCTGGCGCCCTGGGAGGCCCGCCCGTGATCGTCCTCGGCATCGACACGTCGACCTCGCAGGTCTCGGTGGCGCTCGGCACGGAGATCGAGACGCTCGGCAGGATCCAGCTCCGGGGCCGCGCTCGGCAGGAGGCCGTGACGCCCGCCCTGCAGCAGCTCCTGACCTGGACGGGGCTCTCGCTCGGCGAGGTCGGGGGGATCGCCGTCGGGATCGGCCCGGGCCTGTTCACGGGTCTGCGGGTCGGCGTCCAGACCGCGAAGACCCTGGCCCAGGCGCTCGGCGTGCCGATCCTGCAGATCACGAGCTTGGACGCCCTCGCGACCACGCAGCGGTTCACGAACCGGCTCATCGCCGCGGTCGTCGACGGGCGCCGCGGCGAGGTCTTCAGCGCCCTGTACCGCCCCGTCCCGGGTGGCGTGCTGCGCATCACCGACCCCGTCGTCCAGACGCCGGAGCACCTCGCGGCCGAGCTCCACGCGCTGGCCGACGACGTGCTCGCGGTCGGCGATGGTGCCATCCTGTACCGAGACGAGCTCCTCCGCGAGCGCGGCGGGCTCGAGTTCGCCTCCGCGGCGGTGGCGCACCCCGACGCGGCGGTCCTGGTGGAGCTGGCGGCGCCGAGGTTCGTACGGGAAGAACACGATCGGCTGACGGACGTCGTGCCGATGTACCTGAGGAAGAGCGATGCTGAGATCGCGTGGGATCGACGATCCGGGCACCTCGACGCTTGAGGTGACCCGCATGCGCCGCCGCCACCTCCGTGGCGTGATGGCGATCGAGCGGCAGGCCTACGCGCGCCCGTGGAGCCCGAACCTGTTCCTGGCCGAGATCAGCGAACCGAACAACCGGCACTACCTGGTCGCGCGTCTCGACCGTGAGGTCGTCGGGTACGCGGGCCTCATCTGCTACGGCGACGAAGCGCACATCACGAACATCGCGGTCGATCCGATGCGTGAGGGGCACGGGATCGCGCACCGGCTGCTGATCGAGCAGATCGCCGCCGCGGAGGCGATGGGCGCGCACGCCATCTCGCTCGAGGTGCGGGTGACGAACTGGCGGGCCCAGCGCGTGTACGCGCGCTTCGGCTTCCACCCGGCGGGGATCAGACGGAACTACTACGCGGACCTGCACGAGGACGCGTTGATCATGTGGACCGACGACGTGCGCACCCCCGCCTACCGGGAACGGCTCGCGGCGATCGCCGCGGCGCTCCCCGAGGGCGTGCGCCCTCGGTGATCACGCTCGGGATCGAGACCAGCTGCGACGAGACCGCGGTGGCGATCGTCGAGGACACGTACAGCGTCCGCACGAACATGATCGCGGCCCAGGTCCACCTCCACGAGCGGTTCGGCGGGGTGGTGCCCGAGGTCGCCGCGCGGGCCCACGTGGAGGCGCTGACCCCTTTGCTCGCCGAGGCCCTGGTGGCCGCCGACGTGGGGGTCGGCGACGTCGACGGCGTCGCGGTGACCGTCGGTCCGGGTCTCGTGGGCGCGCTCCTGGTGGGGATGGCCGCCGCGAAGTCGTTCTCCCTGGCCACCGGGGCGCCCCTGATCGGGGTGCATCACCTCGAGGGCCACTACTGGGCGAACTTCCTGGCCCACGGCCCGCCCGCGCCGCCGTACGTGGCGTTGATCGTCAGCGGCGGCCACACGATGCTCGTCCACGTCCCCGAGCTGCACCACCACGTCGTGCTCGGTCAGACCCTCGACGACGCCGCGGGCGAGGCCTTCGACAAGGTGGCCCGGCTCCTCGGGCTCGGGTTCCCCGGCGGCCCGGCGATCGACGCGATGGCCGCCCAGGGCGACCCCCGCGCGATCGCGTTCCCACGGGCGATGGCCGCGAGCGAGGACCTCGACTTCTCGATGAGCGGGTTGAAGACGGCGGTCCTCCGCCACGTGCAGCAGGAGCGGAGGGCCGGCCGCGACATCCCGCTGCCCGACGTGGCCGCATCGTTCCAGGAGGCGATCGTCGACGTCCAGGTCACGAAGACGATCGCGGCCGCCGAGCGCACCGGCGTCGACACCGTCCTGCTCGGCGGGGGCGTGGTGGCGAACACCCGGCTGCGCGACCGCCTGACGGGCGACGGTGCGGCGGCGGGGCTGCGGGTGCTCGCTCCCCCGCTCGAGCTGTGCACGGACAACGCCGCGATGATCGCGTGCCTGGGCGCCGCGAAGCTGGCTCGCGGGGAACGCACCTCGTTGGACATCGCCGCCGATCCGAACCTAAGGTTGGCGCCGTGACGACCGTCCTGGTGACCGGGGGCGCCGGGTTCATCGGCTCGAACCTGGCCGACCGACTCCTCGCCGAGGACCATCGCGTGATCGCGGTCGACGACCTGTCCACCGGACGGATCGCGAACCTGGGCGAAGCGCGGGGCTACGGCAAGGCCTACACGTTCTTCAACATGGATGTCCGGGCCGAAGGCCTCCTGCCCCTCTTCGAACGGCACCGCCCCGAGGTCGTGTACCACCTCGCGGCGCAGGCCGGCGTCCGGCCCTCGCTCGAAGACCCGGTGCGCGACGCCGCGGTCAACGTGATGGGCACGCTCAACGTTCTGACGTGCGCGCACACCGTGGAGGCGCGCAAGGTGATCTACGCGGCGAGCGGCGGCACGGTCTACGGCGAGCCGCGGCGCGTGCCGGCCAAGGAGACCG
>DASQKC010000157.1:0-10729 GCA_035630755.1 Actinomycetota bacterium | reverse complement strand
CCAGCGGCGCCAGCATCTGCGTCAGCGCGCGGGCCGCCTCGCGCGCGCCCCCACCCGCGTCCAAGACCGACCGGATCTCGTTCGTCAGGACCATGAGCTTGGAGATGGCCACGTTGAAGCGGAACCGGTCCATGTCCTCTGTCACGGCCCGCACGCTCCGGTGCGTGAAGCGCACGAGCGCCTCGGGCTCCTCGTCCGGACCCTCGGCCGCCTCCGCGACCGCGGCGAAGACCCGCCCGAGCCACGATGTGACGCCGGGCTTGCGGTCGGGCGGCGGCTCGATCAGCTTCCAGTCGATGTCGTCTTCGAACGGGCCGGCGAACAGCATCGTCAGGCGCATCGTGTCGGCGCCCCACCGTTCGATCAGCGGCATCGGTTCGACGATGTTCCCCTTGGACTTCGACATCGACCCGCCGTCGTAGATCACCTGCCCCTGGTTCATCAGGCGCGGGAACGGCTCGACGAAGCCCACCATCCCGAGGTCGTGCAGGACCTTCGTGAAGAACCGGCAGTAGAGCAGGTGCAGGATCGCGTGCTCGACCCCGCCCGTGTACTGGTTCGCCGGCATCCAGCGGTCGACGTCCTCGCGCCGGAACGGGCCCTCCTCGTAGCCGGGCGAGCAGTACCGGAGGAAGTACCAGCTCGAGTCGACGAAGGTGTCCATCGTGTCGGTGTCGCGCACGGCATCGCCGCCGCAGGACGGGCAGGCCACGTGTTTCCACGTGGGGTGGCGCGCCAGCGGGGATTCGCCGCCCAGCGAGAAGTCGGCGTCCTCGGGCAGCTCGACGGGCAGCTGGTCGTCGGGCACGGCGACCTCGCCGCACGAGGGGCAGTGCACGATGGGGATCGGCGCACCCCAGTAGCGCTGGCGGCTGATCAGCCAGTCGCGGAGCCGGAAGTGCACGGCCGCGCGGCCTCGACCCTCGGCGTCGAGCCACGCGACGACCTCGCCGATCGAGGCGGGCACCGGCGTCCCGTCGAACCGGTCCGAACGCACGATCCGCCCGGGTCCCACGTAGGCCTCGGCCATCGTGGCGCCGTCGAGCTCGGGACCCTCCTCGGGCTGGATCACCACGCGGACCTCCAGACCGTGCCGTCGCGCGAACTCGAAGTCCCGCTGGTCGTGCGCCGGCACCGCCATGATCGCGCCGGTGCCGTAGCCCATCAGGACGTAGGGCGCCACGTACACGGGGATCCGTTCCCCGTTCACGGGGTTCACGGCGTGGACCCCGAGCGCCACGCCCTCCTTCGTGTCGGCCGCCTCCCGCTCGACGAGCGACGTGCGCTCGGCCCGCTCGACCAATGGCTGCACGCGGTCCCACGTCCCGGCCAGCTCGGCCAGGCGCCGGACCGCCGGGTGCTCGACCGCGAACACGAAGAACGTGGCGCCCCACAGGGTGTCGGGCCGCGTCGTGAAGATCGTGATCTCCTCGCCGGTCTCCTCGATCGCGAAGGAGACCTCGGCGCCGTCGGAGCGACCGATCCAGTTCCGCTGCATCGTCACGACGCGGTCGGGCCAGTCGACCAGCAGGTCGACGTCGTCGAGCAGGCGCTGGGCGTAGTCGGTGATCTTGAAGAACCACTGCGTCAGCTCGCGACGCTCGACCGCGGTCCCGCACCGTTCGCAGTTGCCCGCGATCACCTGCTCGTTGGCGAGGACCGTGGCGTCCTTCGGGCACCAGTTGACCGGGGACTCGGCCCGGTAGGCCAACCCCCGTTCGAACAGCCGCAGGAACAGCCACTGGGTCCACCGGTAGAACTGCGGGTCGCACGTTTGGACGCGACGCGACCAGTCGAAGGACATCCCGAACCGGTCGAAGCTGATGGCCTGCTGGGCGATGTTCGCCTCGGTCCACTCCGCCGGCGGGGTCCCCCGCTTGATCGCCGCGTTCTCGGCCGGTAAACCGAAGGCGTCCCATCCGATCGGGTGGAGCACGTTGTCGCCGCGCATCCAGCGGTAGCGGGCGAGCGCATCCCCTCCGCTGAACGCCTCGGCGTGGCCCATGTGCAGGTCGCCCGAGGGGTACGGGAACATGTCGAGCGCGAAGAACCGAGGACGCGGGTCGGCGGGGTCGTCGACGGCGGCGTACAGGCCCTCCTCGGCCCACACGCGCTGCCAGCGCGTCTCGAACGACAGCGGATCGTAACGGCGGCTCATGGACGACCGATGGTAACGGAGCGGTCCGTCGCTCAGCGCCAGGCGCCGCCGGTGGTGAACACCTGGATGGGGCCGCGACCACCGTCGCGCGCCCCGTTCATGATGACGACCTCATCGGCCCCGTCCCGGTCGATGTCGATCGCGGCGGCCACGTCGCCGCACCCGCTCGGCCGTCCCGGCAGACGCACGCGACCGAACCCCCACCCGGCTCGTGCGAGGAACACCTCGTCGGCGAGGTTCCGCCCACCGGCGCAGCCGCGGACGAGCACGATGTCGGGACCGCCCCGTCCATCCAGATCGCCCACGGCGACGCTGCTCGCGGCCCGCACCCCCAGATCGACGACGGGTCGCCGGAAGGTCCCGTCGCCGCGGCCGGGCCGCACCTGGAGGCGCCAGGGCCGGACGCTGACCAGATCGGCGTGCCCGTCACCGTTCAGTTCACCGAGCCAGGCGTGCACCACGCCCCCTTGGTCGATGCCGAGGCGGCGCGCCACGTCCACGAGGCGGCGATCCCCCTGCCGGTCGCGGACGTTGCGATACAGGTAGAGCCGCCGCTGTCCGCACACGAGCAGGTCGTCCCAGCCGTCCCCGTCGTGGTCCGCCGCCTGCGCGCACCGGGCCCCGACCTCGGCCGTGGCGCCGAGCCACACCTGCCGGTATCGAGCGCCTCCGACGTTCACGAAGGTCCGGTTCGGGGACCGACGGCCGTTGGCGCGCGGGTGTTCGTTCCCGACGAACAGATCGGGACGACCGTCGCCGTCGAGCTCGAAGAACGCCACGTGGCGACCCCGCCCGTAGGGGTCGGTGACGCCCCACGCCCCCGCTCGCTCCACGAAGTCCCCGGCCCTCGGCTGGAGCCACAGGTGGTTGCGCTTCCGCACGGTCCCGAGGTCGGCGCCCCGCGTGCAGTAGATGTCCCCGAGCCCGTTCGCGTCGACGTCGGCGATCGCGCACCCGTGGGGATCGTCGCCGGCCCGGTACAACATCCGGTGCATCGATCCTCGACCCACCCGGTACACGACCACCGCGGCGTGCGTGCTCATCACGAGGTCCGGAGCCCGGCCGGCGTTGACGCGACCGATCTCGATATCCCAGCTGTGGCTGTGCCGCGGCAGCCCGAGCGCCCGGCCGACCTCGCGGAACCGGGGCGCCGCCGATGCCCCCGGTGCCGAGATGAGGATCGCCGTGGCGGCGGCCACGAGGGCACGGCACCTCATGGGGCCGAGTCCACACCCGGGGTCCGTCCCGGGTCAACCCCCCACGGGTCAGGGCGTGGGATCGAGGATCATGGGGGTGCGGGGCTCCTGCGTGAAGTCGAAGGAGTGACGCAGGTCACCCAAGAAGTCCACCCGCTCGCGGACGCGCGGCCGCCCTTCCTTGGGCAGACGCTCCCCGCCCAGGAACCGGTCCTCGATGAGCTTCAGGTAGGCATCGAACGACAGCGTCTGGTGGTCGATGACCCCGCGCTTGGCGTACGGCGAGATCACGAGGCCCGGGACCCGCAGCCCGTACCCGTTGACGTCGACGAACGGCGGCCGCACGTGATCGTAGAACCCGCCCCAGTCGTCCCAGGTCAGGAAGATCGCGGTGGAGTCCCAGTCCGGCCCCGCCATCACGGCGTTGATGAGGCGGGTCACGTACGCCTGGCCGTCCCGCACCGACCCGATCCCGCCGTGCGGGTGCTCGCTCACCCCCGCGTAGGGCACGATCCACGACACGGCCGGGAGCGTCCCGTCGCCCGCCTGCGTCCGGAAGCGGGTGTGGGTGAGGATGTTGTCGTCCAGCTCGGTCGCCGCGGTGTCCACGAAGCCCGGGAGCGGATTGCGCGCCGGGGCGCTGAAGCCTCCCTGCATCGGCGCGCACGGCGGATCCCAGCAGGTGCCGTCCCCCACGTAGTAGCCCCACGGGATCGCGTCGGCGTCGAGCATCCGCGTGATGTCGGTCCAGCCGTAGACGGGTTCCTCGCCGTAGGTCCAGAAGTGGGCCGGGTCCTCCAGGTCGACGTCGGACGTGCAGGTCTCGACGTTCTTCGGATGGACGCAGGACGCCGCCCATCCCGACACGAGGTACAGGTGCGCGGGCAGGGTCCACGAGTCCTGCGGTCCGAACATCCGGTCCTGGAGCACGAAGTTCCGCGCGTACTTCCAATAGTTCGGGATCGTCGTGGCGTCGTGGTAGCTCACTACGTCCGGCTGGCCGTTGGGGCCGGTGAGCTGACGACAGAACGGCGTCCGCGGGTCCGTGAAACACGTGTGCGGACGCAGCGCCCGCGCGAACCCATCCATCCGGCCCCCGTGCACGTCGATCGCCGAGGCCTCGTCGTCGTGCGGACCCGCGAGCGCCCGCTGCGCCGTCGTGTGGTAGGCGCGCGCGCAGCGCCCCAGGTAGGGGTTCGGGATGCAGACGTCGATCCGGCCCCGGGCGTCACGAGGCAGTCCGTTCGCCCCCTTGAAGGTCCCGAAGTAGTGATCGAACGACCTGTTCTCCTGCACGATGAAC
Organism: Actinomycetota bacterium; assembly: GCA_035630755.1. Lineage (GTDB taxonomy): Bacteria > Actinomycetota > UBA4738 > UBA4738 > HRBIN12 > AC-51. The sequence continues at coordinate 6,072 of DASQKC010000157.1, read as the reverse complement.
ACCAGGTGCTCGAGCTTGAAGATGCCGGTCGGCGTCTGGGCAGCGGCCGGATCGGGCGCGGCGGGGTCGGTCACGGCCAGCATCGTCGCCGCGGCCGCGACGACCACGAACGCGACCACCAGCCGCTTCACGGGCGGGGTTCCAGGATCAACGGCTCCCTCGGCGCTTGCGTGAAGTCGAACGCGTCCTCGAGGACGAACGGGAAGGCCTCCTCACGGACCACCGGGCGGCCCTGCAGCGGCAGACGTTGGCCGCCGAGGAACCGATCCTCGATGAGCTTGAGGTAGGCGTCGAAGGTGAGCGTCTGGTGGTCGATGAACCCGCGCTTCGCGTACGGGGAGATCACGAGACCGGGGACCCGCATGCCGTAGCCGTTCTCGTCGATCACGGGCGGCTGCACGTGATCGTAGAACCCGCCCCAGTCGTCCCAGGTCACGAAGATCGCAGAGGTGTCCCACAGCTCGCTCCGCATCACCGCGTTGATCATCCGGGTGACGTGTGCCTGCCCGTCCGCGATGCGGGTCGCCGATCCCAGCGGGTGTTCGCTGCCGACCGAGTCGGGCACGATCCACGACACCGTGGGGAGGTCATCGGCGGCGGCGAGCTCCAGGAACCGGTCGTGCGTCAGGATGTTGTCGGTCAGGTCGGTCGCGGCGCTCTCGACGAACCCCGGGACGGGGTTGCGCGCCGGCGAGGACCACGGCTCGTCGGTCCGTTCACAGGGCGGGTCCCAGCAGGTCCCGTTGCCGACGAAGTAGCCCCAGCTCACGTCGGCATCGTCGAGCAGCCGCGTGATGTCGGTCCAGCCGTAGACGGGGTCCTCACCGTAGGACCACACGTCGGCGGGGTCTCCCAGGTCGACGTTCGACGTGCACGTCGTGACGTCGGTCGGATCCTCGCACGACGCCGACCACGCCGACATCAGGTACAGGTGGGCCGGCAGCGTCCAGGAGTCCGTCGGGCCGAACATCCGGTCCTGCAGCACGTAGTTCCGAGCGTACGCCCAGTAGTTCGGGATCGACCGCGCGGTGTGGTAGCTCACCACGTCCGGCTGGAGCTGCGGCCCCACCATGCCGCGGCACGAGGGCATCGTCGGCTCGGTCCAGCACTTGTTCGGCTTGTCACGGAGGGCGCGGGCGAAGCCGTTCATCTTGCCGTGGTTGATGTCGACCGCGGCGTCTTTCTCCCCGTGCGGTCCGCCCCACGCTCGCTGGGCGTCGGTCCGGTACGCGCGCGCGCACCGACCGAGGTACGGGTTCGGGATGCAGACGCTGATCCGACCCTGCGCGTCACGCGGGAGCCCGTCGACGCCCGGGTACGTCCCGAAGTAATGATCGAACGAGCGATTCTCCTGCACGATGAACACGAGGTGCTCGAGATGCTCGACGCCGGCGGGTTCCGCGGGGGCCACGGCGGGCGTCACGGAGCCCGGCGGCGTCGGCGAGGGCGACGGCTCGGCCGACGCGAGCGCGCAGGCGCCGGCGAACAGGACGACGCCCAGCAACACGATCCGCGGGCCACGCATCGGCCGAGGCTAGCAGCCGCGCTCACGCCCCCGCTCACGTGCCGTCGAGGCACCCGGCCACGTCGTCAGGGAGCCCCGGTATCGTCAGCCCGCCGCCTCCCGCGACGAAGTCGTACGGCACCCCTCGCCACGCGCCCGGCAGATCCGGGTACCGACGCAGCGGCGCGGACACGTCGTGCTGGAAGCCGATCCAGTCGGGTGAACGGAAGCCGCGCGTGCCGAGCGGCGCCACGGCAACGAGCCCGGTGCCGAACCCTCGACGCTCCACGAGGAACCTGCCTTCGGCGCCCGGCGCGCCGGGGATCGCCAGCTTCACGTACCAGCGGCGGATGGTCGAGATGTAGCCCTTGTCCGAGGGCGGGGACTCCGGCCCGTCGAACAGGCGCAGGTCAGCGACGATCGGCCGACCGCCGACCGCCAGACGGTCGAGGATCACGTCGATCGCGACGTCGGCGAGCGGCGAGCCCGGCGGCGGTGTGGACCACCCGTCGACGCAGGTCGGATCGGGTGCGCCCGAGGCGGCCCCCGAGCCGGGCGCCATCGGCGCCGCCGGCGGCAGGGTGGCATCCCTGGGCAAAGGGGACACGATCGCCGTCGCCGAGGGCGCCGGCGCGTTCGTGAACCCCGTCGAGGTCGAGGTATCCGACGTGCAGCCGGCGAGCGAGAGGAGGGCGGCGAAGATCCAGATCGTGCGTCGCATGGTGTCCGGGACGCCGGCACGGGCCGGCGGCGGCGATGGTACCCGGCGAGAGGCACCGGAGGACCGGTCTGGTACAACCGGTGGATGCCTGCCCCCTCCTCGGGCGCCGCCGCGTCCCGCCGCGCCCACGCCGCCGACCGCGGCCACCCGTTGCCACTGCCCCGTCGCGAGTTCCTCACGCGGTCGGCGATGGCGGTCGCGGGCGCGACCCTGTTCGCCTGCACGGGCGGCCGGGTCACGCCCTCGGTCACCGACCGGACCCCCGCCATCGACACCGACACGCCTATCAAACGGGTCGTCTACCTGATGCTCGAGAACCGGTCGTTCAACAACCTGTTCGGCAAGTTCCCCGGCGCGACGGGGACCTCCGTGGGGGTCGAGTGGGGCCAGGAGAAGCCGCTCATCCGCTGCCCGGACTGGCTCCCCGGCGATATCCCACACGACCGAGCGGCGGGGGTCCGATGCCTGAACGGCGGACGCATGGACGGGTTCGGCACCGGGGACTACGGCTCGACGTACGCCTACACCATCTTCGACGAGGACCAGGTCCCGAACTACTGGCACTGGGCCCGCGAATACGCGCTCTCGGACAACTTCTTCGCCAGCGTGAACGGCCCGAGCTACCCGAACCACTTCTTCTTCGTCGCCGGCACCTCCGGCGGGGTGATCGACAACGCCGAGAACATCGAGACGCGCGTCGACCCCGACGGCACGAAGTTCAAGAGCTGGGGGTGCGACGCCTTCGGCGAGGACGTCTTCGTCTTCACCAAAGACGATCACGGCGACGTGACCAAGCACGACACGTGCTTCGCGTTCCCCACGGTCGGCGAGCAGCTCACCGACATCGGCGTCGACTGGGCGTATTACTCCGCGGCGCCCGGCCAGACCGGCTACTTCTGGAACGCGTACAACGGCATCGGCAACGTGTTCCACACCGACCTGTGGCAGGAACACATCCGGCCCGTCGACCGGCTCGTCCGCGACATCGAGGCCAACCGGCTGCCCGCCGTCACGTGGGTGACGCCCCGCTTCGAACTGTCCGACCACCCGCCGTTCTCCACCGGCCACGCCCACAACTGGGTGACCGAGATCGTGAACGGGATCATGCGCAGCGACGCCTGGGAGCACACGGCGATCTTCATCACCTGGGACGAGTGGGGTGGCTTCTACGATCCGGTCGTCCCGCCGGCGCTCGACGAGGTCGGCCTGGGCGTGCGGGTCCCGCTGCTGACGATCTCGCCGTACACGGAGCGCGGGGTCATCGATACCGAGCTCGGGGAGTTCTCCTCGCCGCTGCGGTTCGTGTCCGACAACTGGGGCCTGCCGCCCCTCACGGACCGCATCCGGCGCAGCCACGGCTTCGAGCACGTCTTCGACTTCCGCAAACCCCCACGCGCGCCGGCCTTCGGACGTACCGCTGCGCCGGCGTTCGGCGAGGATCCCTTCGGGTGGGTGGGCGACACGTACCCGTGGGCGCCGGGCACCGACCCGGTCGACAAGCCGCTCTAGGGCAGGAGCGAGGGGCGCGCCATGAGCGCGGCCACCTCCACGGCGGGCACGGCCCTCGAGAACAGGAACCCCTGGCCCAGCGGGCAGCCGTGCTCGACCAGGAAGTCGAGCTCCTCGGACGTCTCGATGCCCTCGGCGAGCGGCACCATGTCGAGACCCTCTGCCAGCTGGATCATCGCCTTCACCATGCTCGCGAGGCTCGCGTCGCGAGCGACGTCTCGGATGAAGGAGCGGTCGATCTTCAGGACGTCGACCGGCATGTGCTTGAGGCGGGCGAGCGAGGAGTAGCCCGTGCCGAAGTCGTCGAGCGCGAGCTTGAAGCCCCACGCGTTGAGCTCGGCCAGCACCTTCTGGGTGCGGTCCGGATCGGCCATCGCGGTCGACTCGGTGATCTCGACCGTCACGTCCTTGGGCTCGACGCCGGCGCCGCGGACCGACGCCATGATCTTCTCCGACAGGTGCGCCGACCAGAGCTGGCGCGGCGACAGGTTGAACCCGACGGACATCTCCAGGCCGTCGGCGGCCCAGGCGGACCGCTGGCGGCCGATCTCGCCCAGGACCCAGTCGCCGATCGCCTCGATGAGACCGAGCTCCTCGGCGAGCGGGATGAACTCGCCCGGCGCCGTCAATCCCCCGGCCGGGTCCGGCCAGCGGATCAGGCCCTCGACCGACACGATGCGGCCCGTGGCGAGCTCGACGATGGGCTGCCAGTGCAGGATCCACGGCTCCTGCTGCACGGCCTCGCGGAGCCGGGTGGTGAGCGAGAGCCGCTGCATCGCGTCCTCGCCGCGCGTCGCGAAGACCGTGTAGCCGCCCGGCTCGTGGCGCTTGGACTGGTACATCGCGTGGTCGGCGTTCTTCAACAGCGACGGCGCGTCCGTGGCGTCCTGCGGGAAGAGGCTGATCCCGATCGAGCCGGTGGCGTAGAACGCCGTCCCGCCCAGGTCGAAGGGCTGCGCCATCGCCTCGCGGACGCGGACGGCCACGGCTTCGGCCACGACGACCGCGGGGTCGGGCGCGTCCCCGGCCCCGACGCCGCCCCGCTCGAGGTCCGACAGCAGGATCATGAACTCGTCGCCGCCCTGGCGCGCAACCAGGTCGGTGTCACGCACGCTCTCGCGCAGCCGATCGGCGAGCTGGGCGAGCAGCAGGTCGCCCGCGTGGTGCCCCAGGGAGTCGTTCACGAGCTTGAAGTTGTCGAGGTCGAGGAACACGACCCCGATGCCGGTGTCGTTGCGTCGGGCCCGCGCGATGGCCTGGTCGAGCATCTCCTCGAACAGGTGCCGGTTCGGCAGGCCCGTGAGCTTGTCGTGGTAGGCCAGGAACGAGACCTGTTCCTCGGCCTGCTTGCGCGACGTGATGTCGAAGATGACGCCCTGGATCAGCCAGGGGTTCCCGTCCTCGTCGTCGACGGGGTACGCCTGCTCCAGGACCCACTTGATCGTCCCGTCCTCGTGGACCATGCGGTACTCGTGGTTGAGCGGCGCGAGCGCCTGGTAGGCCTGCTGGTACTCGTCCCACGCGCGGTCGATGTCCTCAGGGTGCACGTGGCGGCGCCACGCGTAGTGATCCTCCAGCCAGACCTCGGGCGCGATGCCGACGAGATCGCGGATCTGCGGGCTCACGTAGATCGACGTCTGGTCCTCGTCGACGGGGTCGAGGTAGACGACGGCCGGGATGTGCTCCACGAGGCTGCGGTACTTCGCCTCCGCCTCGTACAGCGACTCGCGACCGAGCTGGAGCTCCGTCGAGTCCCGGAGCGTCACCACGAGCAGCCGGGTGGGATGCTCCAGCACGCCCACGTGGACCTCGACCGGAAGCGTGGCACCGTCCGCGGTCCGGCACACCGCGTCGATGCGCGAGAGGTCGCCCGCCTCCAAGAGGTTGGCTCCCACGAGCATCTCGATGTGCTTGCCGACGAGTTCGTGGCGCGTGAACCCCGTGAGGGTCGCGGCGTTGCGGTTCGCGTAGACGATCCGCCCGTCGTCGGCGGCGACGACGAGGCACTCCGGCGTGGCCTCGAGCAGCGAGCCGGCCTCGATCGAGTCGGCGACGGCGGCGGGCTCGGGCACGGCGGCGTCCGGCTCGGGCGCGTCCTGCAGGCGGGCGTCGGTCTCGTTCGTGGTCATGGGTCGGTCGTGGGAGGGTCCCACCGATCCCATCGACCCGTTCGCGGGCCGACCTGAGGCTACGCCGGCGCCGGCGTGCGCTCCTGGATCCCCCACGGCGACCCGTAGGCCGTCAGGAGGTCGAGGAACGGGTCGGGCGCGAAGGCCTCGGGACCCAGGACCCCTGCACCGGACCAGGTCCCGTCGGCCAGGAGCTCCAGCGCCACGAC
>DASQKC010000156.1:0-2872 GCA_035630755.1 Actinomycetota bacterium | reverse complement strand
CTCGACCGGTTCGTCGACGCGGGCAAGCCGGTCTTCGGGGTCGAATACGAGATCGCCGTCGACGACTTCTGTCCGCAGGCGAACGCCCACGACTTCAACTTCCTGAAGAAGCGGTACAACCTCGGGCCCTTCCGGATCCCCTGCCGCGGCGTCTAGCGCCCGCGGACCGCGCGCGCGAACGAGGGGTTCGCACGATCCTTCGCGGACAGCGCCAGCCGCTCGTCCATGATCGGCCACGCCACGTCGAGGTCGGGGTCGTCCCAGGCGACCGCGAGGTACTCGGCGTCGGGCCGCCAATACCCGTTCACGAGGTACGCGTAGACCGCGATCTCCGACAGCACCTGGAACGCGTTGCCCAGCCCGCGCGAGACGAGCAGCGCACAGGATCGATCGAGACGCGCGGTCCAGACGCGGCCCGCCGTCGCCGAGTCAAGGCGCAGATCCGCGATCGCCGCGAACACCTCGCCGCTCGCCACGTGGACGAACTTCTCCCACGGCTCGGCGTGGAACCCGCGCAGGGTCCCTTCGCGCGACTCCGACACGCTCCACTGGACGGGGGCGAACGGGGGCAGGCCGAGCGCCTGCATCCGTTCGGCCTGGAAGACCTCCCGGAAGCTGGCGCCGGGGCGGTCGGGATCGTCGTGGATCTCCAGGTCCACTATCCAGAGGCCGTCGATCGGGCCCGGGGTGACGGTGAGGGCGCCCATGGCGCGGAGACTACGCGGCGGGGGGTGACGATCTCCATGCGTTCGGCGCATACTTATGCGCGATGCGAGGGGACACGGTCGCGGTGGCGGTGCTGGGCGCCTCGGGGTACGGGGGCGGCGAGCTCGTGCGGCTGCTCGCGACCCACCCCACCCTCGACGTCAGCGTCGTGGCGGCGCACTCGTCGACCGGGCGGCCCCTGGCGGCGGCGCACCCGCACCTGGCAGAGCTGCCGCAGGGGGACATGACGCTCGAGCCCATCGAGCCCGTGTCGATCGCGGAGCGGGTGGACCTGGTCTTCTCGGCGCTGCCCAACGGCGCCTCCTCGACGGTGGCGCCGGCCCTGCTGGCCGGCGGCGCGCTGGTCGTGGACCTCGCCGGCGACTTCCGGCTCCCGGCCGAGGACTACCCCGCCTGGTACGGCTTCGAGCACCCGGCGCCGGACTGGCTCGACGAGGCCGTGTACGGACTGCCCGAGCTGTTCGGCGGCGCCGTGGCCGGCGCGAAGCTCGTGGCCAGCCCGGGGTGTTTCCCGACGCCGGCGATCCTCGGGCTGGGGCCGCTGCTCGCGGCCGGGCTGCTCGAGCCCGGCGCGATCCGGGTCGACGGGAAGACCGGCGTCTCCGGTGCCGGACGGGCGGCCGTCGAGGCGACGTCGTTCGCCGCCACCGACGGCTCGATCCGCCCGTACCGCGCCCCCGGCCACCAGCACACGCCGGAGATCGAGCGCGCGCTCGCGCGGGTCTGGGGACACGACGTCCGCGTCTTGTTCGTGCCGCACCTCGTGCCCACGGTGCGCGGCGTCGTCGTCACGGCGTACGCGCCGCTCGCGACCGGCGCCGACGCCGAGGCGCTCACGTCCTGCCTCGCGGCGGCCTACGCGGGGCAGCCGTTCGTCCGGGTGCTGCCCGCGGGGGAGATGGTCGACGCGAAGCGCACGCGCGGCACCAACGTCGTGGAGCTGCAGGCGTTCGCCGACCCGCGGACCGGCACCGCCGTCGTGGTCGGCGCCCTCGACAACCTGATCAAGGGCGCGGCCGGTCAGGCGATCCAGAACGCGAACCTGCTCCTGGGGCTGCCCCAGGAGACCGGCCTGCCGGTGACGGCGGTGCTCCCGTGAGCGCGGGCGTGACCTTCCCCGCGGGGTTCCGAGCCGCCGGCGTGAGCGCGGGCGTGAAGCCGAGTGGCGCCGCCGACCTCGGCCTGCTCGTCGGGGCACCCGGCACCACGGTGGCGGGCCTGTTCACGACGAACCTCGTGGTGGCGGCGCCGGTGACGCTGACGCGGGGACGGATCGCCGCGGGCCGCGGCACCGCCGTCGTCGTCAACAGCGGGCAGGCCAACGCCGCGACCGGCGCGCGGGGCGAGGCCGACGCCGTGCGGATCGTCGAGGGCGCGTCGGCCGTGGCCGGCGTCGCCTCCGAGGACATGCTGGCGTGCTCCACAGGCGTGATCGGTGAACCCGTCCACCTGCGCGAGGTGATGGACGCCCTCCCGTCGCTGGGAGCGACGCTCGGCCTCGAGGGCGGCCCTGCGTTCGCCGACGCGATCATGACCACCGACACGGTGGCGAAGGCCGCCGAGACCGCGTCGGGTCCCCACCGGGTCGGCGGCGCAGCGAAGGGCGTCGGGATGATCAGCCCGAACCTCGCCACGATGCTCGCGTTCGTCACGACCGACGCGGCCGTCGCACCGGGCGACCTCGCGGCGCTCGCCCACGAGCGGCTGAAGCCGTGGTTCGCCGCGCTCACCGTGGACGGGTGCACCAGCACGAACGACACCGTGCTGCTGTTCGCGAGCGGCGCGGCGGGCGAGGGCCCCGTCGGCCCGGGCGACCGAGCGTGGTCGGCGCTCGCGGACGCCATCGACGACGTGGGCGCCGCGCTCGCGTCCCAGCTCATCCGCGACGCCGAGGGCGTCACCACGGTCACGCTCGTCGAGGTCGAGGGGGCCTCGAGCGAGGGCGACGCGCGGACGATCGCGAAGGCGGTCGCCGATTCCCCCCTCGTGAAGACCGCCGTGTTCGGGTCCGACCCGAACCCGGGGCGGATCCTGCAGGCCGTCGGCTCATCCGGCGTCGAGGTCTCACCCTCTCTCATCGACGTCTGGGTCGGCGACACACCGGTGGCGCGCGGCGGGGTCATCCCGCCCGCGTACTTCGAGCCCG